>CAYMKZ010000001.1:0-19283 GCA_964391345.1 uncultured Alcanivorax sp.
AGCCTTTTGTCTGCATGACTCAGGAAACCGATCTGGGCAAGGCGATCGTCGATAACCAGGACGGCATCGGTGATCAGGTCACCGACGAGAACGGCGATCCGATCGGCTACAGCGCCGAGTGCGGCGCCGGCATGAACGTGACTTACTATTACCGCGCCAGCGGTGATGCGGCAGATGCCGATCTGCATAAATATGACCAGGACAATCCGCCCACCGACATACAGACGATAACCGTCGACGGTAAAGACGTGCCGTTGATCATTCGCCACGAAGAAGGCGTCATCAACCGTTTCATTTACTCGATTTCGCTATTGAGCCCAGCGCCGGGTGATGGTGATCAGTCAAAACCGGATCTGACGGAATGGAACGGCGACGCGGTGTTTTATTTCATCGGCGGCACCGGGGTGGGTCATACCCAGTCCTACTCGGGCAACTCGTTGCGCGCCATCAATGAAGTCGGCACCGGACAGACCGGCGCGCTGGCGCTGCTGGAACACGGTTATGCGGTCATCAATTCCACCGGCGCGGCCGCTTCCACCACTTACAACCTCAAGCTGATGGGCCAGACCGCGCACATGGTCAAGCAGCAGTTCGTGGCCGCCTACGGACAACCGAAACACACCTTCGGCCTCGGTGCTTCCGGCGGCGCGGTACAGCAACTGGTTTACGCTCAGAACGATCCGGGGCTGATCGATGCGCTGATTCCCGTGCAGCCGTTCCCGGACATGATTACCCAAGTGAACCCGGTGGGCGACTGTGAGTTGCTGCACTATTACTTCGACGTGATGGATGCCAAGGTCAACGGCACTGGCGCGGTCAATCCGAAGTGGACCACTTGGGGTCCGGTGCCTCCCGGTTCAAACACGGGTCGGCAAATGATCGTCGGGTTTCATGGTATTGATATTGATTCCAGCGATCCCCGGTATGACGATCTTACCGACAGCGATGCATACCAGATCATTCAGGCGACCTCCACGGCGGCTGCGCCACCCGGACAGGCTGGCGCGGACGTGTGCATGACCGAATGGTTCGGTGCGGTACCGCAGTTCTTCAACCCGCTGTGGGGCTCCGAGGGCAGCTATGACCAGTATTACGACCAGACGGTATGGGAGCGCACGCCGATCAGCTATTTCGATGATCTGGTGGACATTTTCGGTACCATTCCCAACACGGATCTGGGGCGCACCACTTACGACAACGTGGGCGTGCAATACGGCTTGCAGGCGCTGAAACGCGGCCAGATCACCATCCAGGAGTTCCTTGACATCAATGCCCATGTCGGTGGCTGGGTATCACGGGAAGACATGGTCGAGCCGGGTTATCCGTTCATCAATGATCCGTCTCTGGGTGTCGATCCCTGGAGCGCCCGCAATTCAACTGCTGAAGACCATCCGGACCCCACCGATGTGGCGCCCCGCTCCGAAGGCAGCATCGCTGCCATGCAGGCCGCCTACCAGGCCGGGCTGGTGTTCATGGGCAATATTGACAAGCCGATCATCATCATCGAACCGTATCTGGAGCCGGAACTGAACGAGCACGCCAGCCGTGAACCGTTCGCCGTGCGTCAGCGGCTGATCGATGCCAAAGGCAACGCCGACAATCTGGCGATCTGGATGCTGGGTGCGGATGACGACGCCACACTGACCCAGGCGGTGCTCGACGCGATCCAGGCGCAGACCGAATGGCTGGACAACCAGAGCCGCCCGGCGTCGGTCAAGGATAGTTGCTGGGCGCCCGATGGCACGCTGATCGCTGCAGGGCCGGATGTCTTCGATGGGGAAGTATCCGCCGACGGCAGCGAAGTGCTGGGTGGCATGGCGGCGGCGACCGACCCTGGCCCCTGCGCCCAGGCTTATCCGATCTACAGCGATGCCCGTGTGGAATCCGGTCTGAACGTCAGCGATCGGGTTTTCAAGTGCGCGCTCAAGCCGGTCGCCACCGCCTTGAAGGATGGCACCTATGGCGACGTGACGTTCACCACTGTCGAGCAGCAGACGCTGTATCAGATTTTCCCCACCGGGGTCTGTGATTACAGCAAGCCGGGTCTGGGTTTGCCGCCCGGTTTCTGAGCGGGCTTTTCTCTTCAAGACGCTGGACCCCGGATAGCGCTACCGCGCTTCCGGGGTGACGTGAAAATACGGCGCCGTGGTTTTTCCAGGGATGGAAAGGCACGGCGCTGTTGTATTTCCGGGATACCGGAAAACGGGCCGGCATGAAAAACGTTCCGCTGCAACGAGGTTCCGATTATTATTTCCCGGAACAATAACGATGTCTGTATTCCAAGGAGAGTGACGCGATGGGTATGATCAAGGAATTTCGGGAGTTCGCGGTACGTGGCAGCGTGGTGGATATGGCGGTGGGGATTATTATCGGCGCCGCGTTCACCACGGTGGTGAAAAGTCTGGTGGCGGATATCGTCATGCCGCCGATTGGCATGTTGATCGGCAATGTGCGCTTCACGGATCTGTTCGTCGTGCTTCAGGGCAGCGGCCCCTTCGCCACACTCAAGGACGCTCAGGCCGCCGGAGCGGTGACCATCAACTACGGCGTTTTCATCAACAATGTGATTTCCTTCCTGATCGTCGCCTGGGTGACCTTCCTGCTGATACGGGGCATCAATCGCATGAAGCGCAAGGAAGAGGCGGCAGCGGTGGAAGAGCCGGCTCCCGTGGTTCCGGAAGAAGTGGTTCTGCTGCGCGAAATTCGCGACAGCATCAAGAAATAGCCGGGCCCGATAGCTCCGACAATGAGAGAACGATACCGGCGCGGCGGTGGCCATGCCGGTATCGGGTTTCAGCGAAGCAGGCTTGGCTGTCTGTCAGTCGCGCTCGGTCTGTTTCTGCTCTTGCCAGTAAGGGTCGCGCAGTTCGCGCTTGAGGATCTTGCCGATGGCGCTGCGCGGCAGCTCGTCGCGCAGTTCCACGGCGGAGAGCCGCTGGTTCTTGCCGAGCTGGTTGTTGGCCCACTCGCGGATCTCTTCCACGTCGGCACCACCTTCGCGCCGCACGATCAGGCCCAGCGGTGTCTCACCCCAGTGGTCGCTGGGAATGGCGATCACCGCCGCGTCGGTAACGTCCGGATGGCGCATCAGCACTTTTTCCAGGTCCTCGGCGTAGATGTTGAAACCGCCTGAAATGATCATGTCCTTGCGGCGATCAAGAATGGTCAGGAAGCCATCTTCGTCAAGGCGGCCCATGTCGCCGGTGCGGTAGAAAATTTCTCCTTCCGGGCTGGTCCACAGCAGCTCGCTGGTTTTCTCTTCGCGCTTGTAATAACCGCGCATCATGGCGCCGCTGCGGCCGATGATTTCACCGGTTTCGCCCGGCGGCAATTCCTTGAGGTCTTCATCGATGATGCGCAACTCGCAGCCCGGCCCGGCCTGACCGACGGTGCCCCATTTGGTGGGGTTCTCGGCACAGTTGAGGGTGGTGGTCACGCCGCCTTCCGTGAGGCCGTAGAACTCGATGATGTTGCCCGGCCAGCGTTTCATGGCTTCGGCGATCACCTCCGCGCGTAGTGGTGCGCTGGTGGAGAATTTCATCCTGAAGCTGCTGAGATCGAAGTTGTCGAACTCCGGCTCGGCGAGAATGCGCTGGTATTGCACCGGCACCAGCATGGTGTGGGTGACTTTGAATTGCTCCGCCAGTTGCAGCCAGCGCAGCGAGTTGAACTTGGCCATCAGCACCACGGTGCCGCCGCCGTACAGGGTCGGCATGGCGGAAACCAGCGTGGTGTTGGAATACAGCGGGGTGGAAATCAGCGTGGTGGCTTCCTGGGTGTAACCGAGGCGGTCGGCCCGTTCCATGTGGCGGGCGCGCATGCGGTGGTCGTGCAGAATGCCTTTCGGTGTGCCGGTGGTGCCGGAGCTGTAGATGATGTTGAACGGGTCGTCCAGGCTCGGGCGATGATCCACTTTGCTGCTGGGTGCGTCGCCCAGCCAGTTTTCGAAGGTGGTCCAGTCCGACGCCTGGAAATCCAGGCTGATGCGTGATGCGGCGGACAGGTTTTCCAGACGTCCCAGCAACGGATTGACCAGATCGTGATAGCGTTCGGAGGCAAACAGGAAGCGGGCGTCGCAGTCGTTGATCATCAATGCCAGCGTATCGCTGGCGGACATGCCGGACAGTGGCACCATGCAGCCGCCAGCGGTCAGCGTGCCAAGAAAAACGGCGATGTAGCGGGCGCTGTTTTCGGACAGCCCGGCGACGGTGTCGCCACGTTGCAGGCCGGCGGCGCGCAGCTGGTTGGCGATACGATTGACTTCGTCGGCCAATTGCCGCCAGGTCAGCATGCCGTTGTCATCATAAACCGCGGGCTTGTCGCCCTGAATGTCGGCCCAGTGCTGAATGCGTTCGGGCAGGGATACAAAGCTACCGGGGTCGAGCTCCGGTGCGTATACAGGCATGGCTTCACTGACAGCCGTCATCGTTGTTGCTCTCCCAAATTGAAACTTTGTTTTAAAAACGAAGGCGAAGCATACTACCGGGTTTGTACTGGCTCAATAATGAGGAACCGCCATGACCCAGCCTTTCCGTTACCGTTTGCGTGTGCGCTACGGCGAATGCGACGCCCAGAAAGTGGTCTTCAACGCCCGCTATGCCGATTACGCCGATCTGGCGATGACCGAGTTCATGCGTGCCCTGGGGCGCGATTACGGCGCGCTGCTGGAGCGTGGCCTGGACAACCAGGTGGTCAAGCTGACACTGGAATGGCAGGCTCCGGCCCGTTTCGATGATGTCATCGAGTGCCGTATCCGGACCCTCAAAGTGGGCAACACATCCTTTGTTCTTGAGCAGAACATCGTGCGCGTCGCCGACGATACACCACTGTGCCGCGTGGAAGCGGTTTACGTGATGATGACCACCGAGCCGTTCGAGAAAACCCGTGTTCCCGATGACCTGCGCGCCAGCCTCGAAGCCGGTGCGCTCGGTGTGCTGATCGATCACAGCGGCGGTAATTGAACTTTCGTACCTGAAAATCGAAATGCGAGCAGGGCGCGCGAAAACCGGTAGCGCCCTGCTCGCATTTTTACAACAGCTGCTCTCAATCGCTGACTTTCAATACCACCTTGCCGATGGCGCGGCGTGAAGTCAGAGCCGCCAGTGCTTCCTGATACTGCTCGAACGGAAACACTTCGCTGATGCGCGGATTGATTTTGCCGGCGCTGAACATTTCCATCAGTTCTTTCACGTTCTGGGCATGTTCCTGTGGTTCCTTGCGCGTGAAAGTGCCCCAGAACACACCGACGATGCTACACCCTTTCAGCAGGGTCAGGTTGGCGGGAAGGCGCGGAATCTCACCGGCGGCGAAGCCGATCACCAGGAACCGGCCGTTCCAGGCCATGTTGCGCAGTGCCGGCTCGCTGAAACGGTCGCCGACCGGATCGTAGATCACATCGATGCCCTGCGGGTAACGGCTTTTCAGCGCGTCCTTGAGGTTTTCGTCGCTGTAATTGATCAGGTCGTCGGCGCCGGCTTCCTTGGCCACTTGCAGCTTCTCGGCGGTGCTGGCGGCGGCGATCACCTTGGCGCCCATGGCCTTGCCCAGCTCGACCGCGGCCAGACCCACGCCGCCACTGGCGCCCAGCACCAGCAGGGTTTCGCCCGGCTGAATGTTGGCGCGCTGCTTGAGGGCGTGATAGCTGGTGCCGTAGACCATGCTGAAAGCGGCGGCGGTGTCGTCTTGCATGTCATCCGGTATCGGCAGAACGCGATCTTCCGGCACCACGATTTCCTCGGCGAAGGCGCCGTAACCGGTCAGGCCCATGACCCGCTGGCCCACCTTCAGATGCTTCACGTCCGGGCCGACTTCGACCACTTCGCCGGACAGCTCGCCACCCGGAGAAAACGGCAACTCCGGCTTGATCTGGTATTTGCCTTCGATGATCAGGGTGTCGGGAAAGTTCAGACCCGCGGCTTTGACCTTGAGTTTGACACTGTCACCACTGGCCTTCGGCGATGGGACGTCCTCGATGACCAGCTTGTCCGCCGGCCCCAGTTCCTTGCAAAGAATGGCGCGCATGAAGCTCTCCCGAATGATTCTTGCGAAACGCACAGGCTAGCGCCCGTCCGCCAATTAAACAAATGCATAATAATCATCCCATGCCATAAACGGAATTGATGGATCAGGCAGGGTGACGGAAGAGGAATCAAAAGAGCAATAAAAAGGGGTGAACAGGTATTTACATCGACATCGTTCAATGTCATGGTTGGCTACAAAATGATCTGCCTGGAATCAGGAGGACGACAACATGACAAGCGCAGTGATGTCAGGGGAATGGCGGGACAAGCGTCGCTACTGGTGGCTGTTGAGCACGCTCACCATGCTGCTGCCCATCGGTACGGTAACGATGGTGAACTGGACCGGCTGGCCGCTGATGTGGTGGTTCGGCTTTCTGTTCGTGTTTGGCGTGATCCCCCTGTTCGACCTCCTGCTCGGCGAGGAGGCCGCGAATCCGCCCGAGGAGCGGGTGCCGGCGCTGGAGGCCGACCGCTATTACCGGTACGCGGTGTATATCGCCGTACCGTTCCTGTATGTGGCCTTTTTCTACGCGGCCTGGGTGGCCGGCACCTGGGAGCTGCCCTGGTACAGCTATCTGGGGTTGGCGGTTTCCACCGGCTGCGCCACGGGGATCGCCATCAACACCGCCCATGAGCTGGGTCACAAGACTGCCCGGCACGAAAAGTGGCTGGCGAAACTGTCTCTAGCGCCGGTTTTCTATGGCCATTTCTTTGTCGAGCACAACCGTGGCCATCACGTCCGCGTCTCGACACCGGAAGATCCCGCGTCATCACGCTTTGGCGAAACCTTCTGGGAATTTCTGCCGCGTACCGTGGTGGACAGCCTGAAATCCGCCTGGCAACTGGAGAAACAGCGCCTGGAACGGCAGGGCAGATCGGTGTGGAACTGGCGCAACGACAATCTTCAGGCCTGGGGGCTGTCGGTGTTGCTGTGGGGCCTGTTGCTGGCCTGGCTGGGCTGGAAGGTGCTGCCGTTCCTGCTGTTGCAGAGCCTGTTCGGCTTTCAATTGCTGGAAGTGGTCAATTATCTGGAGCACTACGGCCTGTTGCGCCGGAAAAAGGCGAATGGCCGCTATGAGCGCTGCCAGCCCCGGCATTCCTGGAATTCCAACCGGCGCGTGACCAATATTTTCCTCTACCAGTTGCAGCGCCATTCCGATCATCACGCCTACCCGACCCGCAGTTATCAGTCGCTGCGGCATTTTGACGAGTCGCCGCAGTTACCAAGCGGTTATGCCTCGATGATCC
Source organism: uncultured Alcanivorax sp. (assembly GCA_964391345.1). GTDB lineage: Bacteria > Pseudomonadota > Gammaproteobacteria > Pseudomonadales > Alcanivoracaceae > Alloalcanivorax. Next base: position 7,269 of record CAYMKZ010000001.1, read on the forward strand.
TGCTGGCCTGGATTCCGCCACTGTGGTTCCGGGTAATGAACCCAAGGGTGGTGGCGCACCATGGCGGCGACATGATGCTGGCCAACATCAAGCCGTCGATCCGCGACAGGGTGATTGCCCAGTACCGCCGGGACGATACCGTAAAGACTGGACGGGAATAGCCAAGTACGGCGAGAAAAGGCAGGGCGGAGGCGTAGCGGCTGAATCGAAAAGGTTCAGCGCGGCGCTTTCGCCTTGCCTTTCCGTTTCCGGCCGGATTCCTGGTGCTGTTCCTCCAGGTGCGCCAGCACGTTCTCCAGCCGATCCACCAGTATCCTGTTGATGCTGGTTTCCAGAATCCGGCCCAACTCGTCACTGACCACCGCCTCGGCGAGCGGACGGATGCGGGTGATGAAGGTGGCCAGTTTGGGTACGTCCTCGCCTTCCGGCAGCCCTTTGTCACCGTATTTCTCGTCGATGACATGCTGGACGATCATGCCGATGAAGCGATCGGCCAGCTTGTCCGCCTCTTCTCGCACCAGGCGCACATGGGTCAGCACCGCGTCCAGCGGCACGCCGTTTTCCGTCAGTTCCTTGCCGGCGTTGTAGATGCGCGGATAGGGCACGCGCAGGCGGGTACCTTCGGGGATGATGTAACCCAGGGTCACGGCCTTGGTCATCACTTCCGGCGTGATATCGTCGCCAAAATCGTCGATCAGGTCCTGATAATCAACGTAAGAGGGTACCTCCGGGTTGCGCCAGGAGGTCATCGCCACTTCCAGACCGAGCAGATCGTTGAGGTCGCGGCCTTCTTCCCAGGCACGCAGCAGATCACGGATGTTGTTGAGGGTGTAGCCACGTTCCAGCAGGGCGCCGATGATTTTCAGGCGGGCCAGGTGAACGTCGGTGTAAATGCCGGTGCGGCCCCGTTTTTCCGGTGGCGGCAGCAACCCGCGATCCTGGTAGGCGCGCACGTTGCGCACGGTGGAGCCTGCCTCCCGGGCCAACAGATCGATGGTGAACTCTTGGCGCCCCTCCAGGTTGGGTGCGTTGTCGGCGGGTTTGGGCGAGTTCTGCCGCAGACCGCGCAGGATGGCCGCAGGGGTTTTCCGTGATGAGGTCATACGGGGAATGATAATCTCCCTGCTGACCCGGTGCCAGCGGCCCGCTAGGGCGGCGTACTCCCGAAGCGGTGGATGAACTCCCGGATATGGCCGGCGGTGGTTTCCGGGCAAGCCAGCAACGGTCCCCAGTGGCCGGTGGGCAGTTCCTGCCGCCACAGGACGTCGGTCCAGGGCTCGGCGAGGGTCATCAGTGACGGACCCACGTAGCGATCCTTGAGTGCCACCAGTTGCTGCACCGGAATCCGGGTGCGGCGCTCGCGGGGATGCAGCAGGCGGGGCAGCATGTTGGCGCGGTACAGGGCGATGCCCTGAACGCCGTCCTGCCTCTGGGTGGCGCTGGCGGGCGCGTGACCCAGTTTCTCGGTGCGCGCCAGCCATGCCGGCCAGGCGTCGGCGAGGCCGGATTTCCAGGCCAGGGGCGCCAGCAGCGGCAAATGGAAGGCGGCGATGTACCAGCTTTTCGCCGCCTGCCGCAGGCTGCTTAGAGGATCGCCGGCGCTGCGCAGGCTCTGACCAATATGGTCCAGACAAGGCCCCGACAGGCTGGTGAAGGAGGCAATGCGCTTTGCTGCGCCCGGCTCGGTGACCGCCTCCCAGGCCTGTATCGAGCCCCAGTCATGGGCCACCAGATGCACCGGCCGCTCCGGGCTGACGAAATCGATCACCGCGAACAGATCCGCGCTCAACTCGGCGAGCCGGTAGGCCGCCAGGCCGCGAGGGGCCGACGAGGCGCCGGCGCCGCGCACATCGTAGGCCGCCACCCGGAATCCGTCCGCCAGATGGTCGGCGACGCCTTCCCAGACGTCGCTGTTGTCCGGATAGCCATGCACCAGCAGCACCACGGGTTTGTCGGGATCCTCCCCGTGCTGGCGTACCGCCAGACTGACGCCCTGGCGCGTGATGCTGTGACGCTGCCAAGAGTCCATCAGGCGGCGTCCATCAGCGCGTCGCCCACCAGGGTTTCGAACTGCTCCAGATAGGCACGGTTGTCATGGCTCCAGGGATGGAAACCCGGTTTGAACCAGTCCAGCCAGGCGCGGGCGGTGTAGCGGAAGATGCCTTTTCTGCCCAGGCAGTTGCGATACAGGGCGCGCCAGCCTTTGACATCGAACAGACCGCCTTTCACTCGCACATTGTGTGCATGGAACGGGATCAGCAGGGAAAACAGCACCGTGGTGGAAAGCACCAGCGCGCTGCAACGCAAGGCGTAGGCGGCCATGCGCTCATCGTTGCCGATGGCCAGCTGGTAGACGTCGAAGGCCACCGCCTTGTGCTCGGTTTCCTCCAGCGCGTGCCAGTTCCACAGCGCCATGTAACCCGGCTCCGAGCCTTCGAGAATTTCCGGCAGACTCAGCAGGCCGTCGGCGAGGATCGCGGTGAGATGCTCCAGCGCCACGGTGGTGGCCAACTGGAAAGCATCGGGCGTGGTCTTCTGGATGGTTTTCAGCAGGCCGGCCACGAACCGCTCCTGCGCCACTATGGGCACGCCGGCACTGGCTACGTGCCCGTTGTACTCTTCATGCTCGCGGCCGTGCATGGCTTCCTGGCCGATGAAAGCGGCCACCGCCTTTTTCAGTTCTTCGTCCTCGACCCGATCACGGTATTTGCGCACGCTGTCGATGAAGAAGCGCTCGCCGACGGGAAAAAACAGGCTCAGCGTATTGAGAAACTGGCTCACGTTCAGGCCGTCGCGGTGCCAGGTCAGGGCTTTGTCCGCCTTGAGATTGAAGTGCAGGTTGCGGCGAACCGGGAGAATGTTGATCGCCATAGCCAAATACCTCTGGTTAACGTTACATTGACCAATGATACGGTTGGTCATGAAATCATCAAGAGATTTCCCGCTAACGGGTTGACTATGGTGACGGGAAAATTGGGCTTGAGGGTCAAGGCTGGCGGCGGGCGGTCTGCCGTTGGTTGCGCAGCAGCTCGATCAGTTGCGGTTCGGCCAGCGGCTTGCTGATCAGGTAGCCCTGCACGCTATCGCAGCCCATGTCGCGCAGGATCCGCAAGTGCTGGTGGGTTTCCACGCCTTCCGCCACCACGCTCATGCTGAGGCTGTGTGCCATTTCGATGATGGCGTGGGTGATGGCGGCGTCATCCGGGCTGTGGTCCAGATCGGTAATGAAGTCACGGTCGATCTTCAGCGTGTCCACCGGGAATCGCTTGAGGTAGCTCAGCGAGGAATAGCCGGTGCCGAAGTCGTCCAGCGACAGCCCCACGCCGCGTTCGCGCAATTGCTCCAGCAGGGCGATGTTCTGGTCCATGTCTTCCATGATCAGGCTTTCGGTCAGCTCCAGCTCCAGCAGGTGGGCGGGCAGTTCGGTGAGTGTCAGAATGCGGTCCACCACTTCGACCAGATTGCCCTTGCGGAACTGGTGGGCGGACAGGTTGACGGAAACGCGGATATCACCCAGCCCGTGCCGGTACCACTGGTGGGCCTGGCGGCAGGTGCGCTCCAGCACCAGCTCGCCGATCGCGGCGATCAGCCCGGATTCTTCGGCCAACGGGATGAAGGCGGATGGCGGCAACAGGCCCATGGTCGGGTGCTGCCAGCGCACCAGTGCTTCCACCGCGGCGATGGAGTTGTCCGTCAGGTTCATTTTCGGCTGGTAATGAACCACGAATTCGTTCTTGAAAATGGCTTTGCGCAGGCTGGTTTCCAGCGCCACCTGCTCGACCGAAGCCATCTGCATGCCGGAACGATAGAACTGATAGTTGTTGCCGCCGCTGCGTTTGGCCTGGTGGGTGGCGATCTCCGCCTGGTTGATCATGGCCTGGGCTTCCTTGGCGTTGTCCGGAAAGACGCTGATGCCGATGCTGGCGCCCAGCAGCAACTCGTGTCCGCCGATCAGGAAGGGTTTGCGCATCATGTTGATGATTTTCTGGCTCAGTTCGCCCAGGTCGGCGTCATCGCCGGGTTCCACCATCAGGGTGAATTCATCGGCGCCGATGCGCGCCAGATTTTCGGCGTTGACGCCGCTGGCGCAAATGCGCTCGGCGGCCAGTTTCAGCAGGCGGTCACCGATATCGTGGCCAAGGCTCTCGTTGATCGGTTTGAAACGGTCCAGATCGATCACCATCAGGGCCAGGCCGCCCTGATTGAGCCGCGCCAGGGTCAGCGCTTTCTGCAATCGCTCATGGAACAGCGTGCGGTTGGGCAGCCCGGTCAGGCGGTCGTAATTGGAGAGAAACTGCACCCGTTCTTCCGCTTCCTTGCGGGAGGTGAGGTCCGTGAGCATACCCACATAGCGGATGACCTGCTGTTTTTCGTCCAGCACCACGCTGACTTGCACCCATTCGGGGAACGATTCACCACTGCGCCGGCGCTCATCGATTTCCCCGGCCCAGAAACCGTGTCGCAGCAACGCCCGGGTGATGGTCTGGTAAGTGTCGCGGTTGCTCTGGTTGGTGCCGGTGCCGGCGGGGGTCTGCCCGAGCACTTCGCTTTCCCGGTAGCCGGTGATTTCCTCGAAGCGGGCGTTGACGGCGAGAAAGCGGAAATCGGGGTCGAGGATGAAGATGCCTTCCGGCGCGTTTTCGAATACGGTGGCGGCCAGCCGCAGTTGCTCCTGTGCTTCGCGGGTGGTGGTGATGTCGCGGCGGGTGCCGATCATCCGCCGCGCGTGACCGTCCTCGCTGCGTTCCACCACCTGCCCGTCATCCTCGATCCAGCACCAGTGGCCGCGGGCGTGACGCAACCGGTAGATGGCGTGGTAGCGTGGGGTGTCGCCCCGGAAGTGGGCGACCATGGCGTTCTGCACCGCCGGGAAGTCGTCGGGGTGGATCAGTTGCTGCAAATCACCGAAAAAGTTGCGGAAGTATTCGCTTTCGTAGCCCAGCAGGCGATGAAAGTTGGTGTGATAGTTGGCCCCGGTGCTCAGGTCCCAGTCCCACAGGCCGATGTTGCTGGCGTCCAGCGCCAGCCGTAATCGCTCGCTGGTGGCGCTGAGCTCCTTGTTGGATTGCTTGAGGGCGCGGGTACGGTCGTTGACCGTGGATTCCAGCCGGTCGTTGACTTCCTGCAACCGCTGGCGGGCCTCCTTGCGCTCGAAGATCTCTTCGGAGAGTTTTTCATTGAGCGCCTCGGCCTTGGCGCGGGCCTGATCCAGATAGTCGATCAAGGCGGTGTTGCTGGTTTGCAGATCCAGTGCCTGATGGGTGGTGGCGTTGATACGCCGCGCGGCGACGAACAGAAAACCGCCGGTGACAATCAGCATGATCGCCAGAGCCGGGCCATTGTCGCTGGCCAGGCTCAGTTGCAGGCAGGCGGGGACCAGCAGACAGGCCTGATACAGCATCACTGTCGGCAGGTGGCTGCTGTAGGCGGCAAGCGCTACGATACTCAGCCCGATACCCAGGCAGCACATCACCAGTTGCGCGGAAACCATCGGTGCACTGAGCAGCGTGCTGGCGGGGTTGAACAGAAAGCCGCCAGCGCCCAGGCACACCGCGCTGGTGAGAATGGCCAGGGTTATTCTGTGGCGGCCCGCCGGAGTGTCCTTCTCTCCGTGGCGGTCAAGGATCAGCCAGACGGCGCGAATGCCGATCAGCAGCAGCACGGTGAACGCCCAGACCAGCAGCGTGGTGTGCGGTGTGGGGGTATTCCAGTAGGCATACAGAGCCACCGCCACGGCGAGGGCCTCAAGCAGGTTGACGCTCTTCACCCCGGTGGTGAGATGCTGGCACTGAGCGTGAATTACCGCCCTCTGCTGTTTGCTGGATCGTTGTTCGACTGATGTGGACACGGTTCGACGTTCCAGGCCTGGGCCCCATATGGTCTGGCAGTTTACTCACCCCCGGCGGAGAAGGAAAACAGGTGTCACGTTGCATCGCGTTCGCGGAACCGCGGGCGCAACGGACGCACGGTCTGTACCATAGGCGCGCATGAATCAGTCAAAGACTCCCTGCATGGATGATGTTACCGGCCTCATTGAGGGCCTCAACCCGGCACAACGTGATGCGGTAGCCGCCGAGGACCGGCATTTGCTGGTACTGGCCGGCGCCGGCTCCGGCAAAACCCGCGTGCTGGTGCACCGGATTGCCTGGCAAGTGGCCACCGGCCAGGCTTCGCCGTTCGGCATTCTCGCCGTCACCTTCACCAACAAGGCGGCGGCGGAAATGCGTGGCCGCATCGAGGAACTGCTGGCCATGCCCGCCGACGGCATGTGGGTGGGCACCTTCCACGGCATTGCCCACCGGCTGCTGCGCCGCCACTGGCAGGAGGCTGGGCTGCCCGAGCATTTCGAGATCATCGACGCCGAAGACCAGCAGCGGCTGATGCGCCGGGTGATCCGCGAGCTGGGGCTGGACGAGCAGCGCTGGCCGGCCCGCCAGGCCACCTGGTTCATCAATGGCCAAAAGGATGAGGGGCTGCGCGCCAGCCACATGAGCTTCGCCGCCGGTGATCTTTTCCTGGAAACCATGCAGCGGATCTACCAGGCCTACGAGGAAGCCTGTGCCCGTGGCGGGCTGGTGGATTTCAACGAGATGCTGTTGCGGGTGCTGGAGCTGTTTCGCGACAATGACGAACTGCGCGGCCACTACCAGCGCCGCTTCCGGCACATCCTGGTGGATGAGTTCCAGGACACCAACGCGATCCAGTACGGCTGGCTGCGATTGCTGGCCAGCGCCGACAACGCCATGACCATCGTCGGCGATGACGATCAGTCCATTTATGGCTGGCGCGGCGCCAAAATCGAGAACATCCACCGCTTCAGCCGCGATTTCCCGGACACCCGTACCGTGCGCCTGGAGCAGAACTACCGCTCCACCGGCACCATTCTCAGTGCCGCCAATGCGGTGATCAGCCACAACAGCGACCGGCTGGGCAAGGAACTGTGGACCGAGGGCGGCAGCGGCGACCCGATCTGCCTTTATGCCGGCTTCAACGAGGTCGATGAGGCCCGTTTCATTACCGGCAAGGTCAGCGGCCTGGTGGAGCAAGGCTCCCTGCGCAGTGACGTGGCCGTGCTGTATCGCTCCAACGCCCAGTCCCGGGTGCTGGAAGAGGCGTTCCTGCAAGCCGGCATCCCCTATCGCATTTATGGCGGCCAGCGCTTCTTCGAGCGCGCCGAGATCAAGAACGCGCTGGCCTATCTGCGTCTGCTGGGCAGTCGGCAGTCGGATGCCGCTTTCGAGCGGGTGGTCAATACGCCGACTCGTGGTATTGGCAGCAAAACCCTGGAGGGGGTGCGCGAGCAGGCGCGCTTGCGGCAGGTTCCCTTGTGGGATGCCGCCGTGGCCATGGTCAATGAGCACTTGCTTACGGCGCGCGCCAGCAATGCGCTGCTGGCGTTCCTGCAACTTATCGACAATCTCGACAAGGAAAGCGAAGGGCTCGACCTGACCGAAACCACCGAACACGTGATCGAGGCCAGCGGGCTGCTGGAATTTCACGGTCGGGAAAAAGGCGAGAAGGCCCAGCAGCGGCTGGAAAACCTGCATGAGCTGGTGTCCGCCACGCGCCAGTACGGTGAAACCGACGACGACGAAGATCCACTGACCGCGTTTCTCGATCACGCCGCCCTGGAGGCGGGTGAAGGCCAGGCCGACGTGCATCAGGATGCGGTGCAGCTGATGACGCTGCATTCCGCCAAGGGCCTGGAATTTCCGGTGGTTTTCATCACCGGCATGGAGGAGGGGCTGTTTCCCCACCAGATGTCCGCCGAGGACCCGACCCGTCTGGCCGAGGAGCGGCGCCTGTGCTACGTGGGGCTGACCCGGGCCATGCGCGAGCTGTTCCTGACCTACGCGGAAAGCCGCCGCCTTTACGGCAACGAAACGCTGAATCCGCCGAGCCGTTTTCTGCGCGAGATTCCCGCCGAGCTGATCGAAGAGGTGCGGCCACGCGCCAACTTCAGCCGGCCGCTGGGGAAAAGCGGCCCGCTGCGCCAGGAACAAGCCAACGGTATTTCCCTCGGCGCCCGCGTCGTGCACCCCCGCTTTGGCGAGGGCACGGTGCTGCATTTCGAGGGGCAGGGCCCCAACGCCCGTTTGCAGATCAACTTCGACGAGGTGGGGACCAAGTGGCTGGTCAGTCAGTACGCCCGGCTGGACGTGCTGCCGGGCTGACGGACCGCGTCCGGATGCCCTCGCAGGCTCAGCCGGCGGTCTGTACCGCCCGCGTGCGACCGGTTTCATCGATGGCCACGAAGGTGAAATGCCCTTCGGTCACTTTCGACAGCGCGCCGTCGTCCGCGCGAATCCAGACCTCGACGAGAATCTGCATGGAGCTTCTGCCGATATCCAGCAATTGCGTGTAGCAGCTCACCACGGAGCTGACGGGCACCGGGCGCAGAAAGGCCATGGAATCGATGGCGACGGTGGCCACCCGCCCCTTGGCGGTGGCACGAGCGGTGACGGAGCCGGCCAGGTCCATCTGCGAAACCAGCCAGCCGCCAAAGATATCGCCGTTCCAGTTGGCGTCCTGGGGCATGGCGATGGTCTGGATCGCCAGGGTACCTTTCGGTTGCGGGATGTCATCAAGGGTATCGGTCATGTTCTTATCCATATGAGACGGGTTCATACGAGGGGCGATTATACGGATACCGGGAGCCGGGGTCAGCAAATCCGGTCATGTCCGGAGCCTCCCATGATGGCGGATGGCCGCTGAATTTTGTAACCAAAGTGTCATGTCCGTGGGTTATGTTTTACGGAAATCGTTGCAGGGATTTTTGCAGCAAGATGAACTGGATGCGGGCTGGCTCCGGCGTGGCGCTGATTCTGATGACATTGGCCCCGCTGGCCGCGGCCCGGGACAGGATTGCCGTGGTCGGCTCGTCCACGGTGTTTCCTTTTACCGCCGCCGTCGCCGAGCGCTTCGCCTGGGAGGGCCGCTGGCCGTCGCCAAAGGTGGAAACCACTGGCTCGGGCAGTGGCTTCAAGCTGTTCTGCCAGAGCATCGACCCGGCCACGCCGGACATCACCGCGGCTTCGCGGCGCATGCTGCCGTCGGAACTGGCGCAGTGCCGGGCACACGAGGTCACTCACATCACCGAACTGGTGATCGGTTACGACGGTATTGTGGTGGCAACGTCGGCGAACAGGGCCTTTTCCGGCCTGAACTTGCGCAACCTGTATCTGGCTCTGGCGCGCTGGGTGCCGGCGGCCGATGGCGCCGGGTTCGTCCTCAATCCGTACCGGACCTGGCGGCAGATCGATGCGGCGTTACCGGATGTGGCCATCAAGGTATTTGGGCCGCCGCCCACCGCCGGCACCCGTGACGCCTTCGATACGCTGGCCATGCAGGCGGGTTGCCGGCGCGTGGCGGCTGTTCGGGCGCTGCAACACACCGATCCGGGGCAGTTTCGTACCCTGTGCCGCGCACTCCGTGAGGACGGTGCCTACGTGGAGGTCAGCGGCGACGACAATCTGGTGGTGCGCCGGGTCGAGGCCGACGCCCAAGCGCTGGGCGTGATCGGTTTCTCCTACCTGGAGCGCAATCGGGGCGGTCTGCGTGCCGTTGCCATCGACGGTACCCTGCCGGACGCGGCCACCATCACTTCGCACAGCTACCCGCTGGCACGGCCATTGTACCTGTACGTCAAGGCCGCCCACGTCGGGGTGGTGCCCGGCCTGGCGGATTTCCTCGGTGCATTCACCAGCGCGAAAGCGATAGGGGCGGACGGCTATCTGGCCGATGCCGGGCTGATTCCCGCCCCGGCGGCGGTACGTGAAGCGATGGCGCAGCGTGCTGCCCGGCTCACGCCGCTGACCCCGGCGGCTCTGAATGAGGGAAGCCAGGAGAACAGCCATGCCGCTCAATGACCTGCTGCTGGCCATGGCCATGCTGGCGGCGTTGGTGTGGTGGTGCCTGCACCGGCGCGCGCGGGCCCTGGCGCGCCCGCTGGGCGGCATTCGCCATCTCGATTCGCTACCCGCGCATTACGCCTGGCGCGGTGTGCTCTGGTGTTTGCTGCCGGCGTTGCTGTTGCTGGCGCTGTGGCTGGTTTTCGATGAACCGTTGACGCGCCTGTGGGTAATGGAGCATCTGCCGCCGGCTTTGCGCCCGGAATCGGATGCGGCCCGCGATTTGCTGTTCGCGCAGATCGACCATCTTTCCCGGGGCAGGCTGAATGCCGGTGCTGATAGCCTGAATGCTCTGCCTCCGGCGGTGAGCGCCGCCGCCGAGCAGTTGTCCGGGCTGCGCGCTTTCCAGCGCCAGGCAGTGACCGCCGTGATGCTGATGGTGGTGGGGCTGGGAGGATTCTGGGGCTGGTTGCAAGTGGCGCCGGCGCGGCGCGCCCGCCGGCAGTTGGAAACGCTGTTGCGACGGCTGTTCCTGCTTTGCGCGCTGGTGGCGGTGTTCACTACCGCTGCCATCCTGCTGGCGGTGCTGATCGAGGCCGTGCGTTTCTTCCAGCGGGTGCCGCTGACGGAGTTTCTGTTCGGCCTGCACTGGAGCCCGCAGGTCGCCATGCGGCCCGATCAGGTCGGCTCGTCGGGAGCTTTCGGCGCCATACCCGTGTTTGCCGGTACCTTGCTGATCGCTGCCATCGCCCTGCTGATCGCCGTGCCGCTGGGGCTGATGATCGCAATCTATCTCTCGCAATACGCATCGTCGCGGTGGCGCCTGCTGGCGCGGCCCGCGCTGGAGGTGCTGGCCGGCGTGCCGACCGTGGTCTACGGCTTTTTCGCCGCGCTCACCGTGGCGCCCTGGCTGCATGGTCTGGGCCAGAGCCTGGGGCTGCCGGTGGCGGCGGAGTCGGCGCTGGCGGCGGGTCTGGTGATGGGCGTGATGATCGCGCCCCATGTCTCTGCGCTGGCTGACGATGTCATCCGCGCCGTTCCCCGCGAGCTGGTGGACGGTTCCCTGGCGCTGGGGGCGACGCGCTCGGAAACCTTTCGCCGAATAGTGCTGCCAGCCGCTCTGCCGGGCATCGCCGCGGGCGTCCTGCTGGCGGCTTCGCGGGCCATCGGTGAAACCATGATCGTGGTGATGGCCGCCGGCTTTGCCGCCAATCTCACCCTCAATCCGCTGCACACCGTCACCACTGTGACCGTGCAGATGGTCAATCTGCTGAGCGGCGATCAGGCCTTCGACAGCGCCCGCACGCTGGCGGCCTTCGCGCTCGGCCTGATGCTGTTTCTGACCACGCTGCTGCTCAACGCGCTGGCGCTGCGTATCGTGCGCCGCTATCGGGGGCGCCATGAATAGGCCGCCTGACCTGGACACTCGCGCCCGCGTGCGCCGCAGCCTGGCGCGCCGCCGGGGTGCGGAGCGGCGCTTCCGGCTGTATGGCTTGCTGTCCGTGGTTGTCGGCCTGCTGGTGGTGGCGCTGCTGTTCGGCGATCTGCTTGGCAAGGGATACAGTGCGTTCAGCGCGCATCAGATCCGGCTGGAGATCAGCTTCGAGCCGTCGCTGCTCGGCGTCAGTGACACGGGAAATCCGCAGCGGCTGGTCGATGCGGATTACGGCGCGCTGATCGACCAGGCCCTGGCGGCGCGATTCCCAGCGGCGGTTTCCGCCGCCGAGCGCCGCCATCTGCGGGCGCTGATCAGCGTCGGCGCCGTGCATCGGTTGCAGCAGGAACTGGCGGAACATCCCGACTGGCTGGGGCAGAAAAAGTCTCTGTGGCTGCTGGCCAGCGGCGCCGCCGACCGCTTCCTGCAAAGCGACGACGGGCAGCGCCGCTTGTCGCCGCTGACGGCCAATCAGCGCCACTGGCTGGCGCAGTTGGAAAAGGACGGCGACGTTCGTCAGCGATTGAACCTGGCGCTGTTCACGCACGGTGATTCACGGCAGGCGGAGCTGGCGGGTATTCGCGGCGCGCTGGCCGGATCGTTATGGGCCTTGCTGGTGACGCTGTGTCTGTCGTTGCCGATCGGCGTCGCCGCCGCGCTCTATCTGGAAGAGTTCGCGCCGCGCAATCGCTGGACCCGTTTCATCGAACTGAACATCAGCCATCTGGC
>CAYMKZ010000001.1:19383-36638 GCA_964391345.1 uncultured Alcanivorax sp.
GTGCTCACCGGCGCCGTTTTCAGTTTCGCACGGGCGCTCGGCGAGGCCGCACCGCTGTTGCTGATCGGCATGCTGGTGTTCGTCGTCGGTGTGCCCGGCGGCCTGTTTGACCCGGCGACGGTACTGCCCGTGCAGATTTATCTGTGGGCCAGCAACCCGGACCCGTCCTTCGTGGCGCTGGCCGCCGCCGCTACCCTGGTGTTGCTGACCTTGCTGCTGGTGCTGAATATTGTGGCGGTGATAGTGCGCCGACGGCTGGAGAAGCGCTGGTGAAACAGACATTGATGGAGCAGGTCTCGATGGAAAATGAGGTCGGGCAGCCGTTCGTGGAACGCCCGAAAATGAAGCTGCGCAACGTCACGGTCCGTTTTGCCGGCACGGCGGCGCTCAGCGATGTCAGCCTGGATATCGGTGAGCACGAGACGCTGGCCCTGATCGGGCCGTCGGGCTGCGGCAAGACCACGCTGCTGCGTGCGCTCAACCGCATGAACGACACCATCGACGACAGCCAGCTGGACGGCACCCTGTATCTCGATGATGAAGACATTCATGGCCCCGGCATGGACGTGGTGGAGCTGCGCGCCCGGGTCGGCATGGTGTTCCAGAAGCCCAACCCGTTCCCCCGCTCGATTTACGACAACGTGGCCTACGGACCGCGGCTGCACGGGCTGGCCGACAAGCGTTACCAACTGGAAGAGATAGTGGAAACCAGCCTCGGCCGGGCCGGCCTGTGGGAGGAAGTGAAGGACCGTCTGCATCAGTCCGCCCTGGCGCTGTCCGGCGGCCAGCAGCAGCGGCTGTGTATTGCCCGCGCGCTCGCCGTGGACCCGGAAGTGGTGCTGATGGACGAGCCCTGCTCGGCGCTGGACCCGATCGCCACGGCGCGCATCGAGGAACTGATCGGCGAACTGGCCGGCGCTTACACCATCGTGCTGGTGACGCATTCCATGCCGCAGGCGGCACGGGTTTCCCGGCGCACCGCCTATCTGCATGGTGGCCGGTTGATTGAAGTGAACGATACCGAGCGGATCTTCACCCGTCCGCAACACCCATTGACCGAAGACTACATCACCGGCCGCTTCGGCTGACCGGTATGGCAAGGCCCTGACCTGGGAGAGAGACCATGGATCACATGCATTTTGGCCAGCACAGTTCCTCGCAATTCAACGAAGCGCTGGAATCCATCCGCAACCGGCTGATGGCCATGGGCGGCGTGGTCGAGCAGCAGATAATCGACGCCATGGAAGCGCTGCTGCAGATGGATTCCGGCATCGCCGGGAAAGTGCTCGATACGGAAAAGAAAGTGGATACGCTGGAAATGCAGATCGACGAGGAGTGCGCCAGAGTGCTGGCGCTGCGCCAGCCGGCGGCGTCGGATCTGCGGCTCATCATCGCCGTTTCCAAGGCGGTGTCCGATCTGGAGCGCATCGGCGATGAATCCGCCAAGATCGCCGCCATGGCCCTGCGGCTGACGGAAGAGGAAGCGTCGTCGCGCGGCCAGGTGGAGGCGGTGCGGCATATCGGCGGCCATGTGCGCAACATGCTGCGTGACGCCCTCGACGCCTTCGCCCGTTTCGATGCCGACAAGGCGCTGGCGGTGGCCGCCGAAGACAACGAAGTGGACCTGGAATACCGCTCCGCCATGCGCTCGCTGGTGACCTTCATGATGGAAGACCCGCGCGCCATTTCCCGCACCCTGAACGTGATCTGGTCGCTGCGCGCGCTGGAGCGCATCGGCGATCACGCGCGCAACATCGGCGAGCAGGTGATCTATCTGGTGAAGGGCAAGGACGTGCGCCACATCTCGGTGGACGAGATGGAAAAAACCATCCACAAGAGCTGAGTCGGCAAGCAAACGCGCCAACCCGCGCGCGACTGAGTACAATCCCCCGGCGGCCGGTGGCGGCCGGGGATTGAACCAAGGAGACGCGCATGCTGCCGGCGGCGGCCATTTTCATCGGCACCCTGATACTGGTGATCTGGCAACCCAGAGGGTTGGGCATTGGCTGGAGCGCCATGGCCGGCGCGCTGGTGGCGCTGGCCGCCGGCGTCATTCAGATTGCCGACATTCCGGTGGTGTGGGGCATCGTCTGGAATGCCACCTTTACTTTCATTGCCATCATCATCACCAGCCTGCTGCTGGATGAAGCCGGCTTTTTCGAATGGGCGGCGCTGCATGTGGGGCGCTGGGGCAAGGGGCGCGGCGGACGGCTGCTGGTGCTGGTGGTGCTGCTCGGCGCGCTGGTCTCGGCGGTGTTCGCCAACGATGGCGCGGCGCTGATTCTCACGCCCATCGTTTTCGAGATGCTGCTGGCGCTGGGCTTCGGTCCCGGCGCCACGCTGGCGTTCGTGATGGCCGCCGGTTTCATCGCCGATACCGCCAGCCTGCCGCTGGTAATTTCCAACCTGGTGAACATCGTTTCGGCGGACTATTTCGATATCGGTTTCGGCCAGTACGCCGCCGTCATGGTGGTGGTGAATCTGGTTTCCGTGCTGGCGTCGCTGCTGTTTCTGTATCTGTATTTTCGCCGCGACCTGCCGGCGCGCTATGCGCTGTCGGAGCTGCGCCCGCCGCGCGACGCCATTCGTGATCCGGCCACCTTTCGCGCCGGCTGGTGGGTGTTGCTGCTGTTGCTGGTGGGCTGTTTCGCCGCCGAACCGCTGGGTATTCCTGTCTGTGTGGTGGCCGCCAGCGGCTCGCTGGTGCTGTTTCTGGTCGCCCGGCGCGGCCAGCGCATCGCTACGCTGAAGGTGCTGCGTCAGGCGCCCTGGAGCATCGTGGTGTTTTCTCTGGGCATGTATCTGGTGGTCTACGGGCTGCGCAATGCCGGCCTTACCGATCTGCTTTCCCGGCAACTGGACACGCTGGCCCAGCAGCCGCTGTGGATTGCCACCCTGGGCGCCGGCTACCTCTCGGCGCTGTTGTCCTCGCTGATGAACAACCTGCCGACGGTGCTGGTGATGGCGTTGTCCATCGACGCCAGCCAGGCCACCGGCGTGGTGCGAGAAGCGATGGTTTATGCCAACGTCATCGGCAGCGATCTGGGGCCGAAGATCACCCCCATCGGCAGTCTGGCCACTTTGCTGTGGCTGCATGTGCTGGCGCGCAAGGGGATGAAGATCGGCTGGGGCTATTATTTCCGGGTCGGTGTCGTGCTGACGCTGCCGGTGCTGACCCTCACGCTGCTGGCGCTGGCCGGCTGGCTGGCGGTGCTTCGCTGAAACGCATTTGCGAACGTCGTGCTAGCCTTGTCCGCGTTCGCGGGCGGCGAGGGCGAGCATGATCAGCATCCAGCCGTTCATGATCATCTCGATGGCCAGAAGCAATCCCACCACCCAGTCTCCGGACTGCGGCCAGTGCAGAAAAATCAGCGCCGCCAGCAGCAGCCCCATCAGACCGCTGACCGCCGGCCACAGGGCGCGGCTGACGCGGCTGAGCTGGAACGCCAGCCACAAGCGCAGCAGCGCCACCGCGCCGATGCCCAGCGCGATCACCAGTGTCAGAGCGGCGGAAACGATTTGCGGCTGGCTGATCACGTAGACGCCGAGCCCCAGATACAGCAGGCCGATCAGCGCCATCGACAGACTGCGTGGCAGGCCGGCAGTCTGGAAGGCATGCGCTACCTGCACCACGCCGGCGACCAGCAGCATGCCGCCGAACCAGAACACCCCGACCAGCGTATAGAAGCCCGCCGCTCCCAGCCCCAGCAGACCGATCAGCACCAGAATCACGCCCACCGCGAACAGACCACGCCAGCGATGGCTCAGTGTCGCCATCAGCTCGCGGATGGAGGGTGGTCTGTAGGGCATCGGCGGTTCTCCGTGGCGCTGCCGGTGTGCGTTGCAGCTCTCACCTTAGCGCGCCGGCACGAGTGATGACAGCGGCATGTGAGAGGGCGCCCGCCGGGTTCAGACCGCTTTCCAGGTGTGCAACGCGACGGCCACGGTATGGCGGTCGTCGCCGAGCCACAACTGGCCGTCCTCGATCAGTGCGTTGAGCTGCATCTGGCGGCGGGCGAGGGCGGCCAGTGCCTGTTCGCTGGCGGGCTCTACGTGGTATACCGCCAGATTGTCGAAGCGTGCCAGCACCGGGCCCAAGGTGTCTCGCCAGGCCAGCGGCGCCTGGCGGCCATAGGCGTAAACGCTGACTTTTCTGGCCAGGCCGCAGGCTTTGCGCAATCGCTTTTCGTCGGGTTGCCCCAGTTCGATCCAGTGTTCCAGGGTGCCGTCCGCATTGTGTTGCCACAGATCCGGCTCGTCAGTACTGGAAATGCCGCGCGTGAAAGCCAGGTCGTCGTGCGCGTTGAGCGCGTAGGCCATCAGCCGCAGCATCATGCGCGCCTCGGTTTCCGAGGGATGCAGCGCCACCGTCAGCGTCTCGGTGACGTAGTGGTGACGGTCCAGATCGGAGAGCGTCAGCTCGGCTTTGTAAATGGTCGCTTTCAGCGCCATGACATCTCCATCAGGAAACCAGCACCAGAATGCCCAAGCCAAGGAACAGCACCGAGCTGATGCGATGAGCCCAGCGTTCCAGTTTCTCGCCGGCGAAACGGTGCGCCAGCCAGATCACCGGCAGGTTGGCGGCAATCATACCCGTGGTGGTGCCCAGCAGCACAGGCCAGAAATCCGCATAACGGGCGGCCAGGGCGATGGTGGCCAGTTGCGTCTTGTCGCCGATCTCGGCGATGAAAAACAGCAGGGTGGCGGTAATGAAGGGGCCGAAGCGGCCATTGCTCCTGACGCTGTCGTCGCGATCTGGAATCAGCATCCAGATGCCCAGGGTGATGAAGCCGATGCCCAGAATCCAGCGCATCCACTCCGTCGGGATGCTCAGGTGCAGCCACTCGCCGAGCCCCACGGAGATGCCGTGGTTGACCAGCGTGGCGACGATCACGCCGGCAAGAATCGGCCAGGGCTTGCGAAAGCGGATGGTCAGCGCCAGCGACAGAAGCTGGGTCTTGTCGCCGATCTCGCCGAGGGCGACCAGCAGCAGCGAAGGGAAAAAGGCGTCCAACGGGATTTCCTTGAGGGAGTGGGATCGGCTGAACACAGAGACACCGCCCGCCGATCCCACTCCCGGGAAGGCAAACGATGTCTCAGGTCTCGTCAATCCGTGGACACGGCCACCATGCGCATTGAGGCGCAACTGTGTTGATGACCGTCAATGGCGGGGCGCCAAAGCGACTACTCCCCCAAGACCGCGCCAAGATAGCGGCAAGCGGTGCAACGTGCAAGAGACGGGCGCGCTATAATCCGGTCCGTCCCCCATCCGATCACTGCCACCGGAGCCCGACGATGAGTGAACCCCGTTTCCTGGATATCGAAACCAAACTGGCCTACCAGGAAGACCTGGTGACCACCCTCAACCGCATGGTCAGTGATCAGCAGCGCAAGCTCGACGAGCTGGAGACGGTCTGCCGCAAGCTGGTGGAGCGGGTGCTGGAAATCAGCGAGGAATTGGAGGCCATGCGCGTCATCGATGCGCCGCCGCCGCATTACTGATGCGTGGCCAACAGGACAATCTGTGCGCGTGCCGTCAGGTTGTCTGCTCTCTTGAACCACTCACTCGGGGGGCATGAAGGAGACTATACGTGGCCAGGGTGCCCAGATATCGCCTGAGATGAGACTTGCGTCACACTTGTTTTTCTGATCATATCCGGCAGTAATAATACTTAGTATAGACAGCGGCGATAAGTTCTTATGATGGAGCACGGGCTAATTGCTGTTGAGCCGTCTGGTACTGGAACCGATAACAATGAAATATGAAGACAAATTTATCGCCTTTGTGGACATCCTGGGATTCGCGTCGGCGGTTACGAATGCTGAAGCTGATGGTTCGCTTTCGTTGGAGGATTTACGTGAAGCCACGAGGCTTTTGGGTGGCAAAGACGATGTTGAGGCAGTCCGAGCATATGGCCCCACTATTTGCCCTGACGCACCAAGGGACGCGCAGGATGTGGGGTTTGAACTGACGCAAACGTCAGATTGTGTAATCGTCTCTACAGAGGTGTCCCCTAGCGGCGCGATCACCATAGTGAACCAGTGTTATTTGGCGGTCTTTAAACTCCTAAAAAAAGGGCTGATGTGCCGAGGCCATATTCGGCGCGGGAAAATATACCATCAAGGTCGTGAGTTTATTGGCCCTGGATATCAGGATGCGTATAAACGCGAGAGTGCGGTTAGTGTGTTTAAACGTAATGCCGCCGAGCGTGGTACGCCATTTGTAGAACTTGACCCGTCTATCAGAGATTACATTGCTGAGTGTGGTGATGGCTGTGTGCTAGAGATGTACCAGCGGATGGTAGAAAAGGGCGGAGAAGTTGATGCGATTTTTCCCTTCAAACGGCTATCCAGTCTTATCACGATTGGGGGAGGTAATCAGCTTGATGTTGCGAAAGAGAAGAAATCAATAGATACCCTTCGTACAATTATCAATAATTTCCGGTCTGGTTTGAAACGGCATGTTGATACGTCGAATGAAAGCGCTGTGCGTAAACTCGGACACTATGAATCCGCTTTGGTTGCCCAATTGGAAGAGTGTGATCGGCTGGACGAAATGGTGGATATGCTCGCGGAGCCATTCCCAGCTCGTTAGCAAACGGTGGCCCAACAAATCGCTGCAGCCGACCGTCATCCCGCTTGCCGGCGGCTGAGCTCAGGCGTTGGGCATAGAGAAATTGGAGGAACAAATGAGCAAGGAAGATAGATTTGAGGTCGGTGACATTGTGAAGTTGAAGTCAGGCGGTCCCGAAATGACCGTTAACGAAGCAATAGCCGATTTCCAGGACGTGGAAACCGGTAAGTACCGGTGCCAATGGTTTGCGGGTAAAAAACTAGACAACGGCGTTTTTCCATACGAATCCTTGATTGCAGCCAATGAGGAAAGCTAAGTATGAGCGTGCTGGCCGTCGCTGAATGGATGGTCTCCGAATTGAATCGGCAAGGCTGTCTTTACCAAGACGACGTGGACGACCGCTTGGTCAAAACGAAGCATGAGGATCTATTGCGGGAGAATGCGGAAGGTAGTTTGGTGGTCGGAACCAAATTACTCAAAGAGTTTCGCAAGCTCACTGAGAAAGATGTTGTCTGGGTAAGGACAGATTTTTACTGGCGCTTTCGGGTTGCAGAAGATGATGCGGGCCGGGAGGCGCGCGGTTAGAGATCTGCCCAACAAGGCGCTGCAGCCGACGCCAAAACCGCTACGCGGTTTCGCCGCGGCTGAGCTCAAGCGTTGGGCCCCAGAAAAGCATGAGGTTTCATGACAAACAATCAACTCCAGCTCGTCCGCGAGCTGACAGAAATACTTCCGAACCTGACTTCTGGTCAGCTCCATTGGATAGAGAAAGTCGTATCCGTCTTTTCCGGAGAGCACACGTTCGAGACACGCACGTCCGATTTATTCACTGAAGAGTCGCTTCGGAATTTCGGCGAAGCGATGCGTGTGCATCATAGCTTTTCCGCAGAGCCGTTCAGCAAAGACAAGTTCGAGTACGTGCTCGTAGCAGTGCTGAAGTTGGCCGGTATTGATGCGAGCCTTGCACCCAAAGGTAACCCTGGACATGACGTCACACTGAACGGAGTCAAGGTGTCGCTCAAAACCCAAGCAGATAGGGGAATCAAAGAAAGTCGGCTTTGGATTAGCAAATTCATGGAGCTCGGTAAAGGCAACTGGAGCGATGATCCAAGTGACCTTATCGGCTTGCGAGATCAATTCTTCCATCACATGCAAGGCTATGAAAGAATACTGAGTCTCAGAGCTTTATCGAAGGCGCCAAACTGGCATTATGAGCTCGTGGAAATCCCGAAGGCGCTGCTCAAAAAGGCGAAGGACGGACGCCTTGAAATGAAACTTGATAGCAAGCAGAACCCGAAGCCGGGATACTGTTACGTTGAAGATAAGAATGTGAAATTATTCGACCTGTACTTTGACGGCGGATCGGAGCGTAAGCTGCAAATCAAAGCGCTTAGGAAAGACGCTTGCATTGTCCATGCGAGTTGGGAGTTTGTAATTCCTACGGAATAAGGAGACCCTGAACGTCGGAAATTCTTTTTTCGGCCATCTCTATGTAGCCCTCGTTAATCTCAATTCCCAAGCATTTTCGTCCAAGCTCTTTGGCAACAACGCCGGTAGTGCCAGCACCGAAAAACGGGTCGAAAACTGTGTCCGTTGCTCGTGACCCTGCAAGGACGCATGGCCGCACGAGCGAACGAGGAAATACTGCGAAATGAGCGTCTGAACAAGGCTCTGTGTTTATGCTCCAGACACTACGTTTATTTTTCAGCCCGCCACCGTTTTTAACTGGCTCTTTTATCGCATCTTGATTAAAGTAGTACCGCTCAGACTTCGAGAACAAGAATAGGTACTCGTGAGATACCGTAACGCGATCCCGCACACTTTCAGGCTGACAGTTTGGTTTATTCCATATAATATCATTGCGCAGATACCATCCGTCACGTTGGCACTCAAGCGCAAGAAGCCAAGCAACGCCAATCAGGTCTTTTTTCTTCAATCCGTCTGGCGTTGGTGGCCGGTACGACATGCCGCGCCCTTTATTTTTTGCGTCGCTATCCCTCCATTTGCGACCGCCAGAAGTGTACGTATTTCCAATATTTAGCCAAAAAGTACCATCAGGTTTGAGTATCCGTCGTACTTCGCGGAATACGTCGACAAGAGCGGCAATGTATTCCATCAGGTCAACCTCGGCCCCAATCTGGCCGTCTACACCATAGTCACGTACGCCCCAGTATGGAGGGGACGTCACGGCGCATTGTACGCTCTCGTCAGGAATTTCCTGAATAACGTTACGGGTGTCGCCCGGCAGTATGACGACGCTCTGCTGGTCGGTAGGCCAACTCAGGCGTGGATTCTCGTTTCGTAAGGTCGATGCAGTTTTCATAAATGTGAGTATGGCATAAAACTAACGCATGCGAAAGGATTAAATTTGTACCTTCGGCGGCCTTCCCCGTTTCTTCTTCCCGTTCTTAGAAAAATATTCGAGGTCGTCCTCTTTGATCATGTGGTCGCGGCCAAGCTTGCTCGAAGGTAGCCGTTCCTCCGCTATGTACTGGCGCACACGGGAAGGCGTTACGCCCAGGTAGGTGGCTGCATCTTCGGTTGTAAAATACTTGCTCATGCGTTAGAAATGTACGTGAAGCAACTGCTTGTGGCAAGGGTTGTGGCCCAACAGTTCGCTGCAGCCGACCACCATCCCGCTACGCGGGCTGTCGGCAGCTGAGCTCAAGCGTTGGGCGGCAAGCGACGGGATAGCAAATGTTCTACTCAAGAAGGCTTAATCACGACACAGGACAAGTTGAGGTTTGGGAGTGCGAGTGGTCGGATCCCGGGACCGGGATGGCGAAGAAGCAGTTCCTCCGCAAGCATTGCGACGAGGGACAAGTCGAAAGCATTCCCGAGGCGTTCTCGGCTAAGTCTGCAATCTGCTGGGCACCGGGCCGAACGATTGGCAATATTGCAGTCAATTCCGAAGAAGTGTTTGGCAGTTTTGCTGACAAGGCGGGTGATAATGCGATACTTCCCTGCCACATCGTGCCGTGCGGCAAGTTCCGGAATGGTGCTCAGCGCTGGTACTGCAAAACGCACCAAATTCATTGGGGCGTTAACGCTGATCGTGCGGCAGTAGCTAAATCCGGCGAGATCACGTGCAGCAACCACCTGATGCCCATGAGCTACGTGGTTGATCCACTTGTCGTTGAATTTAGCAACTTCGAGGAAATAGGCGTCTGGTGCTCGCTACCACCCGCGATGTCAAGTGAACCTATCGCCGCCCGGCCTCCAAAGATCCATGTTCACAAACGCTTTTCCGGTGCTCAAAAGAAGCTCCTTGATCGCGATTTTGACGCTATTGTGTGCTCGTACAATCAGAACCTGGGCCTTTTCACCAGCACAGAAATATCCCAAATCCAGATCACGCCGCCGGCAGCCTTCGAATTTGTCAAGTCCATCGAAGAAGGTTGCCCGGTGGGTTGCGTAACATGTGGAAGGTGCGGGTACCCGCACCTTGATCTTGGCAGCTTCGCCAGAACACCTCACGCCAAGCATTTTTGCGGAAATTGCGGTAACGACAGTGTTTGGAGCAAAGGTAAGATCGTTTCATCACCGCTCAAGCCATTGCATGACCAATTCAACAACAGCAATACCTACATTATCCCGGATCGAGAGCTTGATTTGGACGAATATGCTGGATTGAAATACGAGATGTGGTCATCGACACCTGCCGTGCTCTGGACAGCACACCGACCGCAGGAAAAAGGAATACATGTTCACGTTTACAAGAACGGCCGACGCATAGTGGATGACACCTTCGGGAAGGTGATATTCCACGGCCATGAGCTTGTGAGGCAAGAATTGTGGGAGAGCATGAATGAGCACACGGTGTACTAATTTCGCCCAACGGGTCGCTGCAGCCGACCGCCATCCCGCTTGTCGGCGGCTAAGCTCAGGCGGTTAGCTGTCAAAGAGATATTTATGCACATTGAAAGGAAAATCGTTGGGAGTGGAATCGAGCTTTGGGAGTGCGATTGGCACTACGGAGCCGACGACAGCGCGTCTAAGGTCTGGGTTAAAAAGGTAGGCGCTGAACAACCATTGACCCCAACGCAGCACGAGAAAGCTGAAGCGATCTGCTGGTCATATGGCCGCACGCTGGGGAACATCGCGGTATTTAATCAGAGTGTCCTAGGAATTTTTGGTGCGGACCATGGTTCTGACGCAATACTCGCGTGTGACTTCGTGTCAGCTGGGAAGTATCGCCACGGGAAGGACCGCTGGTGGTGCCGTACACACCAGTGTCATTGGGGCACAAAAGCCGACATTCAGGCAACTCACGTAACTGGCCAGATGGTGTGTGCAAACGCGCGTCAACCAATGTGCTATGTCCGCAACCCGATGGAGCTCGACCTCAATGCACATGCAGAGGTAGGGATATGGTGTTCCCTACCCGCCGCTCTGACTAGCACAGGGGTTGTTCCGCAACGGCAACCCCGCATCCATGTGCACGTTAGGGATGTGCCGGGCGGGCACAAGAGCATTGACCAAGACTTCCCTGCTATTACGCTCGTTTATGATACGAAGTCCGACCTTTTCGCGAACGATGCGATTAGCCGTGTAAACCTTACACCTCCTGCAGCATTTGAGTTCTTGCTCGGAATTTGTAATAACGTCGTTATGGGTTGCATAAGTTGTAACCATTGCGGCTATCCTCATCTAGATTTAGGTGAATTTGGCCGCGTTCCGCACCGTAAACATTTCTGTGGCAACTGCGGCCGCGATAGCACGTGGTCAAAAATACCCATTTCATCCACACCGCTGAAGCCAATACATGATCTTTATCCGACAGCACATACGCATATTACCCCCGACAAATGCCTTAACCTGGATGCCTTTGGCTCGAGTGTGTCGTTCGTAGCTTGGGCCTCAACGCCCGCAGTGGTTTGGACGGCGAAGCGGCCTCAAGAACACGGCATTCACGTACATGTAGCGGAGTCCGGCAAGCGGATCATCGATGATACGTTCGGTCAAGTAATACACGAGGGCGTGGCTTTAAATCGTGAGGCGTTACTCGAACGCATGTTCAATAACACCGCAGCATGACAGCTAACGATTCGCTGCAGCCGACCGTCATCGCCTGCCGGCGGCTGAACTCCGACGTTAGCACCGCAGGAGGGCTGTCATTGGGTGTAAGTAAACACGACATTGGTTGATGGAAAATCGACGGATTTCGTTTGAGGATGTTTTATTTGCCACCCAGTCAGGCAATTTGCTTGACGATGCTAAGCATCCGAATGAAGCGAAATACCCCCACCAACGTATGCTGGTGGTCAACGTGGATGACTACGCTTGGCTGGTTTCCTATGTGGAAGGTGATGATAAGCTATTTTTGAAAACGGTCATTCCCAGTCGCAAGGCAACCAAACGGTTTTTGGGGGATCGATATGGCAAATAAAAAACTTGGTCTTGAGGAAAGGGATCTGCTCCAAGCCTACGAAAGTGGTGAATATGTCTCTGATCTGACGGAGGAGCGCAAAGCACAGCTTTCAAGTGCTGCTAAGGCATCTACCAAGAAAGACAAGCGAATGAACGTGCGTGTTTCCAGCCGTGACGTGGAAGCGCTTCAACGCCTGCAGGAAATGGATGGCTGAGCGCCGACGGTTCTGTGCGGTGGAAAATGGCAGGTGAAGGTACTGCCGTTGCCCAGCTCGCTGTGGATTTCCAGCTGGCCGTCGTGGCGCAGCATGACGTGCTTGACGATAGCCAGCCCCAGGCCGGTGCCGCCGGTGTGCGCGGCGCGGCCGCTGTCCGGCCGGTAGAAGCGTTCGGTGATGCGCGGTATGTGCTGGGGATCGATGCCGATGCCGTCATCGGTGACGCTGAGGTGGCCGCCCAGTTCGTCTTGCCGGTAGCGGATCAGGATATGGCCGTTTTCCGGCGTGTAGCGCACCGCGTTGGTGAGCAGGTTGCCGATCGCGCTTTCCAGCTCCGCCGGGCTGGCGATCAGGCGGGCGTTCGCCGGCACTTGCAGATCGATCCGCTGCTGTTTTTCCGGCGCCAGCGCCAGTGCGTTGGTGCGCAGGTGTTCGAGCAGGCTGGTCAGTTCCACGGGCTGGCCGGCGGCGTCCGCTTCGGTGTTTTCTAGCCGTGACAGCAGCAGCAGATCCTGTACCAGCGCCTCCATGCGCTGGCTCTGCGTGGTCATCTGTTGCAGGGCCCGGCGCAGACGGCTCTGTTCCTCGGGCACCGTGTCCAGCAGGGTTTCCAGGTAGCCTTTCAATACGGTCAGCGGCGTTTTCAATTCGTGGCTGACGTTGGCGACGAACTCCTTGCGCATCTCCTCCAGGTGGTGGAGCCGGGTCACGTCGCGGGCCAGGATCAGCCGGTCGCCGACGCCGAATTCGGTAACGCGGAATTGCAATTGATGACGCCGTTCCAGCGGCGACGGGATTTCGATCGGCTCGCGGAAGTCGCCCTTGGCGAGGTATTCGATGAAGCGCGGATGGCGGATGATGTTGGTCAGCGGCTGGCCGATGTCCTGCTGCGGGCGCAACCCCAGGTAACGGCTGCCGGCCGGGTTCCAGAACTCCAGGTAGCCGAGCCGGTCGATGACGATCACCGCGTCCTCGAAGGCGTCGACGGATTCCCTGGCGCGCTCGATGATGCCGTGCAATTCGCCCTGGGCGCGCTGCTCCTTGCGCAGCAGGTGCTCCAGGCGGGCGTAGAAATCGCCCCATAGGCCGACGTTGTCCGGCGGGTTGTCGTAGTCCCGCTCGGTGAGCCAGTGATAGAGCACGAAAAGCTGACGGGTGTGCCAGATCAGATAAAGCAGCAAAGCGACCAGCAGCGGCCAGAGGTGCTGGGCCACGATGGCCGCCAGCAGTGCGACAACCAGCAGCAAGGCAGTGCGTTTCAACTCTCTGGCGAGACTGGCCCGCATGCCCTCGATGTTTTTCATGGTCGCCCTTTTGCGCACTGCCGCCGGGGAAGCCTATCGGGAAAAACGCGGAGGGTCACGCCGCGCCGTCAGCACGGGGCGCCGGTTTGCGACGAGAATCGGTAGCCGGTGCCGCGCACGGTCTGCACGAAGCTGTCGAAGCCGTGTGGCTCCAGCGCCTTGCGCAGGCGGCGGATGTGCACGTCGATGGTGCGGTCCTCCACGTAGACGTTGGCGCCCCACACCTGGTCCAGCAGCTGGGTGCGTGAATAGGCGCGTTCCTGGTGGCCCATGAAGAATTCCAGCAGACGGTATTCGGTGGGGCCCATCTCCACGGGCTGCCCATGGGCGCTGATGCGGTGGCTGACCGGGTCCAGGCGCAGACCTTCCACGTCGATCACCTTTTCCGCGCCGCTCACCGAAGAGCGGCGCAGCACGGCCTTGACGCGGGCGATCAGCTCGCGCGTGGAAAACGGTTTGGTGATGTAGTCGTCGGCGCCGACCTCCAGCCCCTGAATCTTGTTGTCCTCTTCGCTTTTCGCGGTCAGCATGACGATCGGCACCTCCGCGGTGGCGTCGTCGCGCTTGAGGCGGCGGGCCAGCTCGATGCCGCTTACCGAGGGCAGCATCCAGTCGAGCAGTACCAGGTCCGGCCGCTGATCGACAATGCATTCGTGGGCTTGCTGGGCCTGTTCCGCCTCCAGCACGTCGAAGCCGGCCAGCTCCAGTGCCACCGCGATCATTTCGCGGATGGCCGGCTCGTCGTCAACAATCAGAATACGGGGTTGTGGCATGGTCCTGGTATCCGTCTGTCGCTCTTGTCGGAGCCCAATTACATGGCCTTTTCATGACAGCCTGATGACAAAATGGAAATACAGACCGACAAACACGCAGCCGCCCACCCAATGATTGCTGATGAAAGCACGAAAGCTCGGCCAGCGCTCCCGGTAGCGGATGCGGAACTGCTGGTGCACGAAGCCCAGCGCCATGCCGGCCAGCCCCAGATACCAGGGCCAGGTGAAGGCCAACTGGTAACCGATCAAGCCCAGCACCAGCAACGTCAGCACCTGCAACAGCCCGACGATCAGCCGGTCCCGGTCGCCGAACAGGATGGCGGTGCTCTTGATGCCCACCTTGAGGTCGTCCTCCCGGTCGCACATGGCGTATTCGGTGTCGTAGGCCACCGTCCACAGGATGTTGGCGAGAAACAGCAGCCAGGCGATGGGCGGTGTGCCGCCGGTTTCCGCCCCGAAGGCCATGGGGATCGACCAGCCGAAGGCCGCGCCGAGCACCACCTGCGGCAGGTTGGTGTAGCGTTTGGTGAAGGGGTACAGCGCCGCCAGCGCCAGACCGCCGAAAGACAGCAGCAGCGTGAAGGTGTTGAGAAACAGCACCAATATGAAGGCTATCAGTACCAGCGCGCCAAACAGCATGATGGCCTGTCGGGCGGTCAGTGCGCCGGTCGCCAGCGGCCGCGCCTGGGTGCGTTCCACGGCGCCGTCCCAATTGCGGTCGGCGAAGTCGTTGATCACGCAACCGGCCGCGCGCATCACGTAGACACCGAGCACGAAAACGATGATGTTCTTCAGACTCGGGGTGCCATCGCCGGCGATCCACAGCGCCCACAGTGTCGGCCACATCAGCAGCATGCTGCCGATCGGCCGGTCCAGCCGCATCAGCTGAATCCAGGGCCACAGGGCGGGATAGCGGTGTTCCACAAAGGCGAACATAGACGACCTCGATCCGTCAGATCGGGCTATGGTAGCGGTTTGCCAGCCACTTGCGCAGGCCCCGCCGCGATCTTCAGGTTTCGACGCCGACCTGTTGCCACAGCGCCGGCAGGAAATATTCAGCCACCAGCAAAGGCTGGCCGCGCTTGATGAAACGGGACTGCCGCCCCCAGCAGGGGCCGCGGCCGGCGGGGGTCATGCCGTAACGCACCCATACCTGGTCCCGTTGCGCCGCCGGGTGCCGGTAAAGCTCCTCGCCCAGCGGGCGGCTGCCCATGTTGGCCAACCCCCGGTTGGCGTGCCGCAGACTGTGCAGTGGCAATACGCTGCGCGCTTCCACTACGGGAACCTCGTCGAGCAGCAGCATCACCTCGCGGATCAGTGCGTAACGGCGCCCGCTGTGCGCCAGCAGCGCCCGTTCGTCGGGAGCCGGGCGGCCAATCCAGGAGGCGCCGGGGGCGACCCGGAAGGCGCCGTGGCGGCGTAGCCGGGAAGTCAGTGAATCAGGGTCGGAGAACCAGTCGCGGAGCACACAAGGCACCGTCAGACGCTCCAGCGCGCGCCATCGGGTGTCGGCGCGCAACGCAGTGTTGGACATAGTGATCAATCAAGCTTGCCGTGGGCGCGTGGACTATGGCGCAACGGCAAACGATCGGCAAGGGTGAGGCTGGTACCATGGCCGTTGTCACCGCCTGAACCGGGCATGGCGAAAATAGAATCACGATTCTCTTATTGATTTTTGTGACGCCCGTCTATAGGTTGTCTTTCGTTAGGTTAACCGTGCCCGGAGACTCCATGCACAGGTGGAGTTGGCGAAATTTGAGGTAGTTCTATGAAGAAGTGGGAATGCGTGGTTTGTGGCTTCATCTACGATGAAGAAGAAGGGTTGCCGGAAGAAGGCATCGCCCCCGGTACACCCTGGGAAGAGATTCCCGATGACTGGGTCTGCCCGGATTGCGGCGTTGGCAAGGAAGATTTTGAAATGGTGGAAATCTGAGCCTCCCGAAAACCCTACCCAGGATCTGCCCATGAATCCCATCGTCATCATCGGTTCCGGCCTGGCCGGTTTCAACACGCTCAAGGAATTCCGCAAGCTGGACAAGGAAACGCCGGTGGTCATGTTCACCGCCGACGATGGCCGCGCCTATTCCAAGCCCATGCTGTCGACCGGCTTCACCAAGGAAAAAACCGCCGATGAACTGGCCATGGCCAGCGTCGAGCAGATTGCCGAGCAGTTCAACGTCGAAGTGCGCGCGCAGGTTCGGGTCGCCGGTCTCGACACCGCCAGGCAGCGCGTGCTGCTGCCCGACGACCATCTGGACTACAGCCAGTTGGTGCTGGCCCTGGGCGCGGATACCTGGACGCCGCCTTTGCAGGGTGACGCGGCGGGTGAGGTGCTTTCCGTCAATGACCTGATGGACTACGGCCGGCTGCGTCAGGCGCTGGACGGCAAAAAGACCGTGACGGTGCTGGGCGGCGGGCTGATCGGCTGCGAATTTGCCAATGACCTGTCCAATGGCGGCTTCAGCGTCTCGCTGGTGGAGCCGCTGGGGCGCTGTCTGCCCAAACTTTTGCCGGAACCCGCGTCCGCGGCGGTGCAACGGGGGCTGGAAGGGCTGGGGGTGCGCTTCCACCTGGGGCCGCTGGCCCAGGCGGTGCATTATCAGGATGCCGGCAAGGGGCTGGCCGGTGGTCTGGTGACCGAGCTGTCCGATGGTGTCCGCATCGAGTCCGACGTGGTGCTGTCGGCCATCGGCCTGCGGCCGCGCATTGCCATGGCCAAAGAGGCCGGGCTGGCCACCCAGCGGGGCATCGTCACCGATCAGACGCTGCGCACCAGCGCCGCCAATGTGTATGCCGTCGGCGACTGTGCCGAAGTCAACGGGCATGTGCTGCCGTTCGTGCTGCCGCTGATGGCCGGCGTCCGCGCGCTCGCCAAGACCCTGACTGGCGAGCCGACGCCGGTGAGTTACGGTGTAATGCCGGTGACCATCAAAACGCCCGCCTGTCCGGTGGTGGTATGTCCGCCTCCCGAAGAGCTGGAGGGGCATTGGCAGGTCGAGCAAACGGATAACGACGT
>CAYMKZ010000001.1:36738-86365 GCA_964391345.1 uncultured Alcanivorax sp.
CGCGATATCATCATGCAGTGGCGTACTTTCGATGGGGCGGTGGCGCGCTGGTATCATTTCCAGCCTGGCCGGGTCGGCAGCCACGCCGGATTGAACCCCGAGCCCTCGATCACGCTCAGCTTCAAGGACGCGGATTATGCCGTGGAAACCCTGCGGGCGGCCGGCAAAAGCCAGGTGGTGTTCATGGAAGGCATGCAGGCCGGCGATATCAAGGTAGAGGGTGACGCCAGCCAGCTGATGTGGTTCCTGTCATTGCTGAAACACATCGCTCCGGCCAAAAAAGAGAAATAAGTCCTGATGACCGTGGGTGGTCCGCGTTATGGTTGGGTGGTCTACGACTAAGGTCTAATTCAACGCATTGTCGGCAGACCCTAGCGTCAGATTGGCAATAATGTCGAAATAGAACCTGTCATCCAACGGGGGTCATCACCATGTTGCGCGCTTCATTAGCTAACAAAAGATCCAACAAGAGCAAGCTCGCCGGGTTTCTCACCAGTATGCTGGTGGCGCTGGCCGTTACCGCCGCCGGTGCGGCGAGCGCCGAGCAGTCGCTGAAACCATCGCCGGTGAAGTTTTCATCCAGCTACGGGAAAATGACCTTTCCGGAGCATTACCCCGATGGCACCTCCATCAGCATCACGCAATGGAGCCATTTCGTTCCGCGCTACGACAAGTGGTTCGACCAGTACGCGCAGGACTGGGGCAAGGCCCATAACGTCAAGGTGACCGTCAATCACATCAGCATCGGTGATGTTCCTTCCACCCTGGCGGCCTCGATTGCCGCCGGCAAAGGGCCGACGCTGGTGGAAATGAACGCCGCCCCGTCGGCTTTCATCGAAGGGCTGCAACCGCTGGATGACGTCAATGCCGCCGCTGAGGCCGCCTTTGGCAAGCGGGCGGAAACCTGCCGCCACACCAGTTACCTGCCGGCCAAGAAGATCTGGTACGGCTTCTGTCACGGCTGGGTGGTGGACCCCGGCGTTTACCGCACGGATCTGTGGAAAGAGGCGGGCTACCCGGACGGGCCGGCCAGCTATGCCGACCTGCTGAAAGGCGGCAGCAAGATTTTCGAGAAAACCGGCACGCCGGTGGCGGTGGGTCTGTCGCCGGAGCTGGATTCCGAGTTCTTTGCCCGGGCGCTGATCTGGTCGTTCGGCGGTTCGGTGCAGGATGCCAAGGGCAATGTGGTGCTGGATTCACCGCAGACACTGGCCGCCGTCAAGTACATGAAGAAACTGTTCAGCAGCGCCATGACGCCGCAAGTGTTTGCCTGGAACCCCGCCTCCAACAACCAGGCGTACATCGCGGGCACCGCTTCCTATATCCAGAATTCCATTTCCTTCTTCCGCAGCGCCCAGGAAATCGGCGGGAAAATTCCCCAGGAAACCGGTTTCCGGCCTGGCCTGAAAGGCCCCAGCGGGGAAGTGCACATGCCGGCCCACGTCTGGTTCATTTACGTGATGCCGAAGTACGTCACCGGCAAGAACAAGATCCTGGCGGCCAAGAATTTCATGCTCGATCTGGAAAACAATTACAGCAACGCCAGCTATTACTCCAAGTTCTACGACTTCCCGGCGTTTCGTACCCAGGCGCCGCAACTGTTCGCCGACGGCGGCTGGCTGGACAACGATCCCTGGGGCTCCAAGCCGGCGGACAAGCTGTCCATTCTCAAATCCGCTTCGGACTGGACCGTGTGGCTGGGTTATCCCGGCTACGCCAACCCGGCCATCGGCGAGGTCTACCAGAAGCACATTCTCTCGACCATGCTGGCGAACGCGGCACGCGGCTCGGCGTCTCCACAGGATTCGCTCGACAATGCCACGGAGCAGGTTCGCAAGATCTTCAAGAAGTGGCGTGATCGCGGCTTCGTTGGGGGCGGCAACCAATAGCCACGATCGTAAGGAAGCGTTCCTATGTCTGTGCTGGTACTGCGAGCACTGGAGAAACACTATGGCCGGATCAACGCCGTCGACGGCGTTGATCTGACGCTCAACGAAGGCGAATTTCTGGCGGTACTGGGGCCGTCCGGGTCGGGCAAAAGCACCCTGATGCGGATGGTCGCTGGGCTGGAACTGCCCAGCTCCGGCGACATTCTCATCGACGACAAATCGGTGGTGGGGATTCCCCCGCAGAACCGCAATGTGGCGATGGTGTTCCAGTCGTTCGCGCTCTATCCGCACATGACGGTGCGCGACAACATCCTGTTTCCGCTGGTGTCCCGCAAGGTGCCGCGGGAACTGCATCAGGAGAAACTGGAGCGGGTGACGCAGATGCTGGGGGTCAGCGATCTGCTGGATCGCCGTCCCAACCGGTTGTCCGGCGGCCAGAAGCAGCGCGTGGCGCTGGCGCGGGCGCTGGTGCGCGACCCGGACCTGTTCATCTTCGACGAGCCGCTGTCGGCGCTGGACGCGCAGATTCGCAGCCTGGCGCGGGCCGAGCTGCGTGAATTGCACGACCGCACGCGGATCACCACGCTGTACGTCACGCACGACCAGGTGGAAGCCATGGGGCTGGCGGATCGCGTCGCCGTGATCAACAACGGCCGCTTGCATCAGGTCGGCACGCCCCACGAGCTGTACAACGACCCGGCCGATCTGTTCGTCGCCGGCTTCATCGGCAACCCGCCCATGAATCTGTTGCCGGTGGACGAGCACACCATCGCCGGCATTCGCCCGGAGCACTTGCTGGTTGATCCGTCGTCGCCGGTCCCGGACGCAGCATTGGAGCTGGAGGCCCGCATCGAGCACCTGGAATATCTGGGCTCGGAATGGCTGGCCTATGGCACGGTGCTGTCCGGCATTGCCGATACGGACGAACCCCATCATGTGGTGGCGCGGCTGTCGGCCAACGCACGGCCGGACTGTTCGCCGGGGCGGCAATGCCGGATCGTCGGGCGGCGTGACAATGTTTGCCTGTTCGACCGCGCCAGTGGTCTGCGCAAAACCGAAGGAGCGG
This sequence comes from uncultured Alcanivorax sp., assembly GCA_964391345.1. Taxonomy (GTDB): domain Bacteria; phylum Pseudomonadota; class Gammaproteobacteria; order Pseudomonadales; family Alcanivoracaceae; genus Alloalcanivorax. The sequence goes on from CAYMKZ010000001.1 coordinate 39,694, forward strand.
GGGCATGAGCGCGCCGGCATTCCCGAACGGAAGGCCGCACGAAAGCCGGCTGGCGGCGCTCGGGCGCTGGCTCGACCAGCCCTCGGTGCTGGCCTGGCTGATGCTCGGCCCCGCCATTCTGTACGTGATCGCTTTTGTCGGCTTCCCGTTCGTGCTGGCCATCGCCCTGAGCCTCAGTGACGCGACCATCGGCAATCCCGAGCTGGACCGTTTCGTCGGCCTGGCCAATTATGTGGCGGTGGTGCAGTCGGATGCCTTCATGCTGGCGCTGCGCAACAGCCTGATCGTCACCGCGGGCGTCATCGGCCTGCTGCTGATACTGGCGACGCTGGCCAGTGAATTGCTGGTGCATGCGTTTCGCGGCAAGCGGTTGTTCCAGATGATCTTCATCCTGCCCTGGGCGATGCCCATATCGCTGGTGGCGATAGTGTGGCTGTGGCTGCTGGATTCCACGTTCAGCCCCATCGACTGGATTCTGGTGCAGTTGCACGTGCTGGGGCCGGGCGGTTTGTTCGGGCCCTACCGGCACGCCTATTATCTGGGCAGCGAGTGGCTGGGGCTGGCGTCGGTGATCGTGGCGGATGTCTGGCGCATGTTGCCGCTGGCCACCATCATCGTGCTGGCGGGCCGCGTATCGATCCCGGAAGAACGCTTCGAGCAGGCGCGCATCGATGGCGCCGGGGTGTTCCGCATCCTGTTCCGCATCACCATTCCGGCGCTCAAACCGATGCTGATCGTGGCGATTCTGTTCACCGGTTTGCTGGTGATCGGCGAGATGTCGCTGGTCGAGCTGCTGACCCGTGGCGGGCCGGGGCATTCGACGCAGATCCTGCCGTACTGGGCGTACCTGACCGGCATTCGCGGCGGTAGTCTGGCGCAGGGCGCGGCGGTGGCGCTGTTCCTGTTCCCGTTCTTGCTGGTGGCGTCGATCATCGCCTTGCGCGCCGCCTACCGTGCGCAGGAGGCATGAGCATGTTGCTGGGCACGCTGCGCAAAACCGGTTTTTACATCGGTATCCTGTTTCTCACGGTATTCAGTATCTTCCCCGTGATCTGGGCGTTTCTGACCATCTTCAAATCCAGCAGTGATCTGTACTCGGTCACCACCAACCCGTTCCTCTATCACGATGGTCCGACGCTGAGCAATCTGGTGGTGCTGTTCACCGAAACCCACTTCATGATCTTTCTGTGGAATTCGCTGGTCATCGGCCTGTTCGTCGTCGCCATCACCCTGATTCTGTCGATTCCGGCGGCCTTCTCGCTGGCGCGCCTGACCGGCAGCTGGGGAGAGCGCTCGGGCATGGCCATCTTCCTGGTCTATCTGATTCCGCCCAGCCTGCTGTTCATCCCCATGTACCGCATCGTGGTATGGCTGGGGCTGGCCAACACCATCTGGTCGCTGGTGGTGGTGCTGCCAACCATCACCGTGCCGTTCTGCACCTGGCTGCTGCTGGGCTTTTTCCGCGCCGTGCCGCGCAGCCTGGACGAAGCGGCCCTGCTGGATGGCTGCGGGCAGTTCACGGCGTTTCGCAAGGTGCTGATGCCGCAGGTATGGCCGGGGGTCGGCGCCTGCGCCGTATTCGCCTTCTCGCTGTCGCTGGGCAACTACATCTATGCGGCCACCTTCATCACCGAATCGGCGGCGCGCAACATCAGCGCCGGGGTACCTACCGAACTGATTCGTGGCGACGTGTTCTACTGGCCGGAACTGATGGCGGCGACGCTGGTGGTGGCCATTCCACTGGCCATCGCCTACGGCTTCTTCTTCAACTACCTTGTCGGTGGTTTCAGAAACGCCACCTGACGCCGGGCCGCACGCAACAAGACTCTTTTTTGCCGCGGCCGGTCGTGGCAAGCTGTTTTGCAATGGTTTGCGACCCATTCAGGAACAGCCGGGGGATGGACATATTGATGGCGACGGCAGGGTATGGGCGTTTCCCGGCAGGCTCGCGGCGGCCTGTGGGGCCGGCGGCGGCTGTCGGCCTGGGGCTGATTTGCATCGCCCTGGCTCTGGCCGTCCCCCGCTCCGTCAGGGCGGCGAGCGCCGAGGGTCAGGCGCGGCCGCTTTCCTTCGAGCAGTCCACCACGCTTCTCGCCACACAATCCGATGTACTCAGCGGCGCGGAAGCGCAGGTGCGCGCCGCCCGTGACCACGCCGACTCCCTGAAAGCCATGCGCTGGCCGGTGATCAGCCTCGATGCCCAGCAGATGGTCTACCAGAAGACCCTCGATATTTCGCTGGATGATCTGAAAAACCGCGCGCAGGGATCCGCCAACAGCACCCTCGACAACATTGAGGCGCAGGGCGTGCCCGGCGTGCCGGGCGGGGCGGTGAGCGCGGTGATCGATCAGGTGCGTGGTACCCTGCCGGGCCTGTTCAGTCGCATTCCCAACTCCGTCAGCTATGAAAGCCGGGAGACGCTGTTTCATCCGACTGTCACCGCGATTCTGCCGCTGTACGCCGGCGGCGCCATTTCTGCCGCCCAGGGAGGCGCCCAGGCCTCCGCCGCACTGGCCGGCGCCACGGCCGAGCAGACTCGGCAGACATTGCAGCTACAATTGGTGCAGGCCTATTTCGGACAAGTGCTGGCGGCCCAGGTGCAGGCGGTGGCCAGGGAAACCCGTGACGGTTTCGATCACCATCTGGCCAATGCACGGAAACTGGAAAAGAACGGCCAGATCAGCCACGCCCGCACCTTGCAGGTGGAGGTGGCGCGCGATGCTTCCCAGCGGGCGCTGACCGAGGCCGAAGGCCACTACCGGATCGCCACCGACGCGCTCGCCAACCTGTTGCACAGCCCCAGCCCCATCGACCCGGTAACGCCGCTGTTCGTGGCCTCGGCGCCGCTGCCATCAGTGGCGCCGTTTCTGGAATCCGCGCAGGTCAACCAGCCCCGGCTGCGTCAGGCCCAGGCGGCGGTGGAGGCGGCCCGGCACGGCGTCGATCTGGCGCGCGCGGGTTGGCTGCCCACGGTCTATGCCTTCGGTGAATACAACCTGAACCGCGAGCACGAGCTGGTCACCGAGCCGGACTGGGTGGCGGGCATCGGTGTGCATTACACGCTGATGTCCAACGTCGATCGCAGCAAATCGGCAAGCGCTGCCCGCGCCCGGCAAGAGGCCGCGGAAGCCGCCGAGCGGCAGGTGCAGACCGATATCCGGGCGGCCATCACTCGCGCCTATAACCTGGTGGAAACGGCGCGCCAGCAGTATCTGTCGCTGGATTCCAGCGTCGCCGCCGCGCAGGAATCCGTGCGGGTCCAGGAAACCTCTTTCCGCGAAGGCGTGGCGGCCTCCAGCGATGTGATCGATGCCCGCAACGCGCTGGCGCAGGTACGCAGCCAGCGGGCGGCGGCGGCCTACAAGTACGATCTGGCGCTGGCGTCGCTGCTGCTGGTCAGTGGTCAGGGCAATCGTTTCCTCGACTATCTCCATAATGCAGACCTGCGAGTTTCGTCCCATGAATGACACCACGCCGCCTGCCGCGCCTTACCATCGCACCCGCCGCATCGTCGCCATCCTGCTGCTGCTGGCGTTTGCCTTGTTCGTGGCCTGGGGGCTGTACATGGCCAGCCGCCCGGCGCCGGACCAGTTGCAGGGCATGATCGATACCGATCAGGTCAACGTGGCCACCCAAGTGCTGAGCCGGGTGGACAAACTGCTGGTGCATGAAGGCGATCATGTGCAAGCGGGTCAGACGCTGGCGCTGCTGTCCAACCCGGAGGTGGACGCACGGCTGGCCCAGGCCCAGGCCACATTGGCCGGCGCGCAGGCGCTGGAGGCGAGAACCGACGCCGGCACCCGCAGCCAGGATGTGGCCTCGCTGAAGGCGCACTGGCAGGCCGCCGAGTCGCGCGCGCAACTGGCGGCGCTGACAGCGAAGCGCATGGACAACCTCTATGCCGAAGGCGTGATCCCCGCACAACGCCGTGACAACGCCGACGCCGCGCGAGTTTCCAGCGCCGAAGCGGCGGAAGCCGCCCGCCAGCAATACCTCAAGGCGCTGGCCGGCGCGCGTGCGGAAGACAAACGCATGGCCGCCAGCAAAGTGGCCTCCGCCGAGGCGCTGGTGCAGGGCGCCCAGGCCATGTACGACGAGACCCGGCTGGTGGCGCCGGTGTCCGGCGAGGTGGACAAGCGGTTCGCCAACCCCGGTGAAATCGTCTTCTCCGGGGTGCCGGTGTTCACGCTGGTGGACCTGCACGACCTCTGGGTGTCGGTGAACGTGCGCGAGGATGAATTCCAGGGCGTGGCCATGGGCAAGGTGATCAAGGGCTCGATTCCGGCGCTGGGTCTGCACGAGGTGCCCTTCAAGATCAGCTACATCAGCCCCCAGGGCGATTTCGCCACCTGGCGCAGCACGCGCCAGTCGAGCGGTTATGACGTCAAGAGCTTCGAGGTGCGCGCGCGGCCGGTGGATGCGGTGAAAGGCCTGCGGCCGGGCATGAGCGTGCTGTTCCCGTGGCCGCAAAAATGACGTTTCTGGCGGCGCTGAGAGCGTCGTTGCAGCGTGAAAGCGCCTTCATTCGTCACAGCAAATGGGATTTCTGTCTGCTTTTCATTCTGCCGCCGCTGGCCATCGTGGTGCTGGCGGTGGTGTTTCACGCGGGCGTGTTTCAGCGTGTGCCGGTGGCGGTGGTGGACGCGGATCACTCGGCCCTGAGCCGCGCCATCGAACGCCATCTCCAGGCCACCCCCAAATTGCGGATAAGCGCCATGCCCGCGGACTTAGCCGCGGCGCACAGCCTGATGCGTGCCGGAAAAATCTACAGCGTGATTTACCTGCCGCCGGGCATGGAGAAGCGCGCCCTGCGCGGCGAGGACGGCGCCGTGGCCATCTATTTCAACGCCGCGTTCCAGACCGTGGCGGCGCAGGCCGCCAGCGCCGCCCATCAGGCGGTGCAGACGGCGGTGACGGCGGAAGTGAACCGCACCCGGATTGGTGAACTGGCGCCGCCGGTACGGCTGCAACCGCCCAGCGTGCAGGTCACGGTGGTGGGCAATCCGCAGGCCAGCTTCGAGCTGTTTCTCGAAGCACTGATCACGCCCATGGTGCTGAACATGTTGCTGGCCTGCGCGGTGGTCTTCGCGCTGGGGCGGGAATTGACCGACGGCACCTTGCAGCAATGGTACCGTGCCGGGGGCGGACGCTTGCTCGCCTGCCTGCTCGGCAAGCTGGCGCCCTACGTGCTGGTGTACTGGCTCTGGTGCGTACTCTGGACCGCCTACCTGGCCGGCTGGCGTGGCTGGTCGGTGGCCGGGTCGCTGCCGCTGCTGCTGCTGGCCGAAGGGTTGCTGTTCTGCGCCACCGGGGCGATTTCCGCGTTCCTCATCGGTGTGCTGCGCAAGCTGGATCTGGCGTTGTCCGTGTCGTGCTTCTACACCGGCTCGGGGCTGTCGTTTGCCGGTGCCACGCTGCCGCTCAACGGCGGCTCCTGGTTCAGCCGGGCCTGGGGCGCTTTCCTGCCCAGTACCAGCTATGTACAAGTGCAGGAACAGCAATGGGTGATGGCGTCGCCGATCGGCAGCAGTATCGAGCCGTTGCTGATTCTGGGTCTGTTCGTGGCCGTACCGCTGATTATCGCCATGCTGCGCTTCCGCCATCTCGTCCGTGCACCGGTCACGGCGGAACCCCTTTATGCGCCGCCCATGCCCGCCACGCTGAGCGGCGGCTTCGTACACACACTGACCGTGGTGAGCCGTAATTTTCCGATTCTCTCCATGGTAGTGTTTGCCGTCATTCTCTACGGTTTTTATTACCCCGCCGCCTACAAAGTGCAGACGGTGGTCAAGCTGCCGGTAGCCGTGGTGGACCTGGACCACTCGCCGCTGAGCCGCAGCTTTCTACGCAACCTCGACGCCACGCGGGAAACGGACATCGTGGTACAGGCCGATTCCATCACCGCCGCCCAGCGGCTGCTCAAGGCGGACAAGGTGGATGGTGTCATCGTGGTGCCCGAGGGGCTGGAACGGAGCGTGCTCAAAGGCACACCCGGTGGCATCGACGCCTACCTGAAGGGGGCCTATCTGGTGCGCGCCAGCTATCTCGGGCAGGCGTTGCGCGAATCGATACAGGGCTCGTTGCGCGAGATCATGGCGCCGCTCTCCCACGCCGTGCGCGGCTACCAGCCCGGCGTGCGCATCATCGAACGTCCGCTGTACAACACCACCGGCGGCTACGGTGATTACGTGGTGCCCGGCGTGGCGACGATCATCCTTCAGGCCACCCTGCTGTTCGGCGTGGCCATGTTCATGGGCCTGATGCGCGGCGCCGGCAACAGGCGAATGACCTCATCCGCGTTCTTCGGCGCCTGGGGCGCATTCACTTTGCTGGGCTGCCTGACCAGCCTGTTCTTCTTCGGCTTCGTCTTGTGGTTCCAGGATTACCCGCGCGGCGGAAACCTGCCCGGCCTGCTGCTGTGCGTGCCGATCTTCAGCGCCGCCGTCACCGCTCTCGGCTTGCTGGCCGGGTCTTTTTTCCAGCGCTACGAACGCGGCGTGCAGATTCTCGCCGGCACCTCGATCCCGGTGTTCTTTCTATGCGGACTTTCGTGGCCGCACTTTGCCATGCCGGCCTGGCTGGTGGCCGTTGCCAAACTGGTGCCCTCGACCACGGCGGTGCCGCTGTTTCTGCAATTCAACAGCATGGGAGCGTCGATCGGGGAAGTGGCAACGGGTGTCGCCACGTTACTGATCCTGGCGGTCTTGTTCGGCGCTGCCGCCTGGTTGCGGCTTACGAAGCCGTCCGCAAGCCCGGATGAGTCACGAAGGGAAGGAAACTATCAGCACGGGTGATCGCGTCAAGAACGGCCCAGCTCGTTTCTCTGCATCCGATGCAGCAGCTTGATATGTTCCAGAGCCAGAGTCTTGTTCTCTGGAGAGAGTTGCTGAAAATACTTCAGCAAGGTGAGTACTTCTGGTGAAAGTGACTCCGTGCGGTTCTTGTTGGGGCGGGCCGGGGTGTCCATGGCGATATCTTCCACGAACACAACCTTTGAAGCCATCGAACTGCGGTCCTCGCTTGGGAACAGGCCTTCCTCGCTCAGGCTGTGGATGTGGCTGACGGAAGTACCCAAGGCGCTGGCCAGACGTTTGAGAAGCCGCTGGGAGGGCTGTCGTTGCCCGTTCTCGATACGTGACACGTTACTGGTGGCGACTTGCGCTTCCAGTGCCAGTTCTTCCTGCGTCAAGCCTCGCTGAACCCGCAGTATTCGTATCACGTGGCCGATGTTCATGAGCGAGATGTTGTTGCCGACTTGCCTGTTAGGCAAAGCCAGGATGGCATATTGCTTGACTACGAATTGCCTATTAGGCAAATTTTGGTAAAATTGCATGATTTTACTGGTCATCGAAAGCAGCCTGATTGGGGGAATTCATGCAGCAAGGAAGAAAACATCCATGCCAGGTGGAGGCGGCAGCGAAGGCTCTCGATCAGCTCATTTCCAAGAGGTCCAAGCCTTCTGGGCCAGATGGCGATTTGAAGAGAGACAGGAGAAACAGTGCCTATCCCGGGGTGAAGCCGGGAGCCATTCGTGACGCAGATGACATAATTTCCGAATTCGATATGTCCAAGGAAGAGTTTTCTTCCTTGTTCAACGAGTACAAATTTTCGCTGAGCATATCCGATGATGCCGTATCAGGCTGGAACGAGGACATAAATGATATATCGAGATTGCTCGGAGCTCTGTCCGAAGAAGAAATCGAGCTGGCGAAAACCAGCTTTCAGAGAGCCATACTGAACAGAATCATTGTTCGCAAGGTGGCTGACGAGGCTCTGCGGCGGTGATTGTTGCACTCGGATAACCTGGCTACACCGTCGCCTTGAAGGGTTTGATCGATGGCTAAGAAATTTTCCAGCCTCAGGGCTGGCATGTCCGCCGAGGCCCAGGCAAAGTCTCGAGACAAGGCTGATGCCATGCTGAAGGCAATGCCCTTGCATGAGCTACGCAGGGCACGCGGGTTGTCGCAGAAAACGCTGGCTGAGGTATTACATGTTCAACAGCCTGCCGTGGCCAAGCTGGAGCACCGCACGGACATGTATTTGTCCACGTTGCGCAATCATATCCGCGCCATGGGCGGGGAGCTTGATGTCATTGCACGATTCCCTGATGGAGAAGTGCGCATTGAGACTTTCGCGGACCAGGATGACGAGGCGCTGAGCGATATCGTTTGAATACTGTGGCCTACAAGACTGGCCGCAAACCCAGATGAGTTACAAAAGGGTGGAAGTCCCGGCCCGAGAACAGCAAAGGAAGGTCACAGCTGATGCAGAACGAAGCGATGATGACGTCCACGGTCTTGCGGATGGTGGCGCCCTTTTTGCGAAGCTTGCGGAAATTGTTGGCACTGGTGATCGCCATATCCCGGCCCAACAGATCGAATATTGTCAGGCTTTCCATCAACTGTTTTGCGGTCCGATAGTCTTTGTCGTTGCGGAAGCCTTGCAGAACTTCGGTGAGAATCAAATCGCCTATGGCCACGGGACGTACCCCCAGGGTGCGATCCAGCAATTCCGCTTCCGGAGTGTCATTACCGCAAAAGAAATCGATCCAGACGCTGGAGTCGACGAGAATCACCCGATCTCTCGCATTTCATTGAGGTTGCCGGACCATTGCAACTTGCCTCGAAAGCGCTTGATCTCCGCCTGCTGAGACAGCCGCACCAGAGTCCGCAATCCCAGCTCCACGGCGTCCTTTTTGGTCTTCAGCCCGGTGGCCCGGAGCGCGTCAGCCATCAGCTGGTCTTCGATGTCGATGTTGGTACGCATGTGGCTCACCTTAATGTGTATGTTTCTTGATTTTATACACAACCAGTGACGCGATTCAAGAACGACCCTGTTTGCTGGACACTACACGGCAGCCTGGCCACGCCACCAAACCAACGCCATCAACCCACCCCGCGCGGCCATGAAACCATTCATGGCCAGCCACAGGCCATGATTGTCCCAGCCGCGGGTGAGCCACCAGAGCGGGAAGAACACCAGCAGGGCGGCGAGCATGGTGTTGCGCATGTCGTGGGCGCGGGTGGCGCCGACGAAGATGCCGTCCAGCCAGAAGCCGGCGCTGGCGGTGAGCGGCAGTAACAACATCCAGGGCAGGTAGTCGGTGGCGGCGGTGCGCACCGGGGGCAGGTCGGTGAGCAGGTGGATCAGCGGTGCTCCGGCGATGGTGAAGAAAACCAGTGCCAGCAGTGCGATGGCGAAAGTCCATTTGCCGGTGGCGCTGACGGCACGTCGCATGGCCTTGTGGTCGTTGCTGCCCAGTGCTTCGCCGACCAGTGCCTCGGCGGCGTTGGCGAAGCCGTCGAGGGTGTTGCTGAGCAGCAGCAGGAAGGTGATCAGCACCGCGTTGGCGGCAAGAATGGTGTCGCCGAGGCGGGCGCCCTGGGCGGTGAAGAAGAAAAACACGCTGAGCAGGGCCAGGCTGCGCAGAAACAGATCCCGGTTCACCGCCAGCAGGCGCAGCAGCGGTGCGGGCTGCCAGAGCGTGTGGGCGGACAAATGCCGGCGAGCGGTGGCGGACAGCTCGTCGCGCAACCAGAACAGCCCACCGAACAGGCCGAGATATTCCGCTACGGCGCTGGCGGTGGCCACGCCGCGCACGTCCATGGGCCAGACGTAGACCAGCAGATAACTGAGCGCGGCGTTGCTGCTGTGCATCAGCAGCGTCATTTTCAGCGGTACGCGGGTACGGTGTACGCCGATGGCAAAACCGATCAGGGCGAAGTTGGCCAGTGCGGCAGGGGCGCCGAGGATGCGGATGTCGATGTAAGCACCGGCCAGCGCCCGCACTTGATCGCCGCCGCCGAGCAGGGTCAGGCCGAGGTCGCGCAGCCAGGGATTGACGATGATCAGCAATCCGCCCAGCAGCACCGACATCAGCAGCGCCCGGGCCAACACCAGCAGCACTGCCTCGCCGCTGCCGTGCGCCTGCGCCGCGAAGCCGGTGGTGCCCATGCGCAGGAAGTTGAACGAGAAGTACAGGAACATGAAGAAATTGCTGCCCAGCGCCACCGCCGCCAGGTACACCGGCGAATCCAGGTGGCCGACCACGGCGGTGTCCACCAGGCCCAGCAGCGGCGCGGTCATGTTGGAGAGCAGCAGCGGCCAGGCCAGCGCCCAGATGCGGCGGTGGAGGCTCATCTCAGGAAGACGGTTTGCGCACTAGCGTGAGGATGAACAGGCCGGCGGCGGCGACCACGATGGATGGTCCCACCGGGGTGTTGGCGTGCCAGCTCAGCGCCAGGCCGAGCACCACCGACGCGGTGCCGATCAGGCTGGCAAACAACGCCATTTGCTCCGGAGTGTGGGCAAGACGCCGTGCCGCTGCCGCGGGAATCACCAGCAACGCGGTGATCAGCAGTACGCCGACGGTGCGCAGAGCGCCGGCCACCAGCAGCGCCAGCAGCAGCATCAGCAGCAGGCGCACCCGTGTTACCGCCACGCCCTCGACTCTGGCCAGATCCTCGTTGACGGTAATGCTGAGCAGCGCCCGCCAGCGCCAGATCAGCAGTGCCAGAATGAACAGCGCACCGCACCACAGCGCGATCACGTCGCCCCAGTTGACCGCCAGCAGGTCGCCGAACAGGTAGGCCATCAGGTTGACCCGCACGGTCTTTTCCAGACTCAAGGCAATCACGCCAAGCGCCAGGGTGGTGTGGGCGACGATGCCCAGCAACGTGTCGCTGGCGATCTGCTGCTGGCGCTGCAAGGCCACCAGTGCGGCGGCGATCACCAGCGAGATGACCACCACCGCCAGGTACAGATTGACGTCCAGCGCCAGCGCCAGCGCCGCGCCCAGCAGCGCGCCGTGGGAGAGCGTGTCGCCGAAAAAGGCCATGCGCCGCCACACCACGAAGGAACCCATGGGGCCGGACACCAGCGCCACCGCGAGGCCGGCGAGCAGGGCAGGCGCGAGCAGCTCAAGCATGGGGGGGCTCCTCGTCGTGCACGTCGCCGCTGAGCCCGTGGTCGTGGTCATGATCGTGGGTGTAGACCGCCATGTGCGGCGCGATGCCGCCAGCACCGAATAGTTGCAGATAGGCCGGATCCTGGACCACCGATTCCGGCGTGCCGAAGCAGCATACGTGGTGGTGCAGGCAGACCACCTGATCGGTGCGCGCCATCACCAGATGCAGGTCGTGGGAGATCAGCAGAATGCCGCAGCCGGTTTCGTTGCGGACTTCATCGAGCAGGGCGTAAAGCGCGTCCTGGCCGGCCACATCGACGCCCTGGGCCGGCTCGTCGAGCACCAGCAGATCCGGTTTGCGCAGCAGTGCCCGTGCCAGCAGCACGCGCTGGGTCTCACCGCCGGACAGCAGCCGCACCGGCCGCTGGCGCAGATGTTCGACACCGGTGCGCGCCAGCGCGGCGCGGCGCTCGCGGGTGTGGCCGGGTGAGCCCAGCCACAGAAACCGGTCCACCGTCAGCGGCAGGCTTTCATCCAGATGCAGATGCTGGGGCATGTAGCCGATGCGTAGCCCCGGGCGGCGCTCGATATGACCGCGATCGGCCGCGGCCAACCCGAGAATCAGGCGCGCCAGCGTGCTCTTGCCGGCTCCGTTGGGACCGATCAGCGTGGTGATGCGCCCCGCTTCCAGGGTCAGTGAGACGTCGTTCAGCACCACCTGGCCGCCGAGCGTCAGGCCCAGACCACGTGCGCTGACCAGGGTTTGTGTCATGGATGTTGCCTGCCGGCCCGCGAAGGGCGTAATGATATACTATTTCATAGTGAAAACGGCAGGGGGCCGGCACCCTTTCAGCCGCCGGACTTTCCGGGAGCAATCCACAGCGGATTGGGAATGGAAAAATCGATGGCCGGCAGCACCAGTTCTTTCACTGCCCGCGTCATGGGGCGGATGTCGTCGCGGTGCCAGATCAGATGATAATCCAGCAGCGGCAGCTTCACTTTGCTGCGCAGCGGCACCAACCGGCCCTGCTCGATCAATGGCTGAATGTAATGCAGCGGCAGCAGGCTGGTGCCCACGCCGGCCACCGCCAGGGTGGTGATCACCGTCAGGCTGTTGCAAACGATGGTCCTGCGGGCCTTGAGGTTGTGCGTGGCCAGCCAGTTGCTGAACACCAGCGCCAGACCGGACTCCGGCGAGTGGGTGAGAAAATCCTGTTCCTGCAAGGCTTCCGCCGACAGGACGGCCTGGTGGCCAGCGTGCTGGGGCGAGGTGACCAGCGCCAGCGGTATCTGTGAGACCAGTTGGTAGGCGAGGGCATCACTGGTCACCGGCCCGGCCACCACCGCGAAATCGATCTCCCCGCGCTCCACTTGATGTTCCAGTTTGCGGGTCAGAATCACACGCGGCTCCAGCGCCAGCTTCGGAAAAGCATTGCGCATCCGTTCGACGAACGCCGGAAACCAGGTGGTGGCCGACAGCTCACTGATGCCAAACCGGCAGACGCCACTGAGCGGGCTGTGTTGCGCGGCCTCGCGCACGTCCGCACGAATGTTTTCGCTCAGATCCAGCATGGTGCGTGCTGATTTCAGCAAGGTGTGGCCGGCCTCGGTGAGCACGCTTTTCTGACCGGAACGGTCGAACAGTTCACAGTTCAGGTCCTCTTCCAGGTCGGATATGCGCTTGGACAACGACGATTGCGTGATGAACAGCCGCTCAGCGGCGGAAGCGAAATTGCCCAGCGTCGCGGCCCAGTAGAAAGCTTCCAGTTGTTTCAGTGTCATGGTCCGTCACCGCTCCCCGTTACATGCATTTTTTCGAAGTTCCACCTTCAATAAATATCACTTTCCTGTAGCGCCGGGAATTTCCTAAGGTAAGAGCGCCATTGTTGCCGGTGGGCTGATGGCGTTCTCCAAAGGGGCATCGAAGGTGCCGCCGAAAATTCTTATACCATAAGAAAGGAGGAGAATATGAAAGCGGAAGATGTGGTAAAGCACGCGCCCGTTGTTCTTACCGAGGCCCAGCGCCGAAGTTATTTCAAGAACGGGTTTCTGGTATTGCCGGATTACGTTCCGAACGACTGGCTGGAGCGGCTCAGGAACGCGATGCATGAACTGATCGATCGTAGCCGTTCGCTTTCCCAATCGGATGACATCTACGTGCTGGAAGAGGGGCACAGCGCGGAAGATCCGCGTTTGCACCGGATCAGTTGCCCCCAGGACCAGCATCCCGTGTTCTGGGAGTTTTTCACCGATCCCCTGGTTACCGATCTGGCCGCCGATGTGGTCGGCCCGGATGTGATGTTTCATCACGCCAAGCTGAATGTGAAATCTGGCAAAGGGACGCGCGGATTCGGTTGGCACCAGGACATTCCGGCCTGGCCGCACACGGATTACAGCCCGGTCACGCTGGGCGTTTATATCGATGGTTGCCGTGCCGACCAGGGGCCGCTGTCGTTCGTTACCGGCAGCCACCTGGGGCCTTTGTATTCCATGTATGACGATGCCGGCCGTTTCGTGGTGCGCATCAGAGAAGAAGAGCTGGGCTGGGTCGATGACAGTATGATCGAGCGGGCCACGGGGGGACCAGGCACCACGGTGTTGCTCAATTGCCGCACCATTCATGGTTCGGAAACCAACCAGTCCCCTGATCCCCGGCCACTGTTATTGCCCGTATTCTCTTCCGCCGATTCTTTTCCGTACACCGCCAGCCCCATCAAGAGCCCTCATCTGGGAGACATCGTGCGTGGCAAACCGGCGGAATTTGCCAGCTTCGATACACGTCCTTGCCTGATGCCGCCGGATTGGCGCGGCGGCTACAAGCCGGTCTGGCGTGCCGACAAAGAAGAACCTCAGCAACCGGGAGGTTACTGAGGCCACACTGTAAAGAGGTGTCGAAGAATGATTAGAACAATAGGAAAAATCGTAGCTGCTTCTCTCATCGTGATGCTTTTCCCACTCTCCGCCATGGCGCAGAACTGGAACCTCTACACCTACATCAGCACCACCAGCATCATCCCCGGAAAAGCCATCGAAGATCTGGCCAAGCAGATCGAGAAAGACTCCAACGGTGATCTCGATATACATGTTCATCTCGGAGGCTCTCTTCCCATCAAAGCCACCAACATCACTCAGGCGGTGAGCCAGGGCGGCACCATCCAGATAGCCGACGATGGATTTCCCTACGGCAACGTACCCATCGCCGGCGTTCTCAACCTGCCCATGCTGTTGCCCACCGAGGAGAAGTTTCAGAAAGCGCTGGACGTGATGATGCCGGAGCTCAAGAAGAGCTTCGCCAAAAAGGGCGTCGAATTGCTGGCGACCTATCACTACACATTGCAGGTGCTGTGGTCGCGCAACAGGATGAATTCCTTTGCCGACATCAACGGCATGAAAATTCGCGTGACCTCCCCTCAACAGGCGGCCTTCATTCGGGCGTTCGGCGGCACGCCGGTGACCATCGGCACACCGGAGGTGGCACCCGCCCTGCAACGTGGTGTGGTAGATGGCGTAATCACTTCCAGCACCGGCGGCGGCAGCATATGGAAGGATCTGCTGACGCATACTTACCGGCTCGGCCCCAACTTTTTCACTTCCTACATCATCGCCAACAAGAAGGCGTTCGATTCGCTGGACCCGAAGCTGCAAGAGAAGATCAGAAAGACCGCGCAGACGGCGGCCGAGCATATCACCGAGCAACTGCGCAATTCGGAAAAGGAAACCACCAGGAACATGGCGGAGCACGGCATGGTCGTTACTCCCGCCAAACAGTCCGATATCAAGGAAGGCATAAAAAGAATGGAACCCTACTGGAAGAAGTGGGCCTCCGAGCATGGGCCTGAAACCACTCAGGCTTTAGAGAGAATCAGAGATGCCATCCAGTAAACTTGATGTCGTTTCTTCCCGCATATCCGCCATTTGCACGGTGCTCTCCGCCCTGGGAATGGCGCTTATGGCGCTTGGCGTTACCGTGGAGATCGTCAGCCGTAATGCGTTCGGTTACTCCATACAGAGTATCGAGGAGCTGTCCGGTTATCTGATCGTCGCCATCACCTTTTTCAGTCTGGCGGTGGCGATCTATGAAAAAGCGCTGTTCCGGGTCGAGATTCTGTTCGAGCGTTTTCCCCGCCCCGTTCGCAAGGCCATGGACATTCTTTTCCTGATCGCACTGATTCTGTTTCTGGGGTTGATCGATTACCAAAGCATCGAACTGATGATCGGCTCCTACCAGGGCAACTATGTTGCTTCGACATTGCTTGCCACGCCCCTCTACATTCCACAGGCGCTCATTCCCATCGGTCTTACGTTGAGCCTGGTGCTGGTGTTGTTCCGTCTGATCAAGCGGATCAGGAACGGCGCGGAAGATGACAGCGAGGTGACGCCATGAGCGGATTGCTTGACGGCACCGTGGTGTTCGCCATTTTTCTTGGCTTGCTGCTGATCGGCGTGTGGATACCGTTGGCGATTGGTATTTCAGGATTGGTGTTTCTCGCCATGACCAGTGGTCTCGGCGCTTTTCAAGGGCTGGGCCTGAGTGTTTGGGGCGGGGTCAACAACTTCACCTTGACGGCGATACCCCTGTTCATTCTGATGGCGGAATTTCTGCTCAATTCCGGGTTGAGCATGCGCGTCTATCGGGGGTTGTCGCGTCTGGTGAAGCGGCTTCCAGGTGGGCTGTTGCAGACCAATATCGCCGGTTGCGCCATCTTCGCGGCGATCAGTGGTTCCAGTGTGGCGACCGCCGCCAGCATCGGTACGGTGGCCATTCCCGAACTGTTGAAACGCAAATACAACCGCAGTCTTTCGGTGGGCACCATCGCCGCTGGTGGCACGCTGGGCATTCTCATCCCCCCCAGCATCGCCATGATCATCTACGGCTCGTTCACCAATCTGTCGATCGCCAAACTGTTCATGGCCGGGCTGATTCCCGGTTTGCTGCTGGTGCTGATTTTCATGCTGTTCATCGGCGCTTACTGCCTGCTGCGCCCCGACGCCACGGGTGGTCGGGAAGCGGTCCCGGTAGCGGAAGAGGCGGAAGGCGGCGTGGTGCAGATTCTCAATGATCTATTGCCGTTCGTGGTGCTGATCGGCGTGGTGCTGGGTTCGCTGTATCTGGGGTTGGCGACGCCGACGGAGTCCGCCGCGCTGGGTTGCGTGTTCAGCGCCCTGATCGGCTGGATCTGGGGAGACATGGACGGCAAGGTGCTGCTGGAAATATTCCGCCGTACCGTGCGCGTCAATGGCGCCATTCTGTCGATCGTTTTTGCCGCGTACATCTTCTCCTACAGCGTGGCGTTGTCCGGGCTGGGGCAGACCATGGCCGAGCAGATCGGTGCGTTGGACCTGAGCCGCTGGGAATTCATCCTGCTGCTGTTTCTGTTTTATACCGTGCTGGGTTGTCTGGTGGACAGCATCAGCATGATCGTCATCACCGTGCCGGTGCTGTTCCCGGTGCTGACGCTGTATGGCTTCGACGGCATCTGGTTCGGCGTGGTGCTGGTGTTGCTGATCGAACTGGGCCAGATCACACCGCCCATGGGGCTCAACCTGTTCGTCATTCAGGGTGTCTGGAGCGGGCGCATGGAAGAGATCATCCGTGGCGTGGTGCCGTTCTACATACTGATCATCGTGATGATCGCCATCGTCACGCTGGCGCCTTCGATAGCGTTGTGGTTGCCGGATCACATGATCATGCGTTGAGCCAGACAACCGGAGAAAGAACGTGTTTTTTGCACCTCCCAAAGAAATTCAGGCTGAAGTTTTCGCGCGCCTGCCGGACGCGTTGCGCAAGACCGGTACGCGCAGCAGTTGGGCGGACGCCAATCAGCACGGCCGGGCCATCGACAGTTTTCTCGAGGGCCCGTCGTTCGATCGAGACGGTTCGCTCTACGTCACGGACATTCCCCACGGTCGTATCTTCCGTGTTTCCAGAGAGGGCGAGTTCTCGCTGGTTACGGAATACGATGGCGAGCCCAACGGGCTGAAGCTGCACCGGGACGGGCGCATTTTCATCGCCGATTATCGTCGCGGCATCGTCGAGCTGGATCCGCTGTCGGGACGTATCACGCCGCGTCTGGAGCGCTATCACTCGGAAAGTTTCAAAGGCATCAATGACCTGGTGTTTGCCAGCAATGGTGATCTCTATTTTACCGATCAGGGACAAACCGGCCTGCACGATCCCAGCGGTCGGGTATTCCGCTGGTGCGCGGATGGCCGCCTCGATCTGCTGGTGAGCAATGTGCCCAGCCCCAATGGTCTGGTGCTGAACCCACAGGAAAACGTGCTGTACGTGGCCGCCACGCGCGGCAACTGCGTGTGGCGGGTACCCCTGCAACCGGATGGCGGCACCTCGAAGGTCGGCTTGTTCATCCAGCTTTCCGGTGGCTGGGGCGGGCCAGACGGTCTTGCCATGGACGCAAATGGCGGCTTGCTGGTGGCCCATGCCGGGCTGGGTTGCGTCTGGCATTTCAGCCCGCTCGGCGAGCCGCTGCATCGCATCATCAGCCCCGCCGGATTGACCACCACCAACATGGCTTTCGGCGGCGAGCAATGGGATGAACTGTATATCACCGAATCGGAGAGCGGATCGATTTTACGCGCCCGCTTGCCGGTCCAGGGGCGGTCTCCTTTCTCTCATCTGCAAGAGTCCCATCAGCAAAAGTCTCACCAACAAGAGCCCCATCAACGGAGCTGAAAATGCAAGGATTTCGATTCGAAAACGTCATATTGCCTCCGGGAGTGGAGCGGTTGCGTGCCGAAGTGCGTGATTTTCTCGCCGAGGAACACAGGGCCGGCAGTTTCGAGCCGCTGAAAAATTCCTGGTCGTCGTTCGACCCGGATTTCAGCCGCAAATGCGGCGAGCGCGGTTATATCGGCATGACCTGGCCGAAACAGTATGGCGGCCATGAGCGTTCCGAGCTGGAGCGTTATGTGGTGGTGGAGGAACTGCTGGCCGGTGGCGCACCGGTGGGGGCGCACTGGATCGCTGATCGTCAGAGCGGGCCGCAGATCCTGCGTCATGGCGACCCGGCCATGCGCGCAAAAATCCTTCCGGAAATTGCCGCCGGCCGTTGTTATTTCGGTATCGGCATGAGTGAGCCGGACAGCGGCTCGGATCTGGCTTCCGTGAAAACCCGTGCGGAAAAAGACGGCGATGGCTGGCGCATCAACGGCAGCAAAATCTGGACCAGCAACGCCCACCGCGCCCATTACCTGATCGCGCTGGTGCGCACGGAAACCACTGCCGAGGATCGTCATGCCGGGCTCACCCAGTTTCTCATCGACATGAGCCAGCCCGGCCTACAGGTGCGGCCGATTCACAATCTTTACGGCGGCCATGATTTCAATCAGGTGTTCTTCGACGATTATTACGTGCCGGACAACGCCATGATCGGCGCTCAGGGTCAGGGCTGGAAAACGGTGACCGGCGAACTGGCGCTGGAACGCAGCGGGCCGGACCGTTATCTCAGTGACTACCAGTTGCTGGTGCAACTGATACGGGAGATCAACCCCGACCACGACAGTCGCGGCGAAATCGCCCTGGGGCGTCTGGTGTCCCATCTGGCCAGCCTGCGGCGCATGTCGCTGTCCATCGCCGGGATGCTGGAACGGGGGCAATCGCCGGAGCTGGAGGCGGCGCTGGTCAAGGACATCGGCACCGGCTTCGAGCAGGACATTCCGGAGGTGGCGAGACTGCTGGCCAGCACCGAGCCGGACCCGGATTCTCCGTCGCCCTATCAAAGCGCTCTGGCGCGGGTGGTGCTCGCCGCCCCTTCTTTCACGCTGCGCGGCGGCACCCGGGAAATTCTCCGTGGCATTATCGCGCGAGGTCTGAACCTACGATGAATGACATGCTGGAAATGATTCTGGACACCACCACCAGAATCTTCACCGATCATTGCACCTCTGAAGTGCTGGATGCCGCCGGCCGGGGACAATGGCCCGACGACCTGTGGAATGAAATAAGCCGGGCCGGTCTAACACGGGCACTGCTGGCGGAAGAAGAAGGCGGTGCGGGGCTGAGCTGGGCCGAGGGGCTGGCGGTGATTCGTCTCGCCGGTTATCACCGGGTGCCGCTGCCGCTGCCGGAAACCATGCTGGCGTCGCGCCTGCTGGCCGATGCTGGCGTGCCGTTGCCGGAAGGGCCAGTGTCGGAGGGACCAGTATCGCTGGCACCCTGGCAGCCCGGGCCTTCGTTGCAGGCGGAGCGCCTGGCTGACGGCTGGCGGCTTTCCGGTGTCTGCAAACGTGTTCCCTGGGGCCGGCAGGTGCGTGCCGTACTGGCTGCCGTTGAGACCGACGCCGGGCCACGGCTGGTCTGCTTCGATCCTGCTCTGGGTGAAGTCAGCCAAGGAATCAATCTGGCTTTCGAACCGCGTGATACGTTGCGTCTGGACGGCATCACCGTGCCGGGCAATGCGGTTTTCAAGATGGGTTATGGCAGCGACCTGTTTCATCTGGGCGCTTTGATGCGCGCCCAGCAACTGGCCGGCGCCATGCAGAAAGCGCTGGATCAGTCCGTGCAATACGCCGGTGAGCGGGTGCAGTTTGGCCGGCCGATCAGCAAGTTCCAGGCGATACAACAGCAACTGGCCGACCTGGCCGGCCAGGTGGCCATCGCCAATGCCGCCGCCCAGGCAGCGGCGGATCACTGGGGCACCGACAAGAGCGAGTTCTTTGTCGCGGTGGCCAAGGCCCGCGCCGGCGAGGGCGCCAACCGGGCCGCGGCGATCGCCCATCAGGTGCACGGCGCCATGGGCTTCACTCGTGAGCATTCGCTGCATTACGCGACCCGGCGGCTGTGGTCCTGGCGCGATGAATTCGGCAACGAGAGCGTGTGGCAGCAGCGGCTTGGCCGGCAGGTGCTGAAGCTCGGCGCCGAGCAGTTATGGCCCTATCTGGTGGACCCCGCCATGGTTTTGCAGGAGGCAAAAGGATGAGCACTTCGGCGCTGCGTTATTTTCTGTCGCCCCGCTCCATCGCCGTTGTCGGCGCCTCGCAGAACAGCGGATCGATTTCCGGCAAACCGCTGGCCTTTCTCAAGCAGCATGGCTATCGCGGCGAACTGTACCCGGTCAATCCGCGTTATCAGGAAATCGCCGGCCTGCGCTGTTACCCGGATCTGGCGTCGATCGGCAAGCCGGTGGATCTGGTGATCGTGGTGGTGGCCGCGCGCCACGTCCTCGATGTGTTGCGGCAATGCGCCGAGTGCAACGCCAGGTTCGTCAATATCGTCAGTTCCGGGTTCGCCGAATCCGGGGAAGAAGGCCGGCTTTTGCAACAGCGTATCAAGGCGCTGTGCGACGATACCGGCCTGCGTGTGGCCGGCCCCAATGCCCAGGGTTTTCTCAACGTCCGTGATCGCGTGGCGGCGTCGTTCAGCTCCGCGCTGGAGATGAACGATCTGCAACCCGGTGATCTGGGTTTTGTCTCGCAAAGTGGTGCGTTCGGTTTTTCGGTGTTCAGTCTCGGCAAACAGGAAGGCATCGATTTCAGCCATGTGGTCACTACCGGCAACGAGGCCGATCTGACCTGGATGGATGTGGTGGACCATCTGCTGGACGAGGACGGCGTCCGCTCGGTGTCCGCCTATGTGGAAGGCATCCGCCATGGCGAGCGGTTCGCCGAGCTGGCGCGCAAGGCGCTGAAGGTGAACAAGCCTCTGAGCCTGCTCAAGGTGGGGCGCACCGAGGTGGGCAGCCAGGCCGCCGCTTCGCACACGGCGGCGATCACCGGCGCGCACGCCATTTTCGATGCCGCCTGCCGGCAGTTCGGCGTGCTGCGCACCCACGATATCGCCGATATTTTCGATTACGCGCGGGTGTTTTCCTCCGGCCGGCGCGCCGCCGGGCCGCGCATCGGCATCGTCACCACTTCCGGCGGCGCCGGTGTGATGGCCGCTGACGAGGCGGTGGAGCTGGGCTTGCGGGTGGAGCCGCTGGGGGACGCTACCCGGCAGGCGATCGAAGCGCTGATCCCGCCGTTCGGTTCGGCGCGCAATCCGGTGGACGTCACCGCCGAGGTGATCCGCAACCCGGAATCGTTCCGCACCGCCATGGCGGCGGTGCTCGCCGACGACAAGGTGGACATGCTGGTGATCGTGCTGACCATGGTGGTCGGCGAATCGGCGCTGGAGCGCGCCCAGGATATCGAACAGATCATCCGTCGCTCCGACAAGCCGGTGGTGGTGTCCTGGTCGGTGTGCGATGAGTTGGCCGGTGCCGCGCTGGATTATCTGCGCGGCCGGCGTATTCCGCTGTATCCGTCGCCGGTGCGGGCGGTACGGGCGCTCAAGGCGATGGCCGACTTCAGCGGCGCGGTGACGAAATTCCAGCAGCATCGGCCACAGCGCACGGCGGCGCCGGTGCTGGCACCCTCCCTGGATGAGCGGCTGACGGCGGGCGGCGCGCTGACGGAACACGAAGGCAAGCAATTGATCGCCGCTTACGGCATTCCCATACCCCGCGAAACCTTGGTGTTGACGGCGGATGAAGCGGTCACGGCGGCGGCGAAGATGGGTTACCCGGTGGCGGTGAAAGTGGTCGCGCGAGGCTTGCAGCACAAGACCCAGGCCGGCGGGGTGCGCCTGAACCTGACCGATGCCGAAGCGGTACGCCGGGCGGCTGGGGAAATCCTCCATGATGTGGCCGAAAAGGCTCCGGACGCCGTGATCGAAGGTTTGCTGGTGGGGGAAATGGTCACCGAAGGCACGGAAATGATTCTCGGCATGGTGCGTGACCCGGAGCTGGGCACTACACTGATGCTCGGCGCCGGCGGCATTTTCGTCGAGCTGATCCGCGATGTCGGTTATCGGCTGGCGCCGCTGCGGCGCGATGAGGCCGAAGAGCTGATCGACGAGCTGAAGAGCGCCGCCGTGCTGGCCGGCGCTCGTGGCCGCGTGCCGGGCGACCGGGCCGCCCTGGTGGAGGCGCTTTGCCGGCTTTCCGCTCTTGCCGAGGATCTCGGTGAGCATATCAGTGAGCTGGAAATCAATCCGCTGATGGTGCTGCCGGAAGGGCAGGGCGTGCGTGCCCTGGATGCCCTGGTGGTCAGTAATCCCTGAAATTGTCTGCTGCACAGCAGCGGCTGGAGAGATATCGCATGACAGACGCAGTGAAGTACCAGCAGGACGGCCATATCGTCACCCTGACGCTGAACGAGCCGGACACCCGCAACGCCATTTCCGACAACATCGTGCAGGGCCTGGTGAACGCCATCGACCGTATCAACCGGGATATCGACGTGCGTTGCGTGATCGTCACCGGCGAGGGCAAGAGCTTTTCCGCCGGTGGCAACGTCAAGCAGATGCGCGACCGGACCGGCATGTTCGCCGAAAAGGCGCTGGCCGCCCATCGTGAAGACTATCTTTACGGCATCCAGCGTATGCCGCGCGCCTTCCAGGAGCTGGATGTGCCGTCGATCGCGGCGGTCAATGGCCATGCCATCGGCGCCGGTTGCGACCTGTCGCTGATGTGCGACATTCGCATCGCTTCCGACAAGGCGGTGTTCGCGGAAAGTTTTCTGCGTCTGGGGTTGGTGCCCGGTGACGGCGGCGGCTGGTTCCTGCCGCGGGTGGTGGGTCGTTCGCGGGCCTTCGAGATGACCTTCACCAGCGAGTTCATCGATGCCGCCACCGCCGCTGAATACGGTTTGATCTCGCGGGTGGTGCCCCATGATGAACTGATGAAATCGGCCAATGAACTGGCCAGCCGCATCGCCCGTCACCCACCACATTCCCTGCGGCTCACCAAGCGCATTCTGCGTGACTCCGAGAACAGCACGCTGGACATGAGCCTCAATCAGGCCGCCAGCGCGCAGGGCCTGATCGCCGGTACCCAGGATCACCGCGAGGCCATCGAGGCGTTTTTCGAGAAGCGGGAGCCGCAGTACAAAGGGCGCTGACGAGCAGCGCGCGCCGTGCCAGCAAGTAGAGATACCGGGGGCTTGACAGGTCTGGGATAATCAAGCCCTTCCTTCACTGTCTGGCGATATACCCATGCGATTGATCGTGATGCCGTTGCTGCTGGCGCTGCTCGGTACCCTTTGCTCCCCGGTGCGGGCGGCGCAGCAATCCACCGTACAGCAGCCCACCGCGCAGCAGCCCGTCGTGGTCGCCAGCGTCGAGCCGCTGGCCATGGTGCTGCGCGAGATTTACGGTGATCACGCCCGTGTGGTGACGCTGCTGGCGCCGAACCAGAACCCGCATCATCCGATGCTGTCGCCGCAACAGGTGCTGACGTTGCGCCAGGCGGACCTGCTGGTGTGGCTGGGGCCGGACGCGGACCCGGCGGTGGCGCCGCTGGTGGCGGCCCGGCACGGCCTCAGTCTGGCGCTGACCGCGCTGCCGGGCGTCACGGTGTGGCACAGTGACGTCGATGAGCACGGCCATCCGCAGCCCGGCGCCATTGATCCGCATCTGTGGTTGAGCCCGGCCAACATGATGGCCCTGGCAAAAGCGGTGGGCGAACAGGCCGTGGGACAACTGGCGCCCGGCGAGCCGGCGGCGTTCATTCAGCGCCTGAAGAAAGCGGACCAGGCCATTCGCCAGCAACTGGCCCCGGTGGCCGGCACACCCTGGCTCACCTATCACCAGCCCTGGGGCTATTTTCAGCGTTATTTCGGGCTGGCCGATCCGGTCATCGTCAGCCGCCAACTGGATGTGGGACCCAGCAGCCGCCATTTCGTGGAACTGGCCGAGGATATCCAGCAGCACGATGTACACTGCGCGATCATCGAGCCCGAGGCACAGGCCGGCGTCATGCGGCGCCTGTGCCCGGACTGCCGCCGCGTGAAGCTGGATCCCCTCGGCCGCGATCATGGTGGCGAACGTTATGCGGTCTGGCTGAGCAAGGTGGTGGCGCCGGCGTTCCTGCACTGCCTGGCGGGAACCCCCCCGGCCTCCTGACCTTGCAGGGTGGATAAGCGCAGCGCATCCACCATTCGGCGCCGGTTAAAACCCGGTGGATGCGCTGCGCTTATCCACCCTGCATCTGCATCCTGCGTTGTTGCGGTTTCAGTGTTTGCCGCCGAGGGCGCTGTAACGGTAACCGAAGATGCGCGCGAACTCCGCCGGGTCCTTGCTGCCCAGCCCGGCGGCGTGCTCGCCTACCGGGCCGGCCAGCCGTGATAGCCAGAAACGCAAGGCGGCCATGGCCAGCGCCAGCGGCAGCAGGGTTTCGTCCCACTGGCCGCCGGCGTCCCGGTAGCCG
The DNA here is from genome assembly GCA_964391345.1 of uncultured Alcanivorax sp. Taxonomy (GTDB): domain Bacteria; phylum Pseudomonadota; class Gammaproteobacteria; order Pseudomonadales; family Alcanivoracaceae; genus Alloalcanivorax. Next base: position 63,805 of record CAYMKZ010000001.1, read on the forward strand.
GCCAGCAGAGAGGCTTCGCGCTTGGGAACCGGCCGGCCGTCGGCGGCCACGGCCCAGTCGTTGAGCGCCACCGCCAGGTCGTATTCGGGGCAGTCCAGGCAGGCGTTGTAGAAATCCAGCACACCGGTCAGTTTGTCGTGGTCGTCGAACAGGGCGTTGTCACGGAACAGGTCGCCGTGAATCAGCGTGTCGCCGGGCGGCACTTCACTCCACTCATCCAGCACCTGGCTGGCGTGGTGATAGTCGTCGCCGGTGAGGCGGCCAAGATGAGTGGCGAGGTCGTCCAGCCGCTCGCGTTCGCTGATCAGATCGTCGGCCAGCTCCGGCGGCTGGTGATGCAGCCGGGCCAGCAGGGCGCCGATCTGGCGGCAGTGATTCACGTCAGGAGAGAAACAGTGCCGGCCCGGCAGGCGCGGCACCAGCACCGTGGGTTTGTCCTTTATCCGTTGCAACCGCTGCCCTTGCCGATCGGTCAATGCCGCCGGCACCGGCAGGCCGGCGGAGGCCAGTTCGTTCAGCAAACCGAGATAGGGCAGCAGCGCCTCTTCGTCGAATTGCTCGAAAATGGTCAGCACCAGTTGCTTTTCGCCGCCATGGTCATCGTGGGCCTGAAGCAGAAAAGTGCTGTTTTCGATGCCGAGAGGGGCGGCCTCGGCGTGCTCCAGAGTGAACCCGTAGTGCCGTAGCAAGCCGGTCAGACGTTCGTGATCGACTTGTGTATAGACTGACATGATCGCGTCCTGGGGACTGAGTAAGTAGACAAGCAGAAAAAAGGCCGGTTATGACCAGGCCGCCTTTTCCCCGCGATGGTATAACCGAAGGCAATCGGGGGAAACACTTTTCGCAGCCCCGCCGTTGCTATCAGATTGGAGGGATTTCGTGTCGATACAGGAAACCATGGAGCGCGCCACGGTGCGTTCGCTGATGAAACTGCCTGGCCCGCTGGCCGGGCGCATGGCCGGGCTGATCGAACGGGTCCATCGTCACCATCTGGACCCCAGATTGCGCCTGTTGCTGGCTCTGGGGGACGGCCGCAAGGGGTTCCACCAGTTGCCGCTGCGGCAAAGCCGGGCGCTGTATGGGCGGATGATCCGCAACCTGGACGTGCAGCCGGAGAAAGTGGCGCGTCAAACCGACTTTCAGGTTACCGGTGACGACGGCCAGCCTCTGCTGGTGCGCAGCTATCGACCAAAAGGTGCCGGTAACCCGGCGCCGGCGGTGATGTTCTACCACGGCGGTGGTTACACCATCGGCAGCGCCATCGAATACGATGGGTTGTGCCGCTATATCGCCAATCGCACTGGCGCGCTGGTATTCAACGTGGATTACCGGCTGGCGCCGGAACATCCCGCGCCGACGGCGGCGGATGACGCCATCAGCGCCTGGCGGTGGCTGGATCAGCAGGCCGACGAGCTGGGCGTGGAGCGCAGCCGCATGGCCACCATGGGCGACAGCGCCGGGGGCTGTCTGTGTCTGGTCGCCGCTCAGCAGGCGACGCTGCGTGGCTTCACCGTACCGAAACTGGCGGTGGCGGTTTACCCGACCACCGACGGTGGCAACGACAGCGAATCCGCCCGCGCCCTGGGTAATGGCCAAGGCGGGCTGGACCGGGAAATGATGACCTGGTTTCGTGGCCATTATCTTCAGGATGAAACGCTGGCCACGGATCTGCGCCTCTCGCCGCTGCACAACAGCGATTTCTCCGCCCATCCGACCACGGTCATCGCCACCGCCACCGATCCACTGCGGGACGAAGGTCTGGCCTACGGCGAGAAGCTGCGGCAAGCGGGCGTCACCGTGGTCAGCCTGGATTACCCCGAACTGGTGCACGGATTCATCACTATGGGCGGCGCCATTCCCGCCGCCCGCCGGGCGCTGGATGCGCTGTGCCGGGAGATTCGGGAAAGGTTGTAGCGTGCGGTGCGGGCGCTACACTGTGCCTTCCACCCACGCAATCAAGGACCCCTATGGCCGCTACTCCGATCATCCTTGTCGACGGCTCTTCCTATCTGTACCGCGCGTTCCATGCGCTGCCGCCGTTGACCACCTCCAGCGGCCAGCCCACCGGTGCGGTGCGGGGGGTGGCGTCGATGCTGCGCAAGCTGATCAAGGACTATGCGCCGGAATACATGGCGGTGGTGTTCGATGCCAAGGGCAAGACCTTCCGCGATGAATTGTTCGACAGCTACAAGGCCAACCGCCCGTCCATGCCGGATGACCTGCGCGCCCAGGTGACGCCGCTGTACGACCTGATCCGCGCCATGGGGCTGCCGCTGATCGTCGAGGAAGGGGTGGAGGCCGACGACGTGATCGGCACCTTTGCCCGCCAGTTCGCCGAACAGAAAAAAGCGGTGCTGATTTCCACCGGCGACAAGGACATGGCGCAACTGGTCAATGAGCACGTTACCCTGATCAACACCATGAACGATGCGCTCTACGACACTCAGGGCGTACGGGAAAAGTTTGGTGTCGGGCCGGACAGGATCATCGATTTTCTCGCCCTGATGGGCGACAAGATCGACAATATTCCCGGCGTTCCCGGCGTGGGTCAGAAAACGGCACAGGCGCTGATCGCCGGCCTGGGGTCGCTGCGGGATATCTACGACAACCTGGAGAAAGTGGCGGAACTCGATGTGCGCGGTGCCAAAACCCTGGGCGCCAAACTGGAACAGCACCGCGAGCAGGCGTTTCTTTCCTATGAGCTGGCGACCATCAAGCTGGATTGCGATCTGCGGGAAACGCTGGACGACCTCAAGCTGCAAGCGCCGGATACCGAAAAACTGGCACAGTATTACCGCGATCTGGAATTCAAGAGCTGGCTGGCGGAACTGGGGGAAGGCAGCGACTCCGGAGAAAGTGCGGCGGCCAGCGAAGCAGCCGCGCTGAATCGGGAGGCGTACGAAGCCGTGGTTTCCGAGCAACAGCTCGATGCCTGGCTGAAAAAACTGAAAGAAAAGGGGCTGTTCTCTTTCGATACGGAAACCACCAGCCTCGATTACATGAGCGCGGAGCTGGTCGGCATGAGCGTGGCCGCCGAAGCCGGCGAAGCGGCCTATATTCCCTTCGGGCACAACTATCCCGGAGCGCCGGACCAACTGCCCGAGGCGCTGGTGTTGGAAAAATTCAAGCCGTTGCTGGAAGACCCATCGATCAAGAAAATCGGCCAGAACCTGAAATACGACATGAGCGTGCTGGCGCGCTATGACATCACCTTGCGCGGCGTTCAGTTCGACACCATGCTGGAATCCTACACACTGGATTCCGTCGCCACTCGCCACGACATGGATTCCCTGGCGCTGAAATATCTCGACCACAAGACCATCCCCTTCGAGGAAGTGGCGGGCAAAGGCGCCAAGCAGCTCACCTTCAATCAGGTCGGGCTGGAAGAAGCAGTGCAGTATGCCGCCGAGGACGCCGACGTTACCCTGCGCCTGCACCAGACGCTGTGGCCCAGGCTGGCGGAAATAGCGGGGCTGAAAAAAGTATTCGAAGAGATCGAGATGCCGCTGCTGCCGGTGCTCAGCCGCATCGAACGCAACGGCACTTACGTGGATGCCGGCATGCTGCGCGAACAGAGCCAGTCGCTGGCGAAAAGCATGATGGCCCTGCAGGAGCAGGCCTACCAGGTGGCCGGGCAGGAATTCAATCTCGGTTCACCGAAGCAGCTTGGCGACATTCTCTACCAGAAGCTCGGCATCCCGGTGATCAAGAAAACGCCGAAAGGCGCGCCGTCCACCGCCGAGGCCGTGCTCCAGGAACTGGCCCTGCAAGGGCATGAGCTGCCGCAGGTGATCATGGATTACCGGGGCGTCTCCAAACTCAAGAACACCTACACCGACAAGCTGCCGCAACTGATCAATCGTCATACCGGGCGGGTGCATACTTCCTACCATCAGGCGGTGGCGGCCACCGGTCGGCTTTCCTCCAGTGATCCGAATTTGCAGAACATTCCGGTGCGCTCGGAAGAAGGCCGCAAGATTCGCCAGGCCTTTCTGGCGCCGCCGGGCAAAAAGATTCTGGCCTGTGACTATTCGCAGATTGAGCTGCGCATCATGGCTCATCTCTCCGGAGACAAAGGGCTGGTGCAGGCGTTCGAGCACAACCTGGATATTCACCGGGCCACTGCCGCCGAAGTCTGGGGCAAGGATCTGGATGCCGTCAGCGATAATGAACGCCGTAACGCCAAGGCCATCAACTTCGGGCTGATCTACGGCATGAGCGCCTTCGGCCTGGCCCGGCAACTGGGCGTGCCCCGTGGCGAAGCCCAGAATTACATTGATCGCTATTTCGACCGCTATCCCGGCGTCAAACGCTACATGGAGCAGACCCGTGCGGATGCCGCCGAGAAAGGCTACGTGGAAACCCTGTTTGGCCGCCGCCTGTACCTGCCCGAGATCAACAGCCGCAACGGTCAGCGCCGCCAGGCCGCCGAGCGCACCGCCATCAATGCGCCCATGCAGGGCACCGCCGCGGATATCATCAAGCGGGCGATGATCGAGGTGGACGCCTGGTTGCACGACAGCGGTTTCGATGCATTGATGATCATGCAGGTTCATGATGAACTGGTGTTCGAAGTGGCCGAGGGTGCCGCCGAGGATCTGGCCGGAGAGGTGAAGCGCCGCATGGAGGCGGCGGTCGAGCTGAGTGTGCCGCTGATCGTCGATACCGGCATTGGTGCCAACTGGGAAGAGGCGCACTGACCGGCCACCCGTAATCACCGAGGTAAAAGCATGGAAGAGCAATTCTGGAAAGAACGATGGGAGAACAGGGAGCTGCGTTTCCACCTTCCCTTTGTGCACCCCATCCTCAAGCGCTCCCTGCCGCTGTTCAACCTGGCGGAGGGTAGCCGGGTATTTCTGCCCCTGTGCGGTAAAACCCTGGATATCGGCTACCTGCTTTCGGAAGGCTACACGGTAGTGGGTGTCGAGCTGAGCGAGATCGCCGTATCCGAGCTGTTCGATGAGCTGGGGCTGAAGCCAGAAGTATCCGACTGGGCCGGTGGACAATGCTGGCGGCACGGCGATCTGACGGTATTCCAGGGCGATTTCTTCGCCCTGACGGCGCAGCAACTGGGCGCTGTGGATCTGGTTTACGACCGGGCCGCCATGGTGGCGTTGCCGGAAGCCATGCGTGAACGTTATGCCGCGCACCTGCCGGAGATAACAGGGTCGGCGCCGATCCTGCTGATCTGTTTCGAATACGACCAGAGCCGCATGGCCGGGCCGCCGTTCGCCATACCCGCCACCAAACTCCAACAGCTGTACGGCCGGCGCTACCACCTGACCGAGCTGTCCCGCAAGGATGTCATCGCCCACCAGCCCGCCTTTCAGGAGGCCGGCCTTGAACATTTCGAGGAGATTTCCTGGCAACTGGTGCGCACGTGAGGCGCCCCCGCCGCCGTCCTGCCCCCGTCATCCTGCGCGTAGTCGCAGGATCCACATGCTCCCCAACCTTGGATTCCGCGTACTGCGACTGTGCGGATGCTGTGACTACGCAGATGCTGCGACTCCGCGCAGCAGACGTGCCGGTTCGTTGCGCGCAGAATGAAGGGGCAGGCCGCACCCGTTCTGCCCCGTCATCCTGCGCGTAGTCGCAGGATCCACATACTCTCCAACCTTGGATTCCGTGTACTGTGACTGCGCGGATGCTGTAACTACGCAGATGCTGCGACTCCGCGCAGCAGACGTGCTGGTTTGTTGCGCGCAGGATGAAGGGGGCAGGCCGCACCTGACTTGTTTGCACGGAGTGGGCACAACTCTGCTACATTGGTTGTGCTTTCCGAATTCACTCATTCAAGGAGTAGTAGCATGACCCTGTCCACAGGCGATCGCATTCCGGATGTAACCCTCAAGACCAACGGAGCCAAGGGCCCCGAAGACCTGTCCACCGGCGATTTCTTCAAGGGACGCAAGGTGGTGCTGTTTGCCGTGCCGGGCGCGTTCACGCCGGGCTGTTCCAATACCCACATGCCGGGGTTCGTGGTGCACGCCGACGAAATCCTGGAAAAGGCGGACGCGATTGGCTGTCTGGCGGTCAACGACGCCTTCGTGATGGGCGCCTGGCAGGACAATCAGAACGCCGAAAAGATCACCATGCTGGCCGACGGCAATGGTGAATTCACCCGCGCGGCGGGCATGGAGCTGGATGTCACGGGCGCCGGTCTGGGCGTTCGCAGCAAGCGCTTTGCACTGATCGCCGACGACGGCGTGATCAGCTATCTGGGCGTGGACGCCAAGGGCGTCGAAGAAAGCAGCGCCGAGACCGTTCTCAAGCACCTGTAATGCCCTCCGGGAGGCCGCTTCGGGCGGCCTCCTTTTGCTGTCCCTTCGCTTTTCCTTGTCGTGGCCGGCCCGCCACCGGTAAAGATTTCCACCCATCCCCGCTGTGAAAAGCAATAAACCGTTACACGCCACACACCTGTGGTTGCGTACCGTTGCGTTTGATTCGATCCGTAACAGCACTTACACCAGTATCTACGCTTTTTCATAGCCAGCCTTTGTACATTCAACCTTGTACCGACGCCCTCCTGGTTGAGGGGGAGGGGTGAGCCCCTGGCGTTCGGCACGGGTTGTATCGAGAAATTCACGGAGGGTGGCTCCCATGTTCAGAATACTGGCAAGAACTCTTTTACTGGCCACGATGGTCACGGCGCTCGCCGCCTGCGGCGGTGGCGGTGGTGGCGGCAGTGACGCAGGTCCCGCCGCCGTTTCCGGTGGCTCCGGCGACAGCGGCACCAGCACCACGGATCCCGGCGACGGAGAGATCACCGGCGGCGATGGTGTCGTCGCGCCCGGCGATGGTGGTGGCTCCGGCGATGTTGGCAATCCCGATTCCGGCAACGTGCTGACGGTGGTGGACACCGTCGATGGCTACAACGGCACCCATCAACTTACCGTGCAGGTTTGCACCGGCAACATTTTCGCCGCTTTCAACAAGGCGGGTGAGGAAAACGCCGACCTCGGCCAGCTCAGCGATCTGCTGGATGGCATCACCTGCAAGAACACGGCGCTGGAAGATGTCCAGCTGGCCAACCTGAATGTGCTGGGCCTGCTGTGTCAGACCACGCTGTCGAAAACCGATGGCGACGTGGCGGACGATCCCGCCGGTTTCCTGCCCAGTTGCTTGACGGAAAGCGCCACGACCCTGAAGGACGCCCTGACCGGGCTGCCCGGCGTAGTGACCGACCTGCCGGGAACCGTGCAGGGCGCGCTGACGCTGCTGGGTTGCAACAACGCCCAGGACCCGCAGGCCTGCGTCACCGGCATCGCCAATGATCTGGCCAGCGGCCAGTTGCTGACCAGCACGCTCAATATGGTCACCAATGCGCTGTGCCCGGCGGCGGCGACCAATACCGCCGAGGGTGGCGAGATCGATCCCAAGGCCTGTTTGAACGAGGTGTTTGGCGCCCTGGGCACCGCCGTCAGCATGACCGGCGTGCCGGGTCTCGATCAGATTTGCGGAGACGGCCCGGTGCGGCCGCTGAACTGCCTGTTGCAGGCCAACGACGTGCTGAGTCCGGTCACCGGTCTGCTGGGCAACGTGCCGGTGGCCGGTGATCTGATCAACAGCCTGCTGGGCAAAATCGGCGAAGACCCCGGCAATCTCGATCTGCTGAAATCCCTGCCTGACTTGCTGGCCGGCATTCCGGTGGTCGGTGACCTGCTGGGCAACGTGCTGCCGGGTGGCTCCGATAACGACGGCGGTCTTGGTGTCGACCAGTTGCTGGGGCTGCTGAAGAACCTTCAAGGCCTGCCGGATCTGGTGTCCCAGGTGCCGGTGCTGGGTGATCTGCTCAGCGGCCTGGCCGGTGGCGACAGCGGTGGCCTGCCGATCGGCGATCTGGACCTGCAAAGTCTGATCAGCGCGCTCACCAGTGGTGATTTCAGCTCGCTGCCGCAAACCGTGCAGGATGTGCTCAACCAGGTACCGGTGCTGGGCCCGCTGCTGGGTCAGATACTGGGCGCGGTCAACTGTGATTCCGGCAATCCGCTGGAATGCCTGACCTCCGCCAGCGGCCAACTGGGGCAGATCGGCGATCTGGTCGGCCAGGTGCCGGTACTGGGTGATCTGCTCAACTCGCTGCTGGGCGGCATCCTCGGGGACACCGACGGCGGCGGTCTGCCGGGCGGCCTCGACCTCGGCAACCTGACCGAGGCCCTGCAACAGATTCCGGTGGCCGGTGACCTGCTCAACCAGCTTCTCGGCACGGTGCTGGGTGGCGCGGATGGCGTGGACCTGACCAACCTGCCAAGCCTGCTTCAGCCGGCCACCGGCTTGCTGCAAAGCGTTCCGGTGCTGGGCGACCTGCTCAACAATGTACTGGGCGGTCTGCTCGATGGCGGCGTCTTGCCGGGCTCCGGTACAGCCGGCCTGCAAGACCTGCTGGGTGGTCTGCTCGGCAGCAACAACGCCATCGTTCCGGCGGTAGGTACTCTGCTGCAACAGGTGCCGGCGCTGGGTGATCCGCTGGTTTCCGTGCTGAGCACGGTGGCCGGTGACGACGGCCTGCTCAAGCAGGTGCTCAATCCGATCAGCGGGGTACTGAAAAACATTCCTGGCCTCGGAGATCTGTTGGGCGGTTTGCTGGATACGCTGTTCGGCTGGAGTTGAAAACCGCTCTGACAACAGCCGCATGACGATACGCCCCGGCTTGCCGGGGCGTGTTTCGTTGTGCTGGATATGTGCTGGATAGAGGCAGCCGATCGTCGTATCGTGAATTCAGCTAACCTGGCTTGAGGAGAACCACCGATGCCTTACAGCGACGATACCGGTCTGGTTGCCAGCGCCCTGGACCAGGGCGTGCTGACACTGACCCTGGGTGCGGGGCCGGCGCATCCGCTGTCGGCGGCCATGATCGCCGAACTGACCACGGCGCTGGCGCGCGCCGCGCACGACGATACCGTGCGGGTGGTGGTGCTACATGGCCCCGGCAGGATCTTCTGCGCCGGGCACGATCTGAAGGAGATCGCCCGGCACCGCGCCGACCCGGACCAGGGGCTGGCGTACATAAAGCGTCTGTTCACCGATTGCGCGGTTCTGATGCAGGCGCTGACGCGCTCGCCGAAGCCGACCATCGCCAGGGTCGAAGGCATTGCCACGGCGGGCGGTCTGCAACTGATGGCGTCCTGTGATCTGGCCTTTGTCTCCGAGGCGGCGACATTCTGCCTGCCGGGGGTTAACAACGGTGGTTTCTGCACCACCCCGGCGGTGGCCGTGGCGCGCAACCTGCCGCGCAAGCTGGTCGCCGAAATGACGCTCTCGGGAGAAGTCTATGATGCCACCTGGGCGCGGCAGGCCGGTTTGATCAACCGCGTGTTGCCGGCCGCCGAGCTGGAGGATTTCATCCGCGACTTCGCCCGCAAGCTGGCCGGCCGCCACGGCGAGGCGGTGGCCAAGGGCAAACAGACGCTTTACCGGCAGATGGAAATGCCGCTGGAGCAGGCTTACGCCCATGCCACCGAAGTGATGATCGGCCAGTTCATGGACCCGGTGCGCATCGAACGCGATCGCGCCAAATGGAGCTGATCTCATCATGGGTGTCGGCGCTCAGTGCAACTGATCCGGCTCCTGATGGAAGCGGTGCGGCGGCAGGCTGATGTGGCTCACGCGGTCGCCGAGCACTTGGGTTTCGCCGCTGTAACGCTCTCCGCCGGTAACGGTGAATTCGAAAGAGTAAAGCCGCCACAGCCGTGGCCGGCCGAGGTGGTCGCGGCGTAGCCGGATCTTTTTCAGCGCCACCGTTTCATCGAGCAGCAATACTTCCTCGCGCTGGCAGTGCTGGCGGGTGAGGCGCACCGTCATCTCGTGGATGCGCCGGCCGCGCCAGAACAGGGCGGCGGCGATGGCCACCACGGCCAGCAGCATCACATCGAAGAGGCTGAAATTCACGGCGGCTCAGCTTTTCAGTTTGTAGCCGGTCTTGAATATCCAGCCGATACCGGCCAGACAGAGCAGCATGAACGCCACGGTCATTCCCAGACTGACGCCCACATTGACGTCCGCCGAGCCGTAAAACGCCCAGCGGAAACCACTGACCAGATAGACCACCGGATTGAACAGGGTGATGGTCTGCCAGATCGGCGGCAGCATCTTGATGGAATAGAACGTACCACCGAGAAAAGTCAGCGGCGTGATGATCATCAGCGGAATGATCTGCAGTTTTTCAAAGCCGTCCGCCCAGACGCCGATGATGAAACCGAACAGACTGAAAGTCACCGCCGTGAGCACCAGAAAGCCCACCATCCACACCGGATGGAGAATGTGGTAATCCACGAACAGCCGCGCGGTGGCCAGCATCAGCAAGCCGAGGATGACGGATTTGCTGGCTGCCGCGCCGACGTAGCCCAGCACGATTTCCAGGTAGGACACCGGCGCTGACAACACTTCATAGATGGTGCCCGAGAATTTCGGCATGTAGATGCCGAAGGAGGCGTTGGACAGGCTCTCGTTGAGCAGCGACAGCATGATCAGCCCGGGAATGATGAAGGCGCCGTAGCTGACGCCATCGATCTCCACCATCCGTGAACCGATGGCCGAGCCGAACACCACGAAATAAAGCGACGTGGAAATCACCGGCGAGGCGATGCTCTGCATCAGCGTGCGGGCGGTGCGCGCCATTTCAAAGCGGTAGATGGCGCGAACGGCGTACAGATTCATGGTTGTCCTCCTTGAACACGGCGTGGCGCGCCTTGGTGCTGGTCGTTGTCGGCGTGCACCAGATTGACGAAAATTTCTTCCAGCGAGCTTTCCCGGGTGCGCAGATCCTTGAAGCCGATATTCAACTCCGCCAGGCGGCGCAACAGCCCGGCGATATCGCCGCTTTCGTGGCGGGCGTCGAAACGATAGATCAGTTCATGTCCGTCACCTTCCAGCGACAGATCGAGGCCGGCCAGGGCGGCGGGTATCGCCGTCAGCGGCGCTTCCAGTTGCAGGCGCAGTTCCTTGCTGCCGAGTTTGCGCATCAACGTGGTCTTGTCCTCCACCAGCACCAGTTCGCCGTGATTGATCACGCCGACGCGGTCGGCCATCTGCTCCGCTTCCTCGATATAGTGGGTGGTGAGAATGATGGTCACGCCCTGTGCCCGCAGGCCGTGCACCATCTCCCACATGTCGCGGCGCAATTCCACATCGACACCGGCGGTGGGCTCGTCGAGAAACAGGATGTCCGGCTCGTGGGCCAGCGCCTTGGCGATCATCACCCGCCGCTTCATGCCGCCGGACAGAGCAATGATCTTCTCCTTGCGCTTGTCCCACAGCGACAGATCGCGCAGCACCTTTTCCACGTATTTCGGATTGGACGGCTTGCCGAACAGGCCACGGCTGAAATTGACCGTGGCCCAAACGGTCTCGAAGGCGTCGGTGGAAATCTCCTGCGGCACCAGCCCGATGCGCGAGCGCGCCGCCCGGTACTGGCGGACGATGTCGTAACCGCCGGCCAGCACGGTGCCGGCGCTGGGCCGCACCAGCCCGCAGATGATGCTGATCAGCGTGGTCTTGCCGGCGCCGTTGGGGCCGAGCAACGCGAACAGCTCGCCCTCGCGGATAGCGAGGTTGATGTCCCTGAGCGCGGTGAAACCGGACTCGTAGGTTTTGTGGAGTCGTTCCACCGTGATGATGTCGGTCACGAAGTGCTCCTTTCGATGGTCGTGCTTCCCGGTTGCTCATGCACGCGGCAAAGCGCCCATTCTAGTACGGATCGGCCGGCCGTTGCCGACAGATGGACTGCAATATTATTGCCTGTTTCCCGCCGATTTCGTTTTGTCATGGAAATCCGCTACTGTTGGGGTTCAGGCCCACAAGGCCGATGAACGGACGCCATACCCATGAGCATCCTGCAGTTGCCCCGGGACAAACCGGAGGTGGTGCTGATCGACTGGCACGCGACACTGGTCGATACCCACGATGCGATGTACCACGCCATCGATGATGTGCTGCCGCGCCTGCGCGAGCTGGATCTGTTCGACCGTCTGCTGGCGCCGGACGATTCGAAAACCATCGAGGACGCCAAGCTGGTCAAGTACGTGCGCGACCACCACCGGCTGCACCCGAAGATCGTCTCCCAGCGCAAGATTTCCCGCACCGATATTTTCGAAGTGCTGTTCGGTGACGACCAGGACGCCAAGGCGCGCATCCACGCCGCCTTCGACGCCTGCTACAAGAATTATGTCAGCAACGTGCATCCGCTGGAGCCGGGCATTCGCGAAAACCTGGAGCGGCTGCGCGCCTGCGGCGTGCCGATCGGTGTGATCTCCAACCGCAAGCGCGATTTTCTCGAACACGAACTGCGCATCGTCGACGGCAGCGGCTGGCTGGATCTGTTCGACGTCATCGTCAGTGGTGATGACGGCGTGCGCCGCAAGCCCCATCCGGACATGCTGTTGAAGGCGCTGGCGGAGCTGGGCATCGAGCCCGGCAAGCACTGCTGGTATGCCGGCGACAGTACCACCGACATCATTGCCGCCAAGGAAGCCGGCGTCACCGCCATTTTCTACAACGGCGCGCACTGGTCGCAGGCCTGGCTGGACAAGATCTTTCCCGGCACCGTGCGCCACCCGCACCGCCCCGACGCGGTGATCGACAGCATCGGCGCCCTCACCGACCTGGCCCGGCACATGCTGGCCCAGGGCCTGCGTGTCGATCGTTACCGGGAAAGCCTGCGGCAAGCGCCGGCCGTGCAGCCGCTGCCCGCGGCGCAGCGTTAGCCGCGCTCCAGGGCCCGGCTGCGCAGCAGGCTGACGATGGTGGTCACCACCAGCGTGCCGACGATGATGGCGATCGACAGCCAGATCGGTATTTCCGGAATGGCGTGCAGCGGCTCCCCGCCGTTGATGAACGGCAGCGTATTGCCGTGCAGCGCCTCCAATACCAGTTTCACGCCGATGAAAGCGAGAATCGCCGACAGCCCCAGCCCCAGATAAACCAACCGCTTGAGCAGGCCGCCGATGAGGAAATACAGCTGCATCAAGCCCATCAGCGCGAAGGCGTTGGTGGTGAACACGATGTAGGGCTCCTTGGTCAGGCCGTAGATCGCCGGGATGGAATCCAGAGCGAACAGCACATCGGTGAAACCCAGCGCCGCCACCACCATGAACAGGGGGGTCACCATCCGTCTGCCATCGACCCGCGCCAACAGTTTCTGGCCCTGGTAGTCATCGCTGACCGGCAGAATCCGTTGCAGCAACTGCATGGCCTTGCCCGGCTGATATTCCTTGTTTTCGTCTTCCTTCTTGAAGAACTCCATCACCAGATGGACGGCGGTATAAACCAGGAACAGCCCGAACAGATAAAACACCCAACTGAACTCGGCGATCGCCGCCGCGCCCACCCAGATGAACAGGGCACGCAGAATCAGCGCGATGAGAATGCCGATCAACAGTGCTTTCTGCTGGCTTTCCCTGGGCACGGCAAAGGCTGCCATGAGCGTGACGAACACGAACAGGTTGTCGATCGACAGGCTCATCTCGGTGATGTAGCCGGCGAAATACTCGGCGCCGTGCCGGGCGCCCCAAACCATCCACAGCCCGACGCCGAACAGCAGCGCCAGACTGACGAAGAACGCGGACCAGAAAGCCGCTTCCCTGAAGGAAGGCTCATGGGGCTTGCGCACGGAAGAGATGAAATCGAACAGGAACAGGCCGAGGATGCCACCGACGGTAGCGATCCACACCCACAATGGGACATGCACGGAAAAACCTCCGGGTTGATGAACGGATCAGCCCGAAGGTCTCTCCCGGATCGCCGTTGGCGATCGTGGTGGTGCCGGAGCCGCATCATGGCTCGTGCTGACGACACCGCCGCCGGCGCGAATCAGGGCGCCGGGGGATACTCCCCTTCAAGTGCGCCCATGATGCCTGAATACGCGGTGACTGTGGAGAGAAAAATCACCATCGCCGATCAGGCGAGAACCTGCCCGCCGTCCACCACCAATGTCTGCCCGGTGATCCAGCTGGCCAGATCGGAAGCCAGGAACAGCGCCACGTTGGCCACTTCCTCGGGGCCGCCGAAGCGGCCGAACGGGATGGATTCCAGCGTCCCCTGGTAAAGCTTTGGATTATGCTGCCGTGCCTGGTCCCAGACGCCGCCGGGAAACTCGATGGAGCCGGGAGCGATGGCGTTGACCCGCACTTTGTGAGGCGCCATGGCCAGTGCCAGACTGCCCGTGTAGTGCGTGACGGCGGCCTTGGCGGCACCGTAGGGGGCGGTGCGTGTGGTGGCGTGCAGCGCCGAGATGGAAGCGATGTTGATGATCGACGCGCCCGTGGACTGTTGCAGATAAGGCAAGCAGGCGTGAGATGCCCGCACGGTGCCCATCAGGTCCACCTCGATGCTGCGCATCCAGCCCTCTTCGTTGTCGTCGCGGCCGAAGGCCGAGGCGCAATTGACCAGCACATCCACACCGCCCAGCTTGCCGGCGGCGTCAGCGAGCCAGGTTTCCAGCGACGTCTTGTCGCCGATATCGCAACTGCCCACCTGCAACGCCAACTCTTCCGCTGCCGCCTCTTCACGCAAGGCATCCAGCGCCGCCTGTCCCCGGGCGCAAACGGCGACACTGGCGCCGTTGCGGGCAAAGCCCAGCGCGATGGCGCGGCCGATACCCTTGCTGCCACCGGCGACGATCACCCGCCGCCCCTGAAAATCCAGTCCCATCAGTCTCTCCCGTGATTGATTCGCCCCGTCGCCGATGCGGCGTTGGCGGTGCGCCGCCAGCCGGCGTAACAGTGCCTACTGTACCCCGAATCATCGGCGAAGGCAGTGGGGACGCCGTGGCCAGGCGCAACCGGCGACCTTCCTTGAAATTTCCAGAGATGTCTCTATGTTAGGGGCGCCTGCTCCGGCCTGGCGGTGCAAGGTTTTTCTGCGTCGGCCGTGACAAAAGGCTTTTCCCACCGACACTCTGATTGTGGTGGTTGTTGAACCTGATCCCGAATCCCTGGAGGTGATTTGATGTCAGTGCAGACGCCGACCCGCCGCCGAACCGGCGACCCTTGCTCTTACCGCGAAGACCCTTATCCCACCCGTGTGCGAACCACACCGGATCCGCTCTGGCTGAGCCGGAGAGAGCCGGTAATCAGCGCGGAAAACAAAGAGGGGCCGCTGTCCCGAACCCAGCTCCGGGAATTCGAAGCGCGCGGTTTCCTGTTCGAGCCCCGCTTTCTGGATCGCCGGGAAGTGGCGGAACTGACCGCCGAACTGCATGGCCTGCTCAACCGTGACGACTTTCGAGGCCGTGATTTCACCATCACCGAGCCGGACAGCCAGGAAATCCGCTCGCTGTTCGCGGTGCATTTTCTCAGTCAGCGCTTCAGCGACCTGGCCCGCGACCCGCGCTTGCTGGGGCGAGCCCGGCAGATTCTCGGTGGCGATGTCTACGTGCACCAGAGCCGCATCAACTACAAGCCCGGTTTCCATGGCCGGGGCTTCAATTGGCACTCGGATTTCGAAACCTGGCACGCCGAGGACGGCATGCCCGCGATGCACGCGGTCAGCGCCTCCATCGTGCTGACCGACAATCACCGCTTCAACGGGCCGCTGATGCTGATTCCGGGCTCTCACCGGGTGTTCGTGCCCTGCCTGGGCGAAACACCGGAGCAGCATCACAAGCAGTCCCTGAGGGCCCAGCAGTTCGGTGTGCCCAGCCACGATGTGTTGCGCAAACTGATCGCCCGTCAGGGCATCGAAGCGCCGACCGGCGTGGCCGGTGGCTTGTTGCTGTTCGATTGCAACACCCTGCACGGATCCAATGCCAATATGTCTCCCGACCCGCGCAGCAACGTGTTTTTCGTCTACAATCGCCGTGACAACGCTTGCGGCGAGCCTTACGCGGCACGGCGGCGACGCCCGCGCTTTCTGGCTCATGATCCGGGCGAGGTCTGGTCGCCCTCCTGAGTGAACGACTCCGGAGGCGGCACCGATGAATGTGCCCTGCTGGAGTCGTGGCGGTGAGTAGCGCCGGAAAAAAGCCCCCCTTTGCCAATGTGTACTGGTTCCCGCTGGCGGCCGCCTACGCGGCACTGATCCTGCCCTGGTCGGTGGCCGGCCAGTTCGGCTGGCTGGCGGCGCCGCCCGGTTTGCGCGTCGCTTGGGGGCACGGTCACGAGATGCTGTTCGGCTTCGCCCTGGCGGTGGTGGCCGGCTATGTGCTCGGGCCTTTGCCGAAGCGACAAATCCTGTTCTTTGCGGCGCTTTGGGCGCTGGCCCGCGCCACCTTTCTGCTCTGGCCGGGCAGCGGGCTGGCGGCGCTGTGCAACGTGGCCTTCGTGCTGGCGCTGTTGTGGCGCATCGTGCCGATTTTCCTGAAGACGGCGAAAAAATGGCGCAACCGCTCGGTGGCGTTCATCGTCATGGGGCTGGCGTTGACGCTGGCGGCGTTTCACTGGCAGGTGCAGGCGAATCCCGCGCAACTGAGCCGGTTGCTGTTTCTGGATACCATCCTGCTGTTCAGCACGCTGATGTTCTTCATGGGTGGGCGTCTGCTCGCCCCGGCCATTGCCGGTCATTTGAAACAGCGGGGTCTGACACTGAAAGACAAGGTGCAGCCGCGGCTGGAAGGCGCGGTCTTGCTGTTGCTGGCTTTGAGCCTGTTGAGCAACCTGCCGATGCTGCCCTGGACTTCCGTGGTAGTGGCGGTGGCGCTGCTGGCTTGCGCACTGCTGACATTGATACGCATGCTGCGCTGGCGGATTTGGCACTGTCTCGACCGTGCCGATCTGCTGGCGCTGCTGCTGGGTTATAGCTGGCTGATCGCCGGCTGGCTGCTGGTAGCGTGGAGTCTGGTTGCACGGCAGAGCGCGCTGACACTGGCGTTTCACGCCATCACCGTGGGCGCGTTGGGCACCCTGACGCTGACGGTGATGGCGCGCACCCGTCTGCATCGGGTGCTGAAAGACCCCAACGCCATCCCGGCGTTCTATCTGCTGGTCTTGCTGATCAGCGTGGCCGCCCTGTTGCGCCTGTCGCTGCCCTGGTTTTCCTTCCGGCAGGCGCTGTTGCTGGCCATGGGTTGCTGGAGCCTGGCCTATGTCGGCTTGCTGATGCTGCTGCTGACGCTGGGCTGGCGCGAGCAGCGGCCCCGCCGGGCGGTCACATATAGTCGCTGAGTTGATAGGTGAGCTGGTGTTGCGGGCCTGTCAGTATCAACTGGTGCTGCTGGCCGTTGGCGATGATCTGGACTTTTGCGCCCTTCGTCAGCGTGCCGAGTACGGCGTCTTCGATTTGCCGTGCTCCCGGTTGGCAGGCCATCAGCGTGCTGCCCAGATGCTCGGCTTTCAGCACGCCTTTCTCCAGCGTGGCGGTACCGAAGAAGCGATTGCAGCCGGCCAGGCCATGAATGCGGAGGTTCTCGCCGATTTCCAGATCGGATTTGCTGTCCGCGGCGAGCGCGACGCCATCAATGGCGCTGAGGTTCCAGTGATGGTGCATCAGGTCGGTTTGCTGCACGGTACTGGTGGTGCTGCAAGCGCCGAGCAGCAAGAAGGCGGAAATGAGAATAAAGGCGGGGAAGGTCCGTTTCATGAAAACTCCGTGGCAATGGCGGACAACAAGGGTGGCGGAAATCCGTCACCCCGGAGATTTTCCCACAAAGCGTGCCGCAAGGCCCTACTTGATGTCGTCCTTGTGCTTGAACAACGTCAGGATGCTGGAGAAATCCTTGCCGCCGTAGCCGTGGTTGGCGTGCGCGGCGTACAGGCTGCGCGCCAGTGAACCCATCGGCGTGGAGGAGCGAGTGGCCAGCGCGGCTTCCTGGGCCAGCCCCAGATCCTTGTTCATCAGGTTGACGCCGAAGCCGCCTTCGTAGCCATTGGAAGAAGGCACGTTGGGCATCACGCCGGGCCAGGGGTTGTACACCTCCAGCGACCAGTTGCCGCCGGAACTGACGCGCATGATTTCGGACAGCACCGCTGGGTCCAGGCCGTGATCGGCGCCCATCTGCAACGCCTCGGAAGTGCCGATCATGTGCACCGCCAGCAGCATGTTGTTGCAGATCTTCGCCACCTGCCCGGCCCCGGAAGGGCCGGCGCGGAACACGTTCTTGCCCATCACGTCGAGAATCGGACGGGCCCGTTCCACGGCCTCTTCGCTGCCGCCGCAGATGAACGTCAGCGTGCCGGCCACGGCGCCGCCGACGCCGCCGGAGACCGGCGCATCCATCATCACCCGGCCGCTTTTCTCCGCCTCGGCGGCCACCTTGCGGCTGGTGTCGGCGTCGATGGTGGAGCAGTCGATGATCAACGCCTTCTTGTCGATCAGCGGCAGAATGCCGTTGTCGCCCAGATACAGGCCGGTCACCGCCTTGCCGGAGGGCAGCATGCTGATGATCACCTCGGCGCCCGCCACGGCCTGGGCGGGGTCGTCCACCGCTTTGGCGCCCTGTTTGGCCGAGGCATCGCGCAGTTCGGCCACCAGATCGAAAACAGTCACTTCATGGCCGGCCTTGACCAGATTGGCCGCCATGGGGCCGCCCATATGGCCGACACCGAAAAAGCCGATTTTCATGTTGCTCTCCTTTTTGTTCTAAAAAGAGTTGTTCTGTCTACAAAAACGACAGGTCTTGCAGCACCCGCCGCGAAATGATCACGCGCATGATCTCGTTGGTGCCTTCGAGAATCTGGTGCACGCGGCTGTCGCGCACGTAACGCTCCAGCGGATATTCCTTGATGTAACCATAGCCACCATGCAGTTGCAGTGCCTGGTTGCAGATATCGAAGCACAGGTCGGTGGCCAGCCGCTTGGCCATGGCGCAGTACAGCGTCTTGTCGGCGGCGCCGCTGTCCAGCTTCCAGGCCGCCAACCGCACCATTTGCTGGGCGGCCACCAGGTGCGTGGCCATGTCCGCCAGCGCGAACTGGGTGTTCTGGAAGGTGGCGATGGCCTGGCCGAACTGCTTGCGCTCCAGCACGTAGGATTGCGCCTGGTTGAGCGCCGCCGCCGCCGCGCCCAGCGAACAACTGGCCACGTTGATGCGCCCGCCGTCCAGGCCGGCCATGGCGATCTTGAAGCCCTGGCCTTCGTCGCCGATGCGGTTGCCCACCGGCACCCGCACGTTTTCCAGCGTGATGGCGCGGGTGGGCTGGCTCTTCCAGCCCATCTTGTCTTCATTGCGGCCGTAGCTGATGCCCTCGGCATCGGCGGGGATGGCGAAACAGGAGATGCCGCCGGCACCGGGGCCGCCGGTACGCGCCATCAACACCAGCACATCGGTATCGCCGGCGCCGGAGATGAACACCTTGCCGCCGGTGATCAGATAGTCGTCGCCGTCCCGTTTGGCGCTGGTGGTCAGGGAGGCAGCATCGGAGCCGGCGTTCGGTTCGGTGAGGCAGTAGGACGCCAGCGCCTCGCCGCTCATCAACGGTGCCGCCCAGCGTTCGCGCAGGGCGTCGTTGCCGAAGTGGCTGAGCATCCAGGTGGCCATGTTGTGGATGGTGATGAAGGCCGTGGTCGAGGTGCAGCCCGCTGCCATCTGCTCGAAAATCAGTGACGCATCCAGCCGGCTCAGGCCCATGCCGCCGTATTGCTCGTCACAATACAGCGAGCAGAAACCCAGCTCGCCGGCCCGGCGGATGCTGTCTTTGGGGAAGGTGCTGTTGGCATCCCACTCGGCGGCGTAGGGCGCCAGTTCCTTTTCCGCGAACTGGCGCGCCGTCTCCCGGAATGCCTGTTGCTCTTCGCTGAATGAAAAATCCACAAGCTGTTCCTCTGATGATGAGATCCTGCGTGCTGCGTGCTGCGTGCTGCGTGCTGCGTGCTGCGCAGATGCTGCGACTACGCAGATCCTGCGACTTCGCGCAGGATGACGTGCCGCTTCGCTCCGCGCAGGATAGCGGGAGTCACGCCCCGCTTCCTCTTCCCGTCATTCTGCGCGCAGTCGCAGAATCCACGAACGGATAAGGGCCATCATCATTTCAAATGAATGGTCATGTGCGGGCCGCTCTGATCATCCTCTTCGAACCAGCGGCTCATGACGGTCTTGGTTTCGGTATAGAAACGCACCGCCTGCTTGCCGTAGGAATGCTGGTCGCCGTAGAAGGAGCCCTTGGCGCCGGTGAAGCTGAAATACGGCGGCGGTACCGGCGTCGGCAGGTTGATGCCCACCTGGCCCACTTCGATTTCGCGCTGGAAGCGGCTGGCCGCCGGGCCGCTGGAAGTGAAGATCGAGGTGCCGTTGCCGTAAGGGTTGTCGTTGATCAGGTTGATGGCCTGTTCCAGGGTATCAACGTTGATGCAGGACAGCACCGGGCCGAAGATTTCCTCCTTGTAGAGGCTCATTTCCGGGGTCACGCCGGTGAACAGGGTCGGCCCCACCCAGTTGCCGTCCGGCAGCCCTTCCACCGTGCAGTCGGAGCCGTCCAGCAGGCAGGTGGCGCCTTCCTCCTTGCCTTGCTGGATCAGGCGCAGGATGCGTTCCTTGGCCTTGGCGTTGATCTGCGGGCCGTAGTCGGCGCCTTCGTCGTCCCAGGCGCCGGGGCGGGTCTGGCTGAACTGCGCTTTCAGGTCGTCGATCCACTGTTTCGACTCACCGACGAACACCGCCACGCTGATCGCCATGCAACGCTGGCCGGCGGCGCCGCAGGAAGAGCCGGTCAGCGCCTTGATCACCTGCTCTTTATTGGCGTCGGGCATGATCACCATGTGGTTCTTGGCGCCGACGAAGCACTGTACTCGTTTCAGGTTGTGGCTGGCGGTGCGGTAGACGTGCTGGCCCACCGTCGGCGAGCCGACGAACGATACCCCTTTGATGTCCGGGTGAGTGCACAGCATGTTGACCTGATCCTTGGCGCCGTGGATCACCTGCAATACGTTCTTCGGTGCGCCGGCCTCCAGGAACAGCTCGGCGAGCATGTTCGGCGTCATCGGGTCCTGCTCGGAGGGCTTGAGGATGAAGGTGTTGCCGCAGGCGATGGCCATGGGGAACATCCACAGCGGAATCATCGCCGGGAAGTTGAACGGCGTGATGCCGGCGAACACGCCCATCGGATGCACCCAGGATTGCGTGTCCAGATTGGTGGCCACGTTCTGCACGGTCTCGCCCATCATCAGCGAGGCGACGCCGGCGGCGTGCTCCACCACTTCCAGGCCGCGCCAGACGTCGCCCTTGGCATCGGCGAAGGTTTTGCCGCTCTCTTTTGACAGCACCTTGGCAATATCGTCCTGGCGGTCCTTGAGGATCTGCTGGTAGCGCAGCATGACCCGCGCGCGGTCGAGTACCGGGGTGTGGCGCCAGGTCTGGAACGCTTCCTTGGCGGAGGCGATGGCCAGTTCCATTTCTTCGGTGGTGGCTTCCGGTGCCTGGCAGACGATTTCCTGCGTGGCCGGGTTGAGGACCGGAATCCATTTGTCGGTCTTGCTGGGCCGGAATTCGCCGTTGATCAATTGAGGCAGTTGCGTGGACATATCGCTCTCCAGTGTTGTTATCGCGGGCTGTCTTGAAACTTATTGCTACTGTGTACCACAGAGAGGCGCGGTATAAGATGGTTTTAATTGATAAAAGATGGACATAATTGCCCTATGAATGTCAATCAGACCGACACCGTCGAAACCTCCCGCTGGCCGCTGCCGGAAACCGGCCGGCGCGCCGTCATCCCGCAGACGCTGGTGGATACCCTGACCGGGCAGCCATTGTGCCGCGATTGCCTGCCCCACGGTGTGGGCTACTATCCGAGCGCCGCCGGTCATCACATGGAGCGGCTGAAACCGCGCGACCACCTGCTGATCTACTGCCTGGCCGGGGCCGGTCTGGCGGAATCCGCCGGGCATCAGCAGCCGGTGCAGGCCGGCGACGTGCTGCTGCTGCGCGAAGGGCAGCGACACGCTTACCAGGCCGATCGTCACGACCCCTGGACCATTTACTGGGTGCATCTCGGCGGCCGCCGGGTGGACGATTATTTCGACAATATTGTCGGCGCTGGCCCGGCTTTCGTCGCTCAGGTGGGGCGTCATTCCCGTCTCACCGAGGATCTGGAACTGCTGCTGACCACCGCCATGCGCTTTCGCGCCCACCACCAGATTTATGCGGCCAATCTGCTGAAAAGCGTGCTGACGTTCATGGCGCTGATGCGCCGCCAGCGTGCCGAGCGTGACGCGGCGGTGGATGTGCCGCGCATCCAGGCCTGGTTGCAGGCGCGCCTGCATGAGCGTGTCGAGCTGCAACAACTGGTGTCCGCCACCAGTGACCTGTCACGCTACCATTTCATACGGGAATACAAACGGCAAACCGGGCAGACGCCGATGCAGGCGTTCCTGCACCTGAAGATCAGCCGCGCCTGCTACCTGCTGGATATCACCGATCTGGGCGTCACCGACATCGCCCGGGACCTGGGCTACGATGACCCCTACTACTTCTCCCGGCTGTTCAAGAAAGTGATGGGCGTACCGCCGCGCGATTACCGGCGCGAGCGGCGCGGGCAGTAGCCGGGCCTGGGACCGTCAATCCGCGTGGCACGGCCACCAACGTCACCCTGCGCGAAGTTGCGGAATCCAGGGCCTGGATCCTGCGCACTGCGACTGCGCGCAGCATGACGTACCGCTGCGCTCCACGCAGGATGACACGGGTTGTGCTCCACGCAGG
>CAYMKZ010000002.1:0-66661 GCA_964391345.1 uncultured Alcanivorax sp.
TCCCGAAATGCTCGAGAACCAGATTCTGGTGCCGGTGCCGGCGCATGGTTTGCAAACCATGTCCATGGGCTATCTGGCGACCCGTAACACGGCGGTGATATGGCGTGGCCCGAAAGCCAGCGGCGCGCTGACCCAACTGATGCAGCAGACCGCCTGGAAGGATCTGGACTATCTGATCGTCGATCTGCCGCCGGGCACCAGCGACATCCAGCTGACCCTGGCGCAGAAAATTCCGGTGGCGGGCGCGGTGATCGTCACCACGCCGCAGGACATCGCTCTGCTGGACGCCGTCAAGGGCGTGGAAATGTTTCGCAAGGTGGACGTCCAGGTATTGGGCATCGTCGAGAACATGGCGGTGCACATCTGCTCTCATTGCGGCCACGAAGAGCATGTGTTCGGCGAAGGCGGTGGCGAACTGATGAGCAAACGCTACCAGGCGCCGCTGCTCGGCTCTCTGCCGTTGTCACTGCGGATTCGCGAGCAGGCGGACGGCGGCAGGCCCACCGTGCTGGCCGATCCCGACAGCGCCGAGGCGCAATTGTATCGCAAGGCGGCCCGGCGCATGGCGGCTCAGCTCTCGCTGACCGCCGAGGGGCGGCGCGCCTTTCCCAAGATCGTCCAGCAGCAATAAAAAAGGATTACCATGAGCATCAAATCCGACCGTTGGATCACTCGCATGGCGCTCGAGCACGGCATGATCGAGCCCTTTCAGGACGGCCAAGTACGTACCGGTTCCAGCGGTGAAAAGCTGATTTCCTATGGCGTGTCCAGCTACGGCTACGACGTGCGCTGCGCCGACGAATTCAAGGTGTTCACCAACATCCATTCGGCCACCGTGGATCCGAAGCATTTCGATGAGAAGAGCTTTGTCGACATCAAGGGGGATTACTGCACCATCCCGCCCAACTCCTTCGCCCTGGCGCGCACCGTGGAATATTTCCGCATTCCCCGCAATGTGCTGACCATCTGCCTGGGCAAATCCACCTATGCGCGCTGCGGCATCATCGTCAACGTGACGCCTCTGGAGCCGGAGTGGGAAGGGCATGTCACGCTGGAATTTTCCAACACCACCAACCTGCCGGCGCGCATCTACGCCAATGAAGGGGTGGCGCAGATGCTGTTTCTGGAATCCGACGAGGTGTGTCAGGTTTCCTACAAGGACCGTAACGGCAAGTATCAGGGGCAGAAGGGCGTTACGCTGCCGCGCGCCTGACAGCCTGTTATGGAATGGAAGGGCGCGCTTACTGCGCGGGCTTGGGGCCGTGGTACTCGGTCATGATCAGTTCGCCGTGCAGCAGGGCGTTTTCCACATGGCGCGCCTTGACCACCATGTAGCCGACCTTCGGCGCTACCCAGAACAGCGTCTGGCGGTCGTTGTCCTTGTCCTTGTCGCGTTTTTTCTCCACCACCAGCGTATCCAGCTTGCCCAGCGGCGTGTCGATGGTCTCCCGGCCGACCACCGTGAACAGTGAGTGGCGGATGCGTTTTCCATAAACGCTGGTGGCCCGGTATTCCTTGTCGCCGCTGGCGAACACGCAGCGGGCGCGCAACAGCACGCTCAACTCGTCCATGGCGTCCGCGGGAATGTCGAAGGTGCGCTTTTCCTGATCCTCGGATTCGCTGGTGGCCTGGGGCGGCGACCAGTTGAACGTCATGTGGTAATAACGGTGCTGGCCGAATCCGTTGAATTCATGCACGTAACGCTGCGGGCGCGGGTGGCAGCCATTCCAGTGGAACCAGCTTTCTTCCTTGTTGTTCAGCAGCCAGGAATTGGCCTTGAACAGCATGTGGTATTGGTCGGTGCCTGACGCCGGCTCCAGCACCAGCGTGGCGGTGATCGGCATCGGAATCTTGTTCACGTAAATGCGGTATTGGGCCGAGAACGGCGCCAGCGCCGTATCGGCGCCGGCCAGTGAGGCCAGGCTCAGACACAGCAGCACCAGCAAAAGACGTTTCATGACCACAACTCCCTGGCAGTCATCGTTGGGGAGATCGGCTCAGCCGTGCTGCTGATAACCTTCACTGGGCAGGACACGCCCATCCAGCTCCACTCCCTGGTTGGTCAGGCGCAGACGCTGTTCGGCGCGCCAGCGCAATACTTGCGGGTACAGTTCGTGTTCCTGCTCCTGCACCCGCTTGGACAGGCTGTCCACGTCATCGTTCTCCGCCACGGTGATTCGAGCCTGAGCGATCAGCGGCCCGCCGTCCAGCTCTTCGGTGACGAAATGCAAACTGCAACCGTGTTCGCGGTCGCCGGCTTCCAGGGCCCGCGCGTGGGTGTGCAGGCCAGGGTATTTCGGCAGCAGGGACGGGTGAATGTTGATCAGCCGCCCCTGGTAGTGCTGCACGAAGCCGGCACTGAGAATGCGCATGAAGCCGGCCAGCGCCACGGTGTCCGCTCCGGCCTGGTCGATGCGTTCGGCCATGGCCGCGTCGAAAGCCTCGCGGCTGGGGTAGTCGCGGTGATCGATCACCGCGGTGGGCACACCGGCCTTGTGCGCGCGCAGCAGACCACCCGCATCGGCCCGGTTGCTGAGCACCAGGGTGACTGCCGCGGGCAGCGTGCCTGCCGTGACGGCATCCAGCATGGCCTGAAGATTGGAGCCGGCGCCACTGATGAGAACGACCAGGCGGTGGCTCATTGGGCGCCTTCCAGCACCACCACCGGCTCACCGGAGCCTTGCTGGATTTCGCCGATCAGCCGCGCGTTTTCACCGGCCGCTTCCAGCAACGCCAGTGTCTGGTCCACGTGGGTGGCGGGCACCACCAGTACCATGCCGAGGCCGCAGTTGAAGGTGCGGTACATTTCCTGCTCCGGCACCTGGCCCTGCTCCTGCAGCCAGGTGAAGATTGGCGGCCACTGCCAGGCGCCGGTGTCGATCACGGCACGGGTATCGGCCGGCAGCACACGGGGCAGGTTTTCCGGCAGCCCACCGCCGGTGATGTGCGCCATGGCGTGGACCGGTACCTGACGAATCAGCGTCAGCAGGGATTTCACGTAGATGCGGGTCGGTTCCAGCAGCAGCTCGATCACCGGCTGGCCGTCGATTTCGTTGCTGTCGGCCTGCTCCAGTATGCGGCGAATCAGGGAGTAGCCGTTGGAGTGAGGGCCGGATGAGGCCAGGCCGATGATACGGTCACCGGGCTGCACGGCGGAGCCGTCAATCACGCCGTCGCGCTCCACCACGCCGACACAGAAGCCGGCAAGATCGTAGTCGCCACCCTGGTACATGCCGGGCATCTCGGCGGTTTCCCCGCCGATCAGCGCGCAACCCGCCTGCTCGCAGCCGGCGCCGATACCGGCCACTACCCGGGAGGCGGTATCCACGTCGAGCTTGCCGGTGGCGTAATAGTCGAGGAAGAACAGCGGCTCGGCACCGCCGACGATCAGATCGTTGACGCACATGGCCACCAGATCGATGCCGATATGGTCGTGCCGGTCGTGCTCCATGGCCAGCCGCAGTTTGGTGCCGACGCCGTCGGTGCCGGCCACCAGTACCGGGTTGCGGTAGCCTTCCGGCAACGCGCAGAGTGCGCCGAAGCCGCCCAGGCCGCCCAGCACTTCCGGCCGCCGGGTGCGTTTGGCCACCGGTTTGATGCGTTGCACCAGGGCATTGCCGGCATCGATGTCCACGCCGGCATCGCGGTAGGTCAGAGATTCTTTCTGGGCTCCCTTCTGATCAGAGGGGGGAGACTGTTTACTCATGGTGAAGCTCCGTGAGGCGGCGGGCGGGTGTCGAGGCCGCGTATTCTAGCAACCGGGCGGGAGCCTGGGAAACTCCACAGGGGGTTATTCCGTGCTGGCCGACGGAATATTTGCCGGTGGCGGCATTGTGGTTCGCCAGCCGTGCCCGGATGGGTGATAATGCGCGCCAGTTTTCCCGCTCGCCACGGTTGCCCGGTCAGTTGACGGGGCCGGTGACGCGGCGCTCTCCCGGAGCTTGATTCGCACCTCGGAAAAAGGTGGTTTTTCCTTATGTTTCGTCTGTTGATTGCAGCTTTTCTGGCGATCGCCGTGGCCTGCCCGGCACTGGCCGGGGATCTGGGGCAGGTTCAGGTGCCAATGCCGGACGGCAGCCAGGGTGACAGCACTGCGCGCCAGGCGGCGTTGCAGCAGGGCCTGGAGCAGGTCATCGCGCGCCTGACCGGCAAAAGCGTGGACCAGGTGAGCCACTTGCCGGGGGCCGCCCAGGCGCTGGCGGAACCGGACAAGTGGTTGTTGCGCTATGGTTATGAAAGCGGCGATCCGCCGGTCTTGCAGGCCCGCTTCGATGCCGATGCACTGGCCGGCTGGCTGGCGCAACAGGGCGTCGCCGTGTGGAGCGGCCCGCGCCCGCCGGTGCTGGTGTGGCTGGTGGCTGGCGGCAGCGGTCGCGGGCATATGGTCAGCGCCAATGATCCACTGGCGTCCGTCATCACCCAGGCGGCGGCACAGCAGGGTCTCACCGTGATCCTGCCGGCGTGGGACCAGCAGGATCAGAGCGCGCTCACCGTCACCGATGTTCGCGGCCATTTCGACAGTCCGCTGTTGAAAGCCTCGAAGCGGTACGGCACGGACTGGATCGCCACCGGCGTCATCTATCGTGGTACCGGGAATGGCGGTGCTCAGGCCACGGTGAACTGGCGCCTGCTGCACAACGGCAATGACATCGCCGACCAGCGTTTTTCCGCCGCCTCCGGAGAGGCCGCCGCGCAGGCCATGGTCGGTGGCATCGGCGATGCTCTGGTGGCCCGCTTCCGGGTCGTCGGCGGCGGTGGTGTCGACCGTGCCAATCCGGTGATCGTGCACGGCGTGGATACGTTGCAAAAGTGGGTGGATCTGAAAAAGGATCTGCTGGCGCTGGGCACCATCAGCGCCGTGGATCTGCGCCAGGCGGATGGCGACACGCTCAGGCTGGCGGTGGATTTCGCCGGCAGCCGTGACGAACTGGCGCAGACGCTCACCCGTCTGCCGACCTTGCAGGTCTGTGACCAATCCGGCGCCGTACCGCCGCGCGCAACCGCTGCTTCCGGCACCGACACGACGGGTCGCAGCACGGCGGCGCCCGATGCTTCTTCGGCGACGGCCGACGCGGCCCCGGCCACCGCCGCCAAACCGGCGCCGGCGGCCCTGGTCTTCTGCGAGCGCTGATCGATGGTTGCCCAACTGCCGCTGGCTCTGGAGTTGCGTGAAGGTCACGACCTGGACAACTTTCGTGCCGGCCCGAACGGGCTGGCCGTGGACCGGGTACGCGCCGCCGCCGAGGGCGAGGAACGTCAGGTGTTTCTGTGGGCCGGCCCGGGGCAGGGGCGCAGCCATCTGCTGGAAGGAGCGGTGCGTCATGCGCTGAGCCAGCAGCGTGATGCCTGCCTGCTGCCGGCCGGGGAACTGCTGCCGCTGGCGCCGGCGGTGCTGGAATCCATGGAGCAGTTCGCGCTGCTGGCGATCGATGATGTGGACCGTTTCGCCGGCCACGCCGCGTGGGAGGAAGCGCTGTTTCACCTGTACAATCGGGTGATGGCCGAGGGCGGCACGCTGCTGTTCAGCGCCGCCGCCGCGCCGGGCGCCAACCACTGGCGGCTGGCGGATCTGGCCACCCGCCTGGCGGCGGGGCCGGTGTTCCGGCTGCAACCGCTGGACGAGGACGAGCTGGCCGCCTTGCTGGTGGCGCGCGCCGCCGAGCGGGGGCTGAAAGTCAGTACCGAGGTGGCGCGCTACATGGCCATGCGCAGCGAGCGTCAGCCGGCGGCGCTGCTGGCGCGGCTCGGTGAGCTGGATCGCGTGGCGCTGGCGCGCCAGCGGGCGTTGACCATCCCCTTCATCAAGGACGTGTTTGGCTGGTAGGGGTGGCGTTGCGCCGCCGGCGCGGCGTCCTCCAGCGCCGGCGGATCCATTCCCAGACCAGGGCGCCGAGCACCATGCTGATCAGAATCACCACCAGCTTCGGCAGGCGTGCCGCGGTCCAGAACAGAATGTCGAGAGAGGTGGGTTCCAGGTTTTGCAGTACGATGATGGCCAGCAGGATGATCAGCACGATCTGCAAGGCGCCGAGCGGGTGGCGGCGCAGCCAGCCGCCACCGCCTTTGACGGCGCGGTTGAGAGACGAACGTCTGGGTTTATCAGGCGTACCGACCGTGGTTTCATGGGGGTCCGTTTCCATTGGAGTCTCCGTGTCGATGGATCGCGTACCCCCCAATCTTTCACAGTTCGACGTAAGGTAACAAGCGCTTATGGATATCAGCTCGGGATGGGATCTGGTGATTCTCGGCAGCGGGCCGTCCGGTGAAGCGGCCGCCATGCAGGCGGCGAAAAGCGGCCTGCGGGTGGCGATGATCGATGCCGAGGGCCAGACCGGCGGCAATTGCACCCACTGGGGCACTATTCCTTCCAAGGCGTTGCGCCATCAGGTGCGCCAGGTGTTGCGCTCGCAGCGCAATCCGCTGCTGCGCGGCTTGATCAACCCGCGCCAGCTGCGCTGGCAGGATCTGATCAAGCGTTCCATGGACGTGGTCGATGCGCAGGTGCATGTGCGCACCGATTTCTACGTGCGCAACCGGGTGCGCCTGTTCACCGGCCGGGGCTTCATCGAAGGGCCCGGCGAAGTGCGCGTCGATAACGCCGAAGGGCGCCAATGGCTGTTGCGCACCCGCAACATCCTCATCGCCACCGGTTCGCGCCCCTATCATCCCGAGGATGTGGATTTCAGCCATTCCCGTATTTACGACTCCGACGGCGTGCTGAACATGGACCATACGCCGCAGCATCTGATCATCTACGGCGCCGGGGTGATCGGCTGCGAATACGCCTGCATTTTCAGCGGGCTGGGGGTGCGCGTCGATCTGGTCAACAGCCGCCGGCATCTGCTCGATTTCCTGGATACGGAAATCTCCGACGCGCTCAGCTATCACCTGCGTGACCAGGGCGCCACCATTCGCCACGGCGAACTGTACTCACGGGTCAGCGCGGATGAGGACAGCGTCACGCTGGAACTGGAATCCGGCAAGCGGCTGCGCGCGGATGCCCTGCTGTGGAGCAACGGCCGTTCCGGCAATACCCAGAATATCGGGCTGGAAAATCTCGGCCTGCAGGCCAACAGCCGTGGCCAGCTCAGCGTCGATGAGCGCTATCAGACGGCGGCGGAAGGGGTTTATGCGGTGGGCGACGTGGTGGGCTGGCCGTCACTGGCCAGCGCCTCCTACGACCAGGGGCGCTTCTGCGCCGCCGGTATCGTCAGCGGCGGGCCGGTCAAGCAGGTCACCGATGTGCCTACCGGCATCTACACCATTCCCGGTATCAGCTCGGTGGGCCGTACCGAGCAGGAACTGACCGAGTCGCGAGTGCCTTACGAAGTGGGGCAGGCGTTTTTCAAGAACCTGGCGCGCGCGCAAATCACCGGTGAGCAGGTGGGCATGCTGAAGATCCTCTTCCATCGGGACAGCCTGGAAGTGCTCGGCATTCACTGCTTCGGTTATCAGTCCATGGAGATCGTCCACGTCGGGCAAGCGGTGATGCGCCAGCCGGCGCCCAACAACACGATCCGCTATTTCGTCGATACCACGTTCAACTATCCGACCATGGCGGAAGCGTATCGGGTGGCGGCGATCAACGGCCTTAACCGCGTCGAGCGTTGACCCCGGCCCGTAGCGGCTGGCACGGGCGTTATCGCTGAACGCGGCTGCGTTCGTGAAAGAACTCCCGGTTCCTCTGTTTCGCCTCGCTGTTCTTGCGCAGCAGCACCAGGGTGACGCCGGTACCGCCCTGGTTGGGCGGGGCGCTGTGAAAGGCCAGCACCTGATCGAACTCTTCCAGCCAGTGCAGTACATAGCTTTTCAGCAAGCCCGGCCGCTCGCTGTGCCAACCTTTGCCGTGGCTGATCAGTACGGTGCGCAATCCGTGTTCCTGGGCTTCGCGGACGAACAGATAGACCTGATCGCGGGCGTCCAGCAGGCGTACCCGGTGCAGATCCAGGCGCGCCTGCACCTCGTATTTGCCGAGCCGCAGCTTGCGATAGACCCCTTCCTGCACGCCGTTCTTCTTCAGGCCGACGATATCGTGCGGCCCGGCCTGTGGTACCTGTTCGGGCACCGTCAGCGGGTTGGGGTCCTGGCCGGGGCGGGCGATGGCGGAAGCCCTGCGCAGGCGCTGTGCCAGCGACGGGCTGCGACGCGCCGCGGCGGGGATGCGATCATCCGGCTTGAGGGGCGCCACGCCACTCATTTCGCGCTGGAACAGGTCGTTGTCGTCATCGGCCATGGCGCCTCTCCTTGAAACGGCAGTTCACTGCTCATGGTACACAAATGTCGTCGGGGATCGCAGCAAAACCGGCCGGCACGGAAACCGGCCTCCCGGAAGCGCGCAGCACCATCCGGGAGTCGGTGTCAGCCCTCGGGCACCGGAAACAGAAGACAGCACTGGCCCCGGACAACGCCGTTGACCTTGCTGGATACCATGATGACGCGGGTGAACGAATGACCCGACGGGGAGTTAGTGAGGTTGTCGGTTCGGACGCGGCCTGCCGTTGCTGTTGTCGGTATCGGCCTCATCTTCGTCGAGATGATGGCGCTGTTTTTTGGCATCCCGCTTGCGGCGTTCCTTGCCCACCCGTTCGTTTTCCTCTTCCCATTCGCGGGCGTCGTAGTCATCAAATTGGCGACGACTCATGATCGATACTCTCTACTCAATGATGTCTACTCTAATGATGTTGCGGTCGAGTCAGGTTGATGTTGCGCCATCCGGCGGGTGTTTGACCGCCCCGCTCCGAATGACCCGGAAATGCGGCAAGAGCCCCGCATTTCTGACCCTATATAGCACTGAAACCGGGCTTCGAGAAGAGTGTAGTGCGAATAGTTGGAGACCGCTGCCGGATGGGGTCCGGCGCGGACGGCGGATGCGGGACAGGAGGGTGGATGAAATGGGCTTGGCAGTTTTTGCAGGGTGGGTGCTATTATCAGTCATTAGTCTTGGACAAGACACGGGGAACCAGAAAAATGAATGGCATTCGCAGACCCATCAATATAACTATAATGGTGCTCGCCGTGGTGCTGGGCCTGGCCATGGCCACACTTTCCTATGCCGCCCCCGCGGATAATGCCGCCCCCGCGGAGGATGCCGACTCCGGAATCTACTCGCGCTGGGCGTGGCTCAAGGACACCTACTGGATCGTCCCGCAGAGTGGAATCTATTCGATCTACCATACCGGTCCCGACCAGTTCGATGTCGCCAGGGGGCAGACGGTCTTCCATATCACCGACTATTACAACGGTTACTGGACCGGTGTGGTGAAGGTCGATGTCACCGCCTTGGGCCTTCCCAGCTGCCAGTATGTGATGGGGCAAGTGACGCCCGAAGGTCGGGTGCACATGACCATGTACCACACCGACGACGGCGATGTGGTCAACTATCCGATCGGCACCATGGTTTACAAGGACGACCAATGGACCATGGTCAACGAGATGACCTCGCTGACGCAGACCAGTGGCACGCTCAGCCACTGGGCTTACATGGTGCAGACCAGAGAAGGCGATGCGACCTGGGACGATTTGCCCTTCGCCAATGAATCCGTCGAGGATTTCATGGCCACCTGCCCTGGTGGTCCGCCGATTCTCCACAAGCCGTCGCCGACACCCTTGCTGTCCCCGATGGCGTTGCTGACGACGGGGGCGAGCCTGGCGAAGGACAATCCTTCGCCGGTGATTGCTCCCAAGACGCTGGCCGCGCCGAAAGCCGATGTCGTGGACGATTCCGGGGTGTACAAGAAATGGTCCTGGCTCAAGGACACGTACTGGATCGTGCCACAGACGGGCATCTATTCGATTTACCATTCCGGCACCGACCAGTTTGTCGTCGCCAAGGGGCAGACGGTGTTCCACATCACCGACTACTTCAACGGCTACTGGACCGGCGTGGTGAAGGTGGCCGTCACCCGGGGGCAGATTCCCAGTTGCCAGTACGTGATGGGGCAGGTGACGCCGGAGGGCCGGGTACACATGACCATGTACCACACCGACAGCGGAGAGGTGGTCAATTATCCGATTGGAACCATGGTCTACAAGGACGATCAGTGGACCATGGTCAACGAGATGACCTCGCTGACACAGAGCGGCGGCACCCTGAGTCACTGGGCCTACATGGTTCAGTCCAAGGAGGGTGACGCGAGCTGGAATGACCTGCCTTTTGTTCATCAGTCCATAGCGGATTTCATGGCCACCTGTCCCGCCGGCCCGCCGATTGGCCACAAACCCACCGGGCTGTCATTGTCCTTGACGATGCCGACGACCGTGGCGGGCGATGGCGCGCAGGACGAATCTATTGAGGATGTTTCCGCCAAGGCGCTGACCGGCAGTGATACCGGCACGGGTACTTCAGATGATGACGCCGACGCCGGGGTGTACAAGCAGTGGGCCTGGTTCAAGGACAGCTACTGGATCGTTCCGCAGGCGGGAATCTATTCGATTTATCACACCGGCGCTGACAAATTCGCGGTATCCCAGGGGCAGACGGTTTTCCACATCACCGATTATTTCAACGGCTACTGGACCGGCGTGGTGAAGGTGGATATCACCGACGCCGACATTCCCAGTTGCCAGTACGTGCTGGGCCAGGTGACGCCCGAAGGCAAGGTACACATGACCATGTACCGCACCGACACCGGCGAGGTGGTCAACTATCCGATCGGTACCATGGTACAGCAATCCGGGCAATGGACCATGGTCAACGAGATGACCTCGGTGACTCAGAATGGCGGCACTCTAAGCCACTGGGCCTACATGGTGCAATCCGACGAGAACGCTCCGACCTGGAATGATCTTCCCTTCGTGCACGAGACCGTTCCGGCGTTCATGGCCACTTGCCCGGATGGGCCGATGATTCTCCACAAGCCGGGGCTGGACGAGGACGACGACAATGGCGGCGGCGGTGCGCTCGGCTGGCCGGCGCTGATCCTGCTGCTTGGTTTCGCCGCCGGTGGCTGGCTGGTCCGGCGGCGCGCTCAGCGGGCGTAGGTCGCCTCCAGATAGTCGATGATCCTTTGTGAGTCGAACAGCTCCGTTCCGCTGTTGGGATCGATCAGATAGGGCACGGCCACCCGGCCGGCCTGCTCCAGCAGCTCCTGCCGGTGGCGCTGGCTGGGGTGATACTCGATGCCCAGTGCCTCGCGGACTGGCGGCAGCACCCAGTCCTGCCACTGGTCGCGGCCGCACTGGCGCAGTTCGTAAGGGAGCTGCAATTCCGTCAGTCGTTCGCGCACCAGCCGTGCGAACGGGCTGGCCTCGAAGGAATAGAGAATCAGCGCCTGATCCGCGGCGGCGCTGTTGCGGCTGCGAATGCCCCGCCCGCGGCCGGGCAGGGAGGCAAACAGGGAGGCCGGCGTATGGATGACCTTGAGCCGCCAGCGGGCCGGCGCCGCCCGTTCGCCGTACTGCCGGTACAGGTAGTCGATGATGTCGGCGGACTCATACAGGTCGCTACCGGTATTGGGGTCCATCAGATAGGGAAACAGGGCCTTGCCGCCGAGTTTTTCCACCAATGGCCGGTAGCGGTCGCCACCCTTCGGGCAGGGGTAGATCATCGCGTCCAGGTCCAGATCGGTCAGTGCTTCGCGCACCAGCCGGCAGAACGGGCAGCCTTCCATGTCATAGAGTTCAAGCAGTTCTTCGGGTTGGGACGCAGCGGGGCGTGTGGCAATGCCCCGGCCTTGCTGGGCGACGGTGGCAGCCAGTGAACGGACGACTTCCAGGGGACGCATGAGAGTATTCTCCTTTTCACGAACGCCTACCATGGCGCGCTCAGCGGCGTACGGCAATGGCCGTTGAGCCCTGGTGTGGCGGATGGCGGGCGGTCCAGGGTAATGGATGAACGGTGACGGTATCGATGTTGCCAGCCGGTGCGTTGTCTTTTCTGATCAAAATGGGTGATCGGTTCCGTCATTGTTGCCCCCTGGCTCCTCAGGCACCCTGTGGCGCGTATGTTCCATCGATGCCGGCCTGTCGGCCGGTGCTCCCGTGAGAGGAAGGTTCAATGACCGAAGCCTACATTTACGATGCCATCCGCACCCCCCGCGGACGTGGCAAGAAAGACGGCGCTCTGCACACCGTCAAGCCGCTGGACCTGGTGGTCGGCCTGATCGACGAGATGCGCGCCCGTTTCCCCGGCATGGACGTCAACCGCATCGACGATGTGCTGCTCGGCGTGGTCACCCCGGTGGGCGACCAGGGCTCTTGCATCGCCAAGACCGCCGCACTGGCGGCGGGGCTGCCGGAAACCGTGGCCGGCTACCAGCTCAACCGTTTCTGCGCTTCCGGGCTGGAAGCGGTCAATACCGCCGCGCAGAAAGTGGCGTCCGGCTGGGACGACCTGATTCTGGCCGGCGGCGTCGAGGCCATGAGCCGCATTCCCATGGGCTCCGATGGCGGCGCCTGGGCCATGGACCCGCTCACCAACTACCAGACCGGCTTCGTGCCGCAGGGCATCGGCGCCGATCTGATCGCCACCCTGGAAGGCTTCTCGCGCCGTGACGTGGACGAATTCGCCGCCGAATCCCAGGCGCGCGCCGCCGCCGCCTGGCAGCAGGGCCGCTTCCAGCGTTCCGTGGTGCCGGTGCGCGATCGCAACGGCCTGGTGGTGCTCGATCGTGATGAACACGTCCGTCCGGGCACCACCGCCGATGTGCTCGGCAACCTCACTCCGTCCTTCGCAGTGATCGGCGAGATGGGCGGCTTCGACGCCGTGGCGCTGCAAAAATATCACTGGGTGGAGAAGATCGATCACGTGCACACCGGCGGCAACTCCTCGGGCATCGTCGACGGTGCCTCGCTGGTGGCCATCGGCAACGCGCAGGTGGGCAAGGATTACGGCATGAAGGCCCGTGGCCGCATCGTCGCCACCGCCATCAGCGGCGCCGACCCGACCATCATGCTGACCGGCCCGGCACCGGCCTGCCGCAAAGTGCTGAAGAAAGCCGGCATGAGCATCGAGCAGATCGATCTGGTGGAAATCAACGAAGCCTTCGCCTCGGTGGCCATGCGTTTCATGAAGGACATGGGGCTCAGCCACGACAAGGTCAACGTCAACGGCGGCGCCATCGCCATGGGCCACCCGCTGGGCGCCACCGGCGCCATGATTCTCGGCACCGTGCTGGATGAACTGGAACGCCAGGACAAGCAATACGGCCTGTGTACCCTTTGCGTGGGTGGCGGCATGGGTATTGCCACCATCATCGAGCGCCTGTAACCCGGAGAAAGACAATGAGTGAAAAAGCCATGGGAAAAGCCCTTGATGCCGGAGAAAACGTGATTCGCTGGGAACAGGACGCGGACAACATCGTCACGCTGGTTCTGGACGACCCTCAGCAATCCGCCAACACCATGAACGAGCGCTACATGCGTTCCATGGAAGCGATGGTAACCCGACTGGAAAACGAGAAAGACGATATTGCCGGCGTGATCATCACTTCCGCCAAAAGCACCTTTTTCGCCGGTGGCGATCTGCGTGATCTGGTCAGGGTGAGCAAGGAAAACGCCGCCGAGTTCGCCGCCGGCGTGGAAGCCGGCAAGGCGCAACTGCGCCGCCTGGAAACCCTCGGCAAGCCGGTGGTGGCGGCGCTCAACGGCACCGCCCTGGGTGGTGGTCTGGAAATCGCGCTGGCCTGCCACCACCGCGTGGCGCTGAACAATCCGAAGGCGCAGTTCGGTTTCCCGGAAGTCACTCTCGGGCTGCTGCCGGGTGCCGGCGGCGTGGTGCGCAGCGTGCGCATGCTCGGCATCCAGAACGCCCTGATGCAGGTGCTGATGCAGGGCCAGCGGCTGAAAGTGGCCAAGGCCAAATCGGTAGGCATCATCGACGATATCGCCGAAACCGGCGAGGAGATGCTCGACAAGGCGCGGCAGTGGATCAAAGCCAACCCGAAAGCCAGACAGCCCTGGGACGAGAAAGGCTACAAGATCCCCGGCGGCACCCCCAGCGTACCGGCGTTCGCGCAGACCCTGCCGGCTTTCCCCGCCAACCTCAAGAAGCAGCTCAAGGGCGCCAATTACCCGGCGCCGCGCAATATCATGGCCGCCGCCGTGGAAGGCGCGCAGGTGGGCTTTGATGATGCGCTGACCATCGAAGGCCGCTACTTCGTCGAACTGGCGTGCAGCCAGGTGGCGAAGAACATGATCACCGCCTTCTTCTTCAACCTGCAAGCCATCAACGCTGGCGCCAGCCGTCCGAAAGACGTGCCGCGCTACAAGGCCGAGAAAGTGGCGGTGCTGGGCGCCGGCATGATGGGCGCGGGCATTGCCTACGTGACCGCCCGCTCCGGGGCGCGGGTGGTGCTCAAGGACGTATCGCTGGAAAACGCCGAGAAAGGCAAGGCGTACTCCGCGAAGCTGCTCGACAAGGAAGTGTCGAAGGGCCGCCTGAGCGAAGAGAAGAAGGAAGCGATTCTGGCCCGCATCACGCCGACCGCGGACGCGAAAGATCTGCAAGGCGTGGATTTCATCGTCGAAGCGGTGTTCGAAAATACCGCCCTGAAGCACAAGGTGTTCCAGGAAATCGAGGAGGTGGTCAACGCCGATGCGGTGCTCGGCTCCAATACCTCCACGCTGCCGATCACCGGGCTCGCCGAGGGGGTCAGAAAGCAGCAAAACTTCATCGGCATCCACTTTTTCAGTCCGGTGGAAAAGATGCCGCTGGTGGAAATCATTCGCGGCAAGAACACCAGCGACGAGGTGCTGGCCAAGGCGTTCGATTACGCCTTGCAGATCAAGAAAACGCCGATCGTGGTGCACGACTCCCGGGGCTTTTTCACCAGCCGCGTGATCGGCACTTTCATCAATGAAGCCATCGCCATGGTCGGTGAAGGGCAGAACGCCAACTCCATCGAGCAGGCTGCCACCCAGGCCGGCTACCCGGTGGGCGCGCTCAAGCTGATCGACGAGATCAACATGAAGCTGTCGCTGAAGATCGCCGGTGAATACCAGCAGGCGGCGGGCGATGCCGCTCGCAATCATCCGGCGCTGGCGGTGATGGAAAAGATGGTCAACGAACTGGGCCGCCCCGGCAAACTGGACGGGCAGGGTTTCTACGATTACCCAGATGGTGGCAAGGCGCACCTGTGGGCGGGTCTGGCCGAGCAATTCCCGCCGCAGCCGGCGATTCCGTTCCAGGACATGCAGGAGCGCATGCTGTTCGCCGAGGCCATCGAAACCGTCAAATGCTTCGAGGAAGGCGTCATCGACTCGGTGGGCGACACCAACATCGGCTCCATCTTCGGTATCGGTTTCCCGGCCTGGAGCGGCGGTGTGGTGCAATACATGAACCAGTATCAGGGCGGCCTGCGCGGCTTCGTGGCGCGCGCCCGCGAGCTGGCCGAGCGTTACGGTGAACGCTTCAATCCGCCAGCGTTGCTGCTGGAGAAAGCGGAGCGGGAGGAAATCTTCCAGTAGGTCACGGGCGAGACTCTATCCATGGGCGAGACTGTATCACGGAGCTCGTCGCTTCCCTTTCCGCCGCCGTCCGGTGGCGGAGCCTCGCGTCAGGCTGGCCAATCCACCCTGGATTGGCCATTCTTTCCCTTTCTGTCACAGGACGCCAAGGAAGCGAATATGGCCGAGTTCGAGCGTGTCGCCAAACTGATGAATCCCCCCTTCATGAATCTGCTCGGCATCGAAGCCGTTTCCATTGCGGCGGGGCGGGTAGTTACCCGGGTTGTGGTACGCGATGAGCTGCGACAGCAGGATGGTTTCGTGCATGCCGGCGTGGCGGCAACCATGGCCGATCACAGCGCCGGTGGGGCCGCCGCCACTCTGATGAGGGAAGACCAGACGCCGTTGACGGTGGAGTTCAAGCTCAATCTGTTGCGCCCAGCGGTGGGGCGGGCGCTGGTCTGCGAATCCGAGGTGCTCAAGGCCGGCAAGACCCTCAGCGTGGCGGAATCCGCGGTGTTCGCCGAAGACGATCAAGGCGACCGCAAGCTGATTGCCAAGGCCATCGTCACCCTGGCGGTGGTGGTACTGCCCTAGCAGGCGGCTGGTGCCCAAAGTGGGCGGATTTCTTTATCATGGGCCGCTGGCTTCGATCGGGGAGTCGGTGAATTCGCCTTGGCCCAGAGATCACCGTGACACAGCAGCAGACGATCAACATACGGCGCTTGATGAAGATGCTTCAGGGCGCGGCACGCAGCGGCGTTGACCTGCCGTCCGTGCTGGCGCAGTGCGGTGTCGCGCCGTCTTTGCTGAACGCCCCCGATGCCAGGGTCGAGCCGGAGGTGTTCGTGCGGCTGATGTCGAGAATCATGGAGCAGACTCAGGACGAGTTTCTGGGCCTGGGCCAAGGTCGCCGGTCCAAGCCGGGCACCTTTTCGATGATGGCCCAGTCGGTGATCCATTGTCCCGACCTGCAATCGGCGGTGGAGCGGGGCATTCGCTTTTATGATCTGTTCGATCTGAGTGTGGGCAGCCGCCTGCTGCGCCAGGGGAAAGCCGCCCGGCTGATGGTCCATGCCGACCCCAGGCTGGATTTTCGTGACGTGATCGTGGAGGCCGTGCTGCTTCTGTCGGTGCGTTTCATGGGCTGGCTGATCGGCAAGCGGATCGAGCTTGACGCCGTGCACCTGGATTACCCGCCACAACGCGGCGACGAGGAATATCATTCCCTGTTCGGCTGTGCCGTGACATGCCGCTCGGAGTTCAACGGGTTGATCTTTGCCAGCGGCTATCTGGAGCTGCCGTTGTTGCAGGACGAGCTGTCACTGTCCGCCTTTCTGCCCGACGCGCTGGCGCGGCTGTTCGACGGCAACGCGCACGATGTGGGCCTGCCGGCGCGGATACGCGCCATCATAGGCGACTGGGGCGGCCCTCATTTTCCCGCCTTCGACGAAGTCTGCGAGGCGCTGCACATGACGCCTCCCACTTTGCGCAGACGCTTGCGGGACAGCAACAGCAGCTACCGGGAGATCGTCGATGCCATCCGCAAGGACAGGGCCCTGCACTATCTGTCGACGACGCAGCTGGGTATCGCGGAGGTGGCGCTGCTGACCGGCTTCAGTGAAACCAGTTCTTTTTATCGGGCGTTCCGCAAGTGGACGCAACAGACGCCGACCGCCTATCGGCGTGAGCATTGCGGTTTGGCGCCGGAGGGATGACGTGACCGACAACATGCAAACCACTACCGCGAGGCTGCTGGTGGTGTGCCCGGACCAGCCGGGCATCATCAGCGCCGTTGCCACCTTTCTGTACCGGCATGGCGCCAACATCACCGATTTCGACCAGCATTCCAGCCACCGTCAGGAAGGCACCTTTTTCCTGCGCCTGGAATTCCAGACCGGCGGGGCGGATGGCCACCGGCAGGCGCTGGAAGACGGGTTTCGCGAGCAGGTGGCGCGGCACTATGACATGCAATGGCACATCAGCTACGCCGAGGAGAAAAAGCGCATGGCGATCATGGTGTCCCGCCATGACCATGTGCTGATGGATCTGCTGTGGCGGGTATCGCGGCAGGATTTGCCGGCCACCATCGCCATGGTGATCAGCAATCACGAAGATCTGCGCAGCGAAGTGGAGCGCTTTGGCATCACCTACCACCACATTCCGATGAGCGCGGACAACAAGGCCGAAGCCGAGGCCCGGGCCTTGAGTCTGCTCGACGGTCAGGCGGACCTGATCGTGCTGGCCCGCTACATGCAGATTCTCAGCCCGCGGTTCGTGGCCCGCCATCCGCAGCGCATCATCAACATTCACCATTCGTTTCTGCCCGCTTTCGCCGGCGCCGACCCTTACCAGCAGGCCCACGACCGAGGCGTCAAACTGATTGGCGCCACCAGCCACTATGTCACTGCGGAGCTGGACCAAGGGCCGATCATCGAACAGAACGTGCAGCGTGTGTCGCACCGCCATTCCGCCGCCGATCTGCGCCGTCTGGGGCAGGATGTGGAGCGCCAGGTGATGCAGCGCGCGGTGCGCTGGCATCTGGAAGACCGCATCATCGTCGATGGCAACAAAACCGTGGTGTTCATCAAGTAGCTCTTTTGAAGGTAATGGCCGACCCGGTGCTGGAGCCGTCATGAATCAGGAAATTTTTCTCGCCCTGTGCCGCCCTGGCTTCGAGCCGGATCTGGCCGCTGAACTCAATGACCGCGCCGTGGATCTCGGCGTGGCCGGCTATCCGCGCACGGCTCGCAACGACGGGCTGGTGCTGTGGTACAGCCAGCAGAAAACCATGGCCCCCTTGCTGGAAAGCGGCTTGATCTTCGCCCGCACGCTGTATCCCTGTGTCGCCGAATTTGAGGCGTTGCCGGAAAGCGACCGGATCGGCGCTCTGTGGCCCACATTGCAGCCGCTGGGGCCTTTTTCGGCGCTCTATCTGGAGCATGCGGACACCAACCAGGGCCGCGAGCTGGCCCGTTTTCTGCGCGGTTTCCGCAAGGCGCTGGAACCGCGCCTGCGCCAGGCGGGGCTGCTGAAGGCCGGCGCCAGGCAGCGCCTGCACCTGTTTTTTCAGGACTCCCGTCACGGCTTCATCGGTCTCAGCCCGAGCAGCGTGGCCCTGCCGGAAGGCGGCATCACGCGCCTGCGCATGGCCCCGGAAGCGCCCAGCCGCTCGGCGCTGAAGCTGGAAGAAGCGTTGCTACGGTTCGTCGGCCGGGGCCGGCCGGACGGTGTGCATACGGCGGTGGACCTGGGCGCCGCGCCGGGGGGCTGGAGCTGGCAACTGGCCCGTCTGGGCATCAAGGTCACGGGCGTGGATCACGGGCGGCTGGCGCCGGCGCTGGTGGATGAGTATCCGGTACGGCACGTCTCCGCGGACGCCTTCACCTGGCGCCCCGAGCGGCCGGTGGATCTGGTGGTCTGTGATGTGGTCGACAAACCGGCCCGTACCCAGGATCTGATGCAGCGCTGGCTGGTGCAGGGCTGGGCGAAAGCGGCGCTGTTCAACCTCAAGCTGCCAATGGCGCAGCGTTACCGGCAAAGCCGCGATTTGCTGGAGCGGCTCGGCGACGGGCTGGAAAAACAGGGTATCCGGGCGCGCCTCCATGCCGCCCATCTCTACCACGACCGCGAGGAGATCACCGTCTGGGTGGACAGTCGCGGTTCCTGAGTGGCAGGCCGGCGGCTATAATCGCCGCTCGCCGTTTCTTTCCTTCAATGCAACCCGAGCGGTTTTTGCCATGACCGACGCCCCACAGGCTCAACATCATCTCGACGCCACCGGCCTGCTGTGTC
The DNA here is from genome assembly GCA_964391345.1 of uncultured Alcanivorax sp. Taxonomy (GTDB): domain Bacteria; phylum Pseudomonadota; class Gammaproteobacteria; order Pseudomonadales; family Alcanivoracaceae; genus Alloalcanivorax. The sequence goes on from CAYMKZ010000002.1 coordinate 19,180, forward strand.
CGGAACCGGTGATGCTGCTGCACAGCAAAGTGCGCGACATGGCGGCGGGCGAGGTGCTCGAAGTGCGCGCCACCGACCCCTCCACCGAGCGGGATATTCCCCGCTTCTGTCAATTTCTCGGCCACACGCTGATCGACCAGCAACGTGATGACGCGCTGTTTCTGTACTGGATCAGAAAGAAGGGCTGATCAAAAGGCTGACCAGTCGCAGGGAGCAGGACACGAAAAGGCGGATCAGTATTTCTGTCATTCCGCGCGCAGTCGCGGAATCCATGGGCGATAGTCGATAGACGCCGCCACTGAGTTTCAGTCCCGGTAACGCTTGACCAGATCCTGATAAGCATCGATGCGGCGGTCGCGCAGATAGGGCCAGATGCGCCGTACCGTTTCCGAACGCCGCTTGTTGATGTCGGCGATCAGCACGGTTTCGTCATCGCAGCTCGCCTGCGCCAGGAATTCGCCCTGTGGGCCGCTGATGAAGCTGTTGCCCCAGAACTGAATGCCGTCGTCGCCGTCCGGCGCTGCTTCGAAGCCGGTACGGTTGGCGACCAGCACCGGCAGCCCGTTGGCGATGCCGTGCGCGCGCTGGATGGTGATCCAGGCGTCCTGCTGGCGTTGCTGTTCCGCCGGGTCGTCGTTGCGATCCCAGCCGATGGCGGTGGGGTAGAGCAGCAGTTCGGCGCCGGCCAGCGCCATCAGCCGGGCGGCCTCCGGATACCACTGGTCCCAGCACACCAGCACACCGAGCCGGCCGACGCTGGTGTCGATCGGCGAGAAACCGCTGCGCTGGTCGTTGCGCGGGGCGTCTCCCGGTGTGAAATAGAAGTTTTCGTAGAAGCCCGGATCGTCCGGGGTGTGCATCTTGCGGTAAATGCCCGCCAGGGTGCCGTCCTTTTCCAGCACCACGGCGGTGTTGTGATAGAGCCCCGGCGCGCGTTTCTCGAACAGGCTGCCGACGATCACCACCCCCAGTTCCCGGGCCAGCGCGCCGAGGGTGTCGGTGCTGGGGCCGGGGATGGTTTCCGCCAGATCGAATACCTCGGTGTCCTCGTTCTGGCAGAAATACAGGCTGCGATGCAGCTCCTGCAGCAGGACCAGCTCGGCCCCCTGGCCGGCAGCCTGACGGATCTGCGTCAGCGAGTGCGCCAGGTTGGCGTCCAGGTCGCTGCTGTTGCGTTGTTGAATCACGGCCACGCGCATGGTCAGTTTTCCTCCAGGGCCCCTTGCGGCAACTGCATGGTGACACAATGCAGGCTGCCGTGCTGCTCGATGAGTACCCGGCAGGGAATGCCCTGCACTTGGCGCGGGCCGGCCACGCTGGCCAGTGCCTGGATGGCGAGTTGGTCGGCGGGGCAGCCGTAAGTGGGCACCAGGATGGCCTGATTGGTGATCAGGAAGTTGGCATAGGTTGCCGGCAACCGCTCGCCTTCATGGCTGTATTGGGGCTCGGCCATGGGTAGCGGCAGCAGGGTCAGATCGTGACGTTGCGCCAGCGCTTGCAATTCAGCCTCCATGGCCGCCAGCGCCGGGTAGTGGCTGTCGCCGCTGTCGCGGCACTGCACGTAGGCAAGGGTGGTGGGATTGACGAAACGCGCCAGCGTGTCCACATGAGCGTCGGTGTCATCCCCTTCCAGGTGGCCGTGGTCCAGCCACCAGATGCGTTGCACTCCGAGCTGCTTCTTGAGCAACGCTTCCAGTTCCGCTTCATTGAGCGCCGGGTTGCGGTTCGGGTTGCGCAGGCACTGGCGGGTGGTCAGCAGCGTGCCCTGACCATCGGTGTCGATGGCGCCGCCTTCCAGCACCAGATCCACGGTTTCCAGCGGCACGCGCCAGGGCAGGGCGGCGTTCAGCGCGTTGTCGCGCGCCGCCGGAAACTTGTTGCCCCAGCCGGTGAAGTGGAAATCCAGCAGCCTGAACGTGCCATCCTGCTGCACGGCGATGGGGCCGAAATCACGGGCCCAGGTGTCGTCGTAGTCCGCTTCGACGATGCGCAGGTGGGTGGTGCGCGCGCCGGCTTCCCGCAGCCGCTGCCGGGCCTCGCCGGCCTGTTCGCTGTCGCGGCACACCAGCAGCACCCGTTCATGTTCGAGGATGGCGGTGATCAGTGCCAGATAGCAACGCTGCGCTTCATCCAGGCGCGCGGCCCAGTCGGTTCGGCAATCCGGCCAGGCCAGCAGGATGCCCCATTGAGGGTGCCATTCGGGTAGCAGATGACGCATCGGACTTCGGGTTCCATTGGCGAAAAAACGTCAGTGGGTGGGCCGCCGTGATGCTGGCGGGCGTTAGCAGCCTGTTAACGGCGCGATTGTGTTCCCGGTCCATGGCAGCGTCAACCGCCGTGGACGATGAACCGGCTGCGAAAACGATAGAGGAACCGAACCGCTCTGGCCGTTGTCTTTGCTGGGTCGTCATTTTTAGCGGAATGATTGGCAGCCACAGCAACTTTAATGATTAAATGCGCGCCATGTTTCGACCTTTTGCTCTGTTCGTGGGGCTGCGCTATACCGGCGCCCGCTCGCGCAACAGTTTCATCTCCGTGATCACTCTGATCTCCGCTCTGGGCCTGATGCTCGGCGTGGCGATATTGATCACCGTATTGTCGGTGATGAACGGTTTCGACCGTGAGTTGCAAACCCGCATTCTCGGCATGGTGACGCATTTGTCCGTGCATGGCCGCGAGCCGATACACGACTGGCATGCACTGGCGGACAAGGTGAAAAGCCAGCCCGGCGTGGAGGCGGTGGCGCCGTTCCGGCAGATGGAAGGTATGCTCACCTATCGCGGCAACGTGGCGGGGGGGCTGATCAATGGCATCGATCCGGCCGCCGAGCGCAAGGTTTCCATTGTCGGCGATGTGATGTGGCGCGGCAGTCTCGATGCGCTCAGCCCCGGTTCTTTCAATATCGTGCTGGGCTATGGTGTGGCGCGCAAGCTGGGGGCCAGCGTCGGCGACAAGGTGACGCTGGTGCTGCCCGAGGCGACCATTTCGCCAGCCGGCGTCATGCCGCGCTTCAAGCGCTTCACCGTGGCGGGCATCTTCCGCGCCCGCGCCCAGGTGGATTCGCTCTATTCCTACGTGAACGTGGACGACGCCGCGCGCCTGCAACATCAGCCCGGTACCGTGGAAGGCGTGCATCTGCGCCTCAAGGATCTGTTCAAGGCGCCGGAGATCGGCTGGCGGCTGGAGCAGCAACTGGGCGACGGCTATTACACCACGGACTGGACACGCACCCAGGGCAATCTGTTCCAGGCCATCAAGATGGAAAAGACCATGATGACGCTGCTGCTCAGCTTCATCGTCGCGGTGGCCGCCTTCAACATCATTTCCAGCCAGGTGATGCTGGTCACCGAGAAACGCGGCAATATTGCCGTGATGCGCGCCCTGGGCGCCTCTCCGGGCACCATCATGCGCATCTTCATGGTGCAGGGTACGCTGATCGGCGTGGCCGGCACGCTGGCCGGCACCGCTTTGGGGGTACTGCTGGCGCTCAATGTCAGCGATCTGGCCGGCTGGATACAGAACACCTTCGACGCCAACCTGTTTTCCGCCTATTTTGTCAATTATCTGCCGTCGCAACTGGAATGGGGCGATGTCGGCGTGATCGTGCTGATCGCGCTGCTGATCAGTTTCTCGGCGACGCTTTACCCCTCCTGGCGGGCAAGCCGGGTGCGGCCGGCGGAGGCCTTACGTTATGAGTGATGTGGTGTTGGCCGCCCGTGGCTTGCGCAAGGTGTACAAGCAGGGCCACAGCGAGCTGGAAGTGCTGGCGGGCGTGGAGTTCACGGTAAGGCGCGGCGACATGGCGGCGATCATCGGCTCTTCCGGGTCGGGCAAATCGACGCTGCTCAACCTGCTGGGCGGACTGGACGCGCCCAGCTCCGGCAGCGTCGAAATCGGCGGCCAGCCGCTGGACGGGCTCAACGAACGCGCGCTGGGGCGCATGCGCAACCGCTACCTGGGATTCGTCTACCAGTTTCACCATCTGCTGCCGGAGTTCACGGCGCTGGAAAACGTGGCGACCCCGCTGCTGATCCGTGGCCTGAAGCCCGCCCTTGCCGCCGAACGCGCCGAGCATCTGTTGGCGCAGGTGGGTCTGGGGCAGCGTTTGCAGCACAAATACGCCGCCCTCAGTGGTGGCGAACGCCAGCGGGTGGCCATTGCCCGGGCACTGGTGACCGACCCGGCGCTGGTGCTGGCCGACGAACCCACCGGCAATCTGGATGAGCGTACCGCTGCGCAGGTGCAGGATCTGATGCTGGAACTCAACCAGCGGCTGGGTACGGCGTTTCTGGTGGTGACTCACGACCATCGCGTGGCGGCGCGCTGCCAAAGCTGCCATGAGCTGCACGAGGGTCATCTGCGTGCGGTGGCCATTGCTGAACAGGCGCCGGCCTGAAGCGGTAATTTCTTCCTTTCTTTGTACGTTATTTCCTACGGCAACCGTCTCTTTCGGCGGACCACCCTCCTTCCCGGTTTACGGCATTATCCCGTTCAGGGGTGCTCGCTGTTTGAGCGCCGCCGCTGACGTGCCCGGCGGCGCCAGCCGATCACCACCGACAGCCGCCACAACAGCCGCACCGCCAGCCAGGCGCAGAGCCCACCGAGCAGCCCGGTGACCAGGGAACCGACCCACAGCGGCTCCAATTGTTCGACCAGCCAGCGGATGTCGATGCCGTCGGGTGGGTAGGGCGGCAACCCCAGTATCCAGGCGCCCACCCGGTAGTTGGCGTAGCACAGGGGCACGAAGGTCAGCGGGTTGGACAGCCACACCAGGGCGGCCGACAGGGGCAGATTGCAGCGCAGACGGATGGCCAGGATGGCGGCCACCGCCATCTGCATGGGCATCGGCAGCATGCTGCTGAATACGCCGATGAAGGCGGCGCCGGACAGCGATCGCCGGTTCAGATGCCAGAGGTTCGCATCGCCCAGCCAGCGGTGCAGAAAACGCAATGATTTCTGCTCGCGGATACGCTCCGGCGATGGCAGATAACGACGAAAGAACCGCTTGGACATGGCTTGGCCGCGATCGGGCGACGGCCGCTGCGGACGCCGCGAATCAGAACGTCGCCCATGGATGGTGAGCGACCCGGTGAGGGAGGCGATGATAACAATAATAGGGCCGGCGATGCGATGCTGGGCGGCGGCAGCGGTGATCAGCCTGGCGGTGTGGAGTGGCGCGCGCTGGCCGCTGTTACTGATGACGCCGTTACTGGTGACTCGCTGGCGACGGCCCGCATCGCTGCTGGGCTTGTTGTATCTGGCGGGATTGCTGGCCCTGCATCAGGGGCTGGCGGCGCGCTTGCCGGAGTCGCTCAATGGTGTGACTTTGACGGTCACTGGCCGCGTGCTGTCGTTGCCGGAGGTGGAGACGGCGTGGCGATACGGTCAACAGCAACAGCACCAGAAGCTGGTCGCCAGCGTGCGTCTGGCTGGCGATGATTCGCGCTGGCCGGGCGAGCACCGGGTGCGCCTGTCCGCCTGGGGGGATATGACGGTGCTGCACGCCGGGGACCGGTTTCGTGGGCAGGTGCGGCTGTATTTTCCCCACGGGCTGTACAACCAGAGCGGGCCGGACTGGGCGCGTATCGGCCTGAGCCACCATATCGACGGCCATGGCAGCCTGCGCCGGATCGACCAGCGGCGCGGGCGTCCCTACAGCCTGGCGGCCTGGCGGCAGTACCTCGCCGCCCGCCTTCATCGGTTGCTGGCCGGCAGTCCTCTGGGGCAAGCGGTGATCCCCGCTTTGGTGGTCAGTGATCTGCGCGGCCTGGACGAGCCGCTGTGGACGCTGTTCCGCGATTGCGGCACCGTGCATCTGCTGTCCATCTCGGGGTTGCATCTGACCCTGGTGGCCGGGCTGTTCTGGTGGGCCGGGCGTTGGGCGGTGGCCCTGCTGCGGACGGTTTGCGGTGGGCTCGGGCGCGCCACCGACCAGCAATGGGGCTGGCTTTTCGCATTGGCCGGTTCCGCCGTGTACGCCGCGCTGGCGGGTTTCAATTTGCCGGTGTCACGGGCCTTGCTGATGGTGACAGTGCTGGCACTGTGCGGCTGGACACGCCGGCCCGCGGAGCTGGGACGCAGCCTGGGCGTGGCGCTGGTGGTGGTGCTGCTCCAGGATCCGCTGGCGGCGCTGTCGGCGAGCCTGTGGCTGTCGTTCACCGCCGTGGCGATGATCGCATTGGTCGGCGAGCATCGTGGCTGGCCACTCAGCCTGACGCTGCCGCCGGGCATGGCGGTGATGGGCTCCTGGCTTTTCCATACCTGGGCCTGGTGGAGCCCGTTGGCCAACCTGCTGCTGGTGCCTCTGTACAGCTTTCTGGTGGTGCCGCTGGGGCTGCTGGGGGCTTTCAGCGGCTGGCAGGTTCCGTTGACCGCCGCCGCCACGGGGGTGGAGGCGTCGGTGGCGGTCATGCAATGGATCGATGATCTGCCGGTGCCGCCACTGGGCTCGCCTTACGGTCTGGCCGGCCTGCTGTTGCTCGGCGCGGCGCTATTGGCGGTGATGCCGGGCCGTCCTTGGCCGCGCCTGCTGCTTTGGCTGTGGCTGTTGCCCTGGTTATGGCCTGCTTCCCCGGCACCTGGCATCGGGCGTGTGGACATGGTGATTTTCGAGGTGGGTCAGGGGCAGGCGGTGGCCTTGCGCACCGCCCACCATCTGGTGCTCTATGACCTGGGGCCGCGCTGGCCGGGGGGCAATGCAGCCTCCCAGACGCTGATCCCCTGGCTGAAGCGGTTCCAACTGACGCCGGATCTGACTATCGTCAGCCACGGCGACGATGACCACGCCGGCGGCCTGCCGGCGCTGTCCGAGACTGGACGGCTGCTGAGCGGAGAGCCGGATCGGGTGCCGGGTTCCGCGCCTTGCCGCGCCGGGCAGCACTGGCGGTTCGATGGTGTTGATTTCACCATCCTCTGGCCTCATGACCCTCTCCGCTTGCCAGACACCGACAGACCCACCGGCAATAGCGCCAGCTGCGTGTTGCGGGTGCAGGCCGGCGCACAAAGCGCCCTGCTGACCGGAGACATCCCCCGGCAGGTGGAGTACCGGCTGCTTGGCTCGGTGGCGCCGGTCACTGTTTTGCTGTTGTCTCATCATGGCAGCAACAGCGCCACCTCGGCGGCCTGGCTGCGGGCCCTGCGGCCGCGCTGGGCAGTGGCCTCCGCCGGTTATGCCAACCCGTTTGGCCATCCGCATCCGGCGGTGCTGGCGCGTTTGCAGCGGGCCGGGGTGCGGGTTTTGCAGACCGCCCGCAGTGGCATGATTGTGTTTCGACTGGGTGGCCCGGATAATGCGGCGCTAGTGACCCGCTGGCGCAGGGCGCATCCAAGGCCTTGGCAGACAGTGAAAGCCCGGGACGCGGACGGTGATCTTCAGCCACCGGGCAGTGCCGCATCTGACTGAACAACACTTTGCTGAACAGCACCGATTTCAACAAAGCCACTGATGAGGGCGAATGAGCCAACTACCGGATGACTCCTGGCAGACCTACAAACGTCTTCTCGGATATGTGAAACCCCACTGGCTGTTTCTTGTCGCCAGTATCGTCGGCTATGGCATTTACGCCGCCACGCAGGCGGCGGCCGCGCAACTGGCCGGCTATCTGGGTGAAACCATCATCAACCCCACCAATTTCCGTGTGCTGGTGGTTTCGGTGGCGCCGTTCGTGATTGCGCTGGTGCAGGGCATCGGCCAGTTTCTCGGCAGCTATTCGCTGACCTGGGTGTCCCAGGAAGTGGTCTACCGGTTGCGCAATGACGTGTTTGGCCATGTCTTGCGGTTGCCGCAATCGGAGTACAGCAACAACGCTTCCGGACGCATCATGTCGAAGATCATCTTCGACGCCCAGCAGGTGACCAGCGCCGGCACCGACGCGATCATGATCGTGGTCCGCGAGGGCTTCACGGTGATCGGGCTGGTCGGCTTTCTGCTCTGGCAGAACTGGAAGCTGACCTTGATATTGCTGATCGTCGGCCCGGTCATCGGTTTGATCGTCAATACCACCAGCCGCCGTTTCCGGCGCATCAGCCGGCGGATTCAGGCCTCCATGGGCAACATCACGCAGTTTCTCGGCGAAGCCATCGAGGGCAATCAGGCGGTGAAAATTTTCGGCGGCCAGGCTCAGGAAGCCAACCGCTTTCATGCGGTCAGCCGCCGTTTCGCCAAGCAGAACACCAAGCTCAATGCCAGCAAGATCGCCGCCACTGTGGGTGTGCAGCTGTTCGTCGCCATCGGTATCGGCGTGATCACCTATCTGTACATCAAACTGATGGGTGAACAACTGACGGTGGGCGGCTTTCTTTCCTATATCGCCGCGGCGGGCATGGTGCAAAAGCCGCTCAAGCAGCTGACCAACGTCAACGTGAAAATCCAGCGTGGCCTGACCGGCGCGGCGTCACTGTTCGAGCTGATGGACCGGCCCGCGGAGGTCGATGAAGGGACGCGCGAGCTGCCGCGTGCCCGTGGTGATATCGAGTTCCGCAATGTCACTTTTGGTTATGACCCGCAAAAACCGGTGCTCACGGACCTGAGTTTCTCGGTCAAAAGTGGCGAGACGGTGGCGCTGGTGGGGCGCTCCGGCGCCGGCAAGAGCACCATTTCGGCGATGATTCCGCGCTTCTTCGATCCCGATCAGGGACAGGTACTGCTGGATGGCGTGCCGGTGCCGGAGTACCAGCTTGCCCATCTGCGCCGCCAGATTTCCATGGTCAGCCAGAAAGTGGTGCTGTTCAACGACTCGGTTCGTCACAACATCGCCTATGGCGAAATGCGCGACGCCAGTGAGGAACAGATAGAAGAAGCCGCGCGCCGCGCCTACGCCTGGGATTTCATCGAAGGTCTGGAGCAGGGGCTGGACACCGAAGTGGGGCAGGACGGCTCCCAACTTTCCGGCGGTCAACGCCAGCGGGTGGCGATTGCGCGCGCGTTGTTGAAGGACTCCCCGGTACTGATTCTCGACGAGGCCACCAGCGCCCTGGATACCGAGTCCGAGCATCACATCCAGCAGGCGCTGGAACGGCTGATGAAAGGCCGCACCACGCTGGTCATCGCGCACCGCTTGTCGACCATCGAGAAAGCGGATCGCATTCTGGTGCTGGATCAGGGGCGGCTGGTGGAACAGGGCACGCACGCGCAGTTGCTGGAGAAGAACGGGCTTTATACGCAGCTGCACAGCATGAATTTCGCCGATAGTGGCAGCCATGGCTGACTGGCAGCGCTGTGTGGAACGGGCCTGGTATCAGGACAGTGCCTGGCTGACCCCATTGCGGCCGCTGGGCTGGCTGATTGGGCGAGTGGCCAGTGGCCGGCTGCGCCGCTTTCGTGAGTTGGCGGCCAGGCCGCCGGTGCCGGTGCTGGTGGTTGGCAACGTCACCGTCGGTGGCACCGGCAAGACGCCGCTGGTGATCGCGCTGGCGCGGCGCGCCCGCGAGCGTAGCCTGAATGTGGTAGTGATTTCCCGGGGTTATGGTGGTAAAACCGACGGCCATCCGCTGGTGGTGGCGGCGGAGGATGATGCCGGCCGGGTGGGGGATGAGCCGCTGCTGATCGCCCGGCGCGCTGGCGTGCCGGTGATCGTCGATCCGCAACGGGCGCGCGCGCTGGACAAGGCGGTGGCCGATTTCCGGCCTGATCTGGTGATCAGCGACGATGGTTTGCAGCATTACGCGCTGCCGCGCAGCGCCGAAGTAGCGGTGATCGATGGCCGCCGTGGCCTGGGCAACGGGCGTTGCCTGCCCGCCGGTCCCTTGCGCGAACCGGCAAAACGGCTCGATCTGGTGGATTTCGTGGTGGTCAACGGCGGTCATTGGCCGGGCGCCGTTACGCTGCGCCTGTTGCCGGATGAGCTGGTGCGGCTAAGCGATGGCGTACGCCTGGATGCCGCCACCTTTGCCCGGCGCCATGGTTCGGTGCATGGCGTCGCCGGCATCGGCAATCCGCAGCGTTTCTTTCACACGCTGACGGAACTGGGGCTGACGGTGACCACCCACGCTTTTCCCGATCACCATGTTTTCCGGGAGAGCGAACTGGGTTTCGCCGATGGCCGGCCGGTCATCATGACGGAAAAGGATGCGGTAAAATGCCGCGCCTTCAATAATGCGCGCCTGTGGACATTACCAGTGCGGGCCAGCCTGCCGGAAGGTGCCGTGGACAGCATGATTGATCGGGCCCTGGCCGGCCACGCTGATTGTTGATCGAGGAATGCACATGAGTTTCCTAGTGGTGATCCCCGCCCGCTATACCTCAACCCGGCTGCCTGGCAAGCCGTTGGCCGACCTGGCGGGGGCGCCGATGGTGGTGAGAGTGGCGCAGCGCTGCGCGATGAGCAGTGCCGCCAGGGTGCTGGTGGCCACCGATGATGCCCGCGTGGCGGCGGCGGCAGGGGAGGCCGCCGAAGTGGTGATGACCCGTGACGATCATCTCTCGGGCACAGACCGTATTCAGGAAGTGGCTAATCAGCTTGGCCTGGCGGATGACGACATCGTGGTCAACGTGCAGGGCGATGAGCCGCTGATTCCCCCGGCGGTGATCGACCAGGTGGCGCACAATCTCGCCGCCAACCCGGATTGCCGCATGGCGACGCTGTGCGAGCCGATCGAGCGTGCCGAGGATTTGTTCAACCCGAACATCTGCAAGGTGGTCTTTGCCGTCGATGGCCGGGCGCTGTATTTCTCGCGCGCGCCGATCCCCTGGCACCGTGACGCTTTCGCCAGCGAGCGGAGCCGGCTTGATGGCGGCCGCTGGTGGCGGCACATCGGCATTTACGCCTATCGCGCCGGCTTTTTGCATGAATTCGTGCGCTGGGCGCCGGCGCCGCTGGAAAAACTGGAATCCCTGGAACAACTGCGGGCGCTGGCCAACGGCGCCGCGGTACATGTGGCGCCGGCCTGCGAGCCGGTTCCCGGTGGGGTGGATACGGAGGAGGATCTGCAACGCATGCGTCGGCTAATGGAGACCAAATAATGATAGAAAAAGAAACACCGATAGCCATTCTGTTCGTCTGTCTTGGCAACATCTGCCGCTCGCCGATGGCCGAGGCGGTATTCCGCGCGCGCGCGCGCAAGCGCGGGCTGGCTGGCCGCATCAGGATCGACAGCGCCGGCACCGGCGACTGGCATATCGGCCAGCCGCCCGACCAGCGTGCTCAACTGGCGGCGACCAAACACGGTTACCGCTTGAGTGATCTGCGCGCGCGCCAGGTCAGCGCCAAGGATTTCGCCCGCTTCGATTACATTCTCGCCATGGACAATACCAATCTGGCGGACTTGCGTGCGCTCAATCCCGGAGGCGGCGGTGCCAAGCTGGTACGCTTTCTGGACGTCATGGAGCAGGGGCCCGAGGAGGTGCCTGATCCCTACCATGGCGAGGCGGACAACTTCGACCGCGTGCTCGACCTGATCGAGCAGGGCTGCGACCGCTGGCTGGACCGCCTCGCCGGTCGGCGGAACGACGGCCGATGATCGAGCGGAACGTCGATCTGTCCCGGCGCAACACGCTGGCGTTGCCGGCCCGCGCACAGCGGCTGGCGCGGCCAGCGTCCGTCGCGGAACTGGTGACCGTACTGCGTGAGCGTGACGCCGACGAGCCGCTGTTCGTGCTCGGCGGCGGCAGCAACGTGGTGTTGCAGGACGACCTGCCGGGGCTGACGGTGATCCCGGATCTGCACGAAATCGAGTGTGTCGGCGAGGACGATCGGCAGGTGCGGATACGCGCCGGCGCCGGGGTGATCTGGGACCAGTTGGTGGCGGAAACCGTGGCCCGCGGCTGGTACGGCCTGGAGAATCTGGCGCTGATTCCCGGCAGCGCCGGCGCCGCGCCGGTACAGAACATCGGCGCCTATGGCGTGGAGCTGGCGGACGTTCTGGAATCCGTGGAGGCGGTATCGGTGGCGAGCGGCGAGGTACTGCGTTTTGCCGCCGGGGAGTGCGAGTTCCGCTATCGTGACAGCCTGTTCAAAAGCCGCTGCCGCGGCCAGTTCGTGATTACCCATATCACTCTGGCCCTGAGAAAAACCGGACAGTGCAGGATCGGCTACCGGGCCCTGGCCGAATGTTTCGAAGGGGCCAGCCTGGAACAGATACATCCGGCTGCCGTGCGGCGGGCGGTGATGCAACTGCGGCAAAGCAAGCTGCCGGACCCGCGCACCCTGGCCAATGCCGGGTCGTTTTTCAAGAACCCGCTGGTGACCGTTGAACACCACCAGCGGTTGCAGGCCGACTTTCCGCAACTGGTGGCCTATCCTCAGCAGGATGGCGTCAAACTGGCCGCCGGCTGGCTGATCGAACAGGCCGGCTGGAAAGGGCGCAGTATCGGCCCGGTGGGGATGCACCGCCAGCAGGCGCTGGTGCTGGTCAACCATGGTGGCGCCTCCGCGCAACAGGTGCTGCAACTGGCGGCGGCGGTGCGCGCGGATGTGGAGCGTCTGTTTGCCGTGACGCTGGAGCAGGAGCCCGTCCTGTTGCCGTAAAAGGCTACCGTCTGGCCGTCTGGCCAGCGTTGTTTCATACCGAGTTTCCAGATACAGAACGCAAAACGGCCCGGATTGCTCCGGGCCGTTTTGTTTAGGGAGGACTTCCTGGGTCAATCAGGCACTCTGATTGACGTCCTGGTTGTCCTGCCCATCCGCCTGGCGGCGACGCTGGCGCGGGTCGTTGCCGGCCCGGCCTTGCGGTTGCTCGGCGGCCGCACGGGTACGGCGCGGCGGCGTGTAGCTGCCGGTGGGCGCCTGTTGCTGTGTCTCGGCAGGGCGGGCGGGCTCCGGCCGCGCACGCTGAGGCTGGCGGGGCTGAACCCCGGATCGCCGCAGGCGGGGATCGTTGGCGGCACGGGTGTTGTCACCCTGCTCGGCAGCGGTTGCCTGCGGCTGGTGCTCGGCTGACGGCGGTTGCCTCTCGCCGGCTTGCGCCTCTTTATCGCTCGCTTGGGCGGAGCCACCGGCGTCGTCGGCTTGCGGGCTGGCCGGCTGTTGGGGAGCGGCCGTGGTGCTGCTTTCCGATTGATCCGCTGCTTTCACGGTTTCTGGCGCAACACTTGCTCCGCTCGGCTGATGGCTTTCCACCTTGTCTGGCTGATGGCTTTCTGCCTTGCTCGGCTGATGGCTCTCTACCTCGCTTTGCTGATGGCTTTCTACCTCGCTTTGCTGATGGCTTTCTACCTCGCTTTGCTGATGGCTCTTCACCTCACTTTGCTGAGGACTTTCCATCGCGTTTTGCTGAGGGTTCTCCGACTCACGCGGCTGAGCGGCTTTCTCCGCGCTGGGTTCGCCGGGCTGAGAGTCTTTTGCTTCGTTGGGCTGATGGCTCTCTACCTCGCTCTGCTGATGGCTCTCTACCTCGCTCTGCTGAGGGCTCTTCACATCGCCAGGCTGAGGGCTCTCTGTTTCCCGGTTGGTGGGGACAGTCCCTTCCGGGCGAGCGGTTTGCGGCTGGCTGGCTTCCGGTTGAGTCACCTGCGCAGCGGGCTTCCGCTCTTCCGTGGCCGGTTGGGCCGTGTGGTCGGTTTGTCCGTGTTGCTGTTGGCCACGGGGAGGCCTGCCGCCGCGTCGTCGGTTGCCGTTGGCTTCCGCATCATCGGTGTCGGTAGGCTCGGCGGGTACCAGCTTGGCTTTCGGGTGACGATTATCACCGTGCTCCTGATCACGTCCGGGGGTGTTGTCCTCGGAAGTCATGCGTGGCGTGCTGCTTTGTTCCTCGGGTGTGCTGGCGTCCTGGGAAGCGGCAGTCTGTGACTCATGGCGAAGCTGTGCTTCCGGTTGTTGCGCTGCTGCCTGCTGGTCCCGTGATTGCTGCGCCGGTGACTGTTGCGTTGATTGCACCGCCGCCGCCTCGGCGGGGCGCTGACGCTCTCTCAATGGGCGGTCGTCCTTGGCTTCGGTGCGCCGTGATGCTTTGGCGCCCTCGTCACGGCCTTCCTTGCGTGGCGCCCGTTCGTTCCGGTCGCCTTTGCCGCGATGGTCGGCCTTGCTGTCCTGCTGCTGCTGATCACCGCTGGCGGCGTTGCTGGTTTGCGGGTTATCCGCGGCGTTGTTGTTGCGGCCACGTCCGCCACGGCGGTTGCGGGTGCGGCGGTTGCCCGTGCCGTTGTCGTTTCTGGTGTCGTTCTGCTCGTTGTTGCCGTCGCGATTGTCGCGGTTGTTTCTGGCAGCCTTGCCGTCGTTGCGGCTGTCGCCACGGTTATCGCCACGACTGTCACTACGGTTGTCATCGCGGCTGCGGGCATTGCGCTTGTTGTCGGCGCGGCCGCGCTCGTCCTGGCGACGCTGGCCGTTGCCGCCACGGCCACGGCGGTCGTTACCGGCTTTGCTGCGACCGTCATTGCGGTTGCGCGCATTGTGCTCGGGTCGAGACTCGGTCTGCTCTGCATCCGCGCCGAACAGTTTTGCCAGCCATTGGAAGAAGCGGGTCAGAACGCCGATACGGGCCGCGGACTCGGCGGCCGTGGCGGGAGCCGGAGCCGTGGCGGGGGCCGCCGGCTTGGGTTTGTGGGGCGGCGGCGCGGTATCCGGCGCCACTACCTTGACCGCGGGTTCCTGGGGCTTGGGTGCATTGTCCTGGTTGCCGAGGCCGTTCTGTTCCTGGTGGGCGGGCAGCAGCTCCACTTCGTGGCTGACCTGGGTCTTGGTCTGGTCTTCACGAATGCGCTCGACCTGGAAATGCGGCGTTTCCAGGTGCGGGTTGGGGATGATCAGCACCCGTACATGGTGGCCGGCTTCGATCTCGCGCAGGATCTGGCGCTTTTCGTTGAGCAGGAAGGTGGCCACGGCGACCGGTACCTGCGCCTGGATCTCGCCGGTACGCTCCTTCATCACCTCTTCTTCGATCAGACGCAGGATGCTCAGCGCCAGGGAGCGCACGTCGCGGATCCGGCCGAGGCCGTCACAACGCGGGCAGACGATGCTGGAGGTTTCCCCGAGGCTGGGGCGCAGCCGCTGGCGGGACAGCTCCAGCAGGCCGAAGCGGGAGATGCGGCCGAGCTGAATGCGCGCCCGGTCGGCTTCCAGCGCTTCGCGCATGCGGTTTTCCACCTCACGCTGATTGCGCGCCGGCCCCATGTCGATGAAGTCCACCACGATCAGCCCGCCAATGTCGCGCAGGCGCAGTTGCCGGGCGATTTCGTCGGCTGCTTCCAGGTTGGTTTGCAGGGCGGTTTCCTCGATGTCCGCGCCCTTGGTGGCGCGAGACGAGTTGATGTCGATGGAAACCAGTGCTTCGGTGGGGTCGATGACGATGGCGCCGCCGGAGGGCAGCTTCACTTCACGCTCGAACGCCGTCTCGATCTGCGATTCGATCTGATAGCGGGAGAACAGCGGGGTGTCGTCGCTGTACAGCTTGATCTTGTGCTGGAAGTCGGTCATCACCTGCTGCACGAACGCCTGGGCTTCGTCGTAGACCTTCTGGGAGTCGATCAGGACTTCGCCGATATCCTTGCGCAGGTAATCGCGGATGGCACGAATGATGACGTTGGATTCCTGATAGATCAGGAACGGCGCCTTGCGGGTGCCGGAAGCCTCGTCGATGGAGTTCCACAGCTTGAGCAGGTAATTCAGGTCCCACTGCAACTCCTCGGCGCTGCGGCCGAGGCCGGCGGTGCGCACGATGACGCCCATTTCACCGGGGATTTCCAGCTTGCTCAGCGCTTCCTTGAGCTGTTGCCGCTCTTCGCCCTCGATGCGGCGGGAAATACCGCCGGCGCGCGGGTTGTTGGGCATCAGCACCAGGTAACGGCCGGCCAGGCTGATGAAGGTGGTTAGGGCGGCGCCCTTGTTGCCACGTTCTTCCTTGTCCACCTGGACGATCATTTCCTGACCTTCGCGGATCACATCCTTGATGTTGATGCGGCCCTGAATGTCCTTGGGGTCTTTCTGGAAGTATTGGCGGGAAATTTCCTTGAGCGGCAGAAAGCCGTGGCGCTCGGCGCCGAAGTCGACGAACGCGGCTTCCAAGGAAGGCTCGACGCGAGTGACTTTGCCTTTGTAGATGTTGGCTTTTTTCTGCACGCGGGAACGGTGCTCGATGTCCAGATCGTAAAGTCTCTGGCCATCCACCAAAGCCACCCGAACCTCTTCAGGGTGGGCGGCGTTGATCAACATACGTTTCATTTGGCTACCACAAATTTTTTGTGGCGGCATGCGAAGGGTCAGTTTCAATACAGGGAACAGACTTGCGTCCGTAACGCCAGCAGTGGCCGGCCATGGGGTAAGCTGCTGATCGGGTGTCGGGCGTTTCGGTGGGCGGAAATAGCCTGTCCTTGACGCTTTTCTTCCGGTCTTCTGCAACCGCCCACTTTCGCCTGGCGAATCTCTGACAACGGATCGCTGGCGGGGCGCTCGGGTGATTACCCGAAAGGTGCTGCTTGGCGTTGTGCCCGGCGCGTAATCGGCGTCGGGACGGATAATTTCAGTCTGTACACCATTCAGGCCACCGCTCGGGTGCCAGCCCGTTCAGAGTCGGTCAAACCAGCCAGGAGGGAGCGGTGTTGGCCACCGCTGCTACCAGTCTGCCCACGCGCCACCGCTTGTAGCGGAAAGGTTCAGCGCGCCGGGGGCTTGGTTTGCTGTATCGAATCAACCGTACTCTGTGTCGGGCCTGCGACTGCCGTCGTCGGCCTGGATCATCTTCGACCTGCTTCGCAGACCGCCAATCATTGGTTGTCGGTCCGCCGCGGCCGGTATGCCGGCGGCGATTGATGCAGTATCTGGGCCGTTGGGCCCTCGTAACTGTTCGGCAGGCTGGCGGGTACATGTCGAACTGACGGCGAATGGTCGCTGCGCGTCGCCGTTGGCCAGCCTCGGCCGAAATCACATCATAGCAGCAAAACTGTAACTGAATCAATCAGTTGGGATATTCTCGCGGCATCCGTGACAATATTCACTCAATGGGGTTCGTACGAGGAGGATGCGCATGGCCCAGGGAAGTTTCAGAAAATCATTGAGCCTGCTCGACCTTACCCTGCTGGGGGTGGGCAGCATGATCGGCTCGGGCTGGCTGTATGCCGCCCGCGACAGCGCCGCCATCGCCGGGCCTCACGCCTGGATGTCGTGGCTGCTGGGTTCGGTGGTGATCATTCTGATCGGCCTGGTGTATGCGGAGTTGAGCGCGGCCTTGCCCCGTGCCGGCGGCTTCGTTCGCTATCCCGACTACTCGCACGGTTCGCTGGTGGGATTCATGATCGGTTTCGCCGCGCTGCTGGCCTATACCAGCGTCACCGCCGTCGAGGTGGAAGCGGTGCGGCAATATGCCCATTACTGGTGGCCGGAGCTGGGGCATGCCGACGGTAGCCCGACGCTGCTGGGGTTCGCGGTGCAGATTGCCTTGCTGGTGCTGTTCTTCCTGATCAATTACTGGAGTGTCAACGTCTTCGGCAAGTTCAACAGCCTGCTGACGCTGTTCAAGTTCGTCGTGCCCTTGCTGGTGGTGGTCTGTCTGTTGACGTTTTTTGATACCCGCAACCTGAGCGTGGCGGCCAGTCCGGGTGGCGCGCATGGGGTGTTTCAGGCGGTGGCCGGCGCCGGTGTGGTGTTTTCGCTGCTGGGTTTCCGGCAGGCGGTGGATTTCGCCAGCGAGGCGAAGCATCCGCAGCGCGACGTGCCGCTGGCGATCATTTATTCGGTGTTGATCAGCCTGGTGGTGTATCTGCTGTTGCAGTTTGCTTTCGTCGGCGCGGTGCCGCATCAGATGCTCGCCGATCACGGCTGGGGCGGGCTGGCCACCGGCGACCTGCTGAAGTCCCCTTATGCGGATCTGGCCAAGATCCTGGGGCTGGCCTGGTTGCTGAACATCGTTCTGCTGGACGCGGCCATTTCTCCCGCCGGTACCGGCAACATTTTCCTTTCGGGCGCCGCCCGCGTGCTGTTCGCCTGGGCCCGCAACGGCCATTTGTTCAATATTTTCCAGCGCCTGGACCCGCGCACCGGGGTGCCGCGCGGTGCTTTGTGGCTGTCGCTGGCGCTGTCGATCGCCTGGACGCTCCCGGACCAGTTCCAGATGTGGAGCGGTCTGGTGAAGGCGGTCACTTCCGCCTTCGTGCTGACTTACATGGTGGGACCGGTGAGCGCCGGGACCTTCCGTTTCAGCGCCGCCGATCTGCCGCGCCCGTTCCGTCTCAGGGGGTTGTCCGTGATCGGCCCGCTGGCTTTCATTGCCGCTACTTTCATTGCCTACTGGTGCGGCTGGCAGGTCAATCAGCTGCTGCTGGTGCTGATTCTGGCGGCCGGTGTGGTTTATCTGCTGGTGGCGCGCGGCAAAGGCACCCTTGCGGAAGACCTGCGCGCCGGCTGGTGGCTGATCGCCTATTACATCGCCCTGGGCGTGCTGTCCTGGCTGGGTACCTACGGTGGCCTGGGCGTGATCCCGGCGCCGCTGGACAGCATTCTGGTAATCGCCATGGCGCTGGTGGCCTACCACTGGGGCGTGCGCAGCGGCTTGCCGCGGGCGCGCATCACCGACGAGGAAACGGAAGCGGCGGGCGCCTGAACGGTCGCCTGACGGTGGCGTGATCGCGGCGCCTTGGCTAGAATCGCCGCATGTCCGATACCCCCACTTCCAGCCGCGTGACCTTCGTTACCATCGACGAGGGTCACGATGGTCAGCGCCTCGACAATTACCTGATCACTCACCTGAAAGGGGTGCCACGCTCGCGTATCTACCGGCTCATCCGTTCCGGCGAGGTGCGGGTGAACAAGAAACGCGCCAAGCAGACCACCCGGCTGGCGGCCAGCGATGTGCTGCGTATCCCGCCGGTGCGTACCGCGGAATCGCCGGAGCCGCCGGTGGTCAGCGCCAGCCTGGCCGAGCGGCTGTCCCGCTCGCTGCTGTACGAGGACCCGCGCCTGTTCATCTTCAACAAGCCGGCGGGGCTGGCGGTGCATGGCGGCAGCGGTGTCAGTCTCGGGCTGATCGAGGCGCTGCGGGTGCTTTATCCCGAAGAGACGCAACTGGAGCTGGTGCACCGGCTGGATCGCGACACCAGCGGCTGCATCATGGTGGCGCGCCATCGCGGTTTCCTGCGGCGTTTGCAGAAGCTCATGCAGAATGGTGGCGTGGACAAGCGCTACTGGCTGATCTGCCGGGGGTTCAAGGGCGCCGAGCGGCGTATCGAAGCGCCGC
Source organism: uncultured Alcanivorax sp. (assembly GCA_964391345.1). GTDB lineage: Bacteria > Pseudomonadota > Gammaproteobacteria > Pseudomonadales > Alcanivoracaceae > Alloalcanivorax. The sequence goes on from CAYMKZ010000002.1 coordinate 38,281, forward strand.
TGCTGAAACTGATGCAGGGCAATGAGCGCATCGTGCGGGTGTCCCGTGACGGCAAGCCGTCGGTGACTGATTTCCGCTTGCTGGAGCGGCTTGGCGACAGCGCCTTGCTGGAAGCCAGGCTGGGCACCGGGCGTACCCATCAGATTCGTGTGCACAGCCAGTTCGGCGGTTTTCCGCTGCTGGGCGATGACAAGTACGGAAACGAGCAGGGCGACGCCACGTTGCAGCCCATCGGCGTGCGCCGTCTTTGCCTGCATGCGCGCAGCTTGCGCCTGCGCCATCCCGACAGCGGCGAGACGATTTCGGTGACGGCGCCGCTTGATGACGACTTCGAGGCGATTCTGGCGGCACTGCGTTCCGCACCGGGCAAGGCTGGGCATCAATCCCCGCAAAAAAGTGGCGCCAACAGATAACACTCACAAACCAGGGAGACGGCAGGTGAACGACAATGGTGAGATTTCCACGGGTTCCGGGAACAGCGCCGGGCCGTCCGCCCGCGAGTGGCAACTGATCGAGAAGCTGCTCGGCGAAGCCCAGCTGGAGCAGCGCCGCCGTCGCCGCTGGGGCATTTTCTTCAAGGCGCTGGTGCTGATTTACCTGTTTCTGGTGCTGGGGCTGGTGTTTTCGGAGCAGTCCGGCGACAGCATCGGGGCCACCGGGCCCCATGTGGCGGTGGTGGATGTCACCGGTGAAATTGCCGCAGACAAGCCGGCCAACGCGCAATTGCTGATCGCCAGCCTGCGCGACGCCTTCAGCGCGCCGAACGCCAAGGCGGTGATGCTGCGCATCAACAGCCCCGGTGGCTCGCCGGTGCAGGCCGACTACGTCTATAACGAGATTCGCCGGCTGCGCAAGCAGTACCCGGACAAGAAAGTCTATGCGGTGATCACCGACGTGGGGGCGTCCGGTGCCTATTATATAGCCTCCGCGGCGGACGACATTTACGCCGCCCCGGCCAGCATCGTCGGCTCGATCGGCGTCATCATGGCCGGCTTCGGGCTGGAAAAGGCCGCTGAAAAGCTCGGTGTGGAGCGTCGTGTGTACACGGCGGGCGACAACAAGGACATGCTCGACCCGTTCGCTCCGGTGCGCCCGCAGGACCGCCAGTACGTGCAGCACATGCTGGATGAAGTGCACCAGCAGTTCATCGATGCCGTCAAGCAGGGGCGCGGCAAGCGCTTGAAAATCGCCGGTCATCCGGAGTTGTTCTCCGGTCTGTTCTGGACCGGGCAGCGGGCGCTGCAACTGGGGCTGATTGATGGCCTCAAGAGCCCGGATCAGGTGGCGCGCGACGTGGTCGGCGTCGACAAGCTGGTGGACTACACCGTCAGCGAGTCGACGGTGGACCGCCTGCTGAAGCAGTTCGGGACCTCGGTGGGCGCTGGCGTCAGCCATGCGCTGGGGCTGAACGCGGCGGTGCCGGCGCTGCGCTGAACGCCTGCCGCTATCAGGGCAGCGGCACTCACTCTTTCAGGGCCGCAGCGCTTTCAGGGCAACGGTACTCCTTCGGCACGGAGGAAGTCGGTCAGCATGATCAGCGGCAGACCGATCAGGGCGTTGGGGTCGCGGCCTTGCAGGCTTTTGAACAGCGTGATGCCCAATCCTTCGGATTTGAAGCTGCCGGCGCAGTTGAACGGTTGCTCGGCGTCCACGTAGCGTTCGATGGCGTCATCGCCGAGTGTACGAAAGTGCACCTGGAAGGGTTCGCAGCCACTCTGATGGCGGCCGCTGTGGCTGTTGTACAGGCACAGGCCGGTGAGAAAAGTCACCGTGCGACCGCTGGCCTGGCGCAGTTGCGCGATGGCGTTGCTACGATTGCCGGGCTTGCCGGCGATGTTGCCGTCCAGCAGGGCCACCTGGTCCGAACCGATGATCAGTGCCCCGGTGTGGCTCTCGGCGGCCTTGAGCGCCTTCTGCCGGGCCAGCCGCAGCACCAGTTCCGAGGGTGATTCGCCGGGCTGGGGCGTTTCGTCGATGTCCGGGCTGAGATGATCGAAGTGCAGGCCGAGGCGCCCGAGCAGCTCCCGGCGAAACGGCGAAGAAGAGGCCAGTATCAGGGGCAGGGGGGACGCTTCGCTGCTCATGGCGCACTCCGTGTCGGTGGTTTCCGGGGTCGGTGGTTGCCGGCGGTTTCAGGGCGGCGCAAAGTGTACCGGCGGAGCCGGGGCAATGCACGGAAATTCCCGTCTGGAGAGGCGCTTTCGGGGCCATTTTCACTTTGACACGGAACCGGCCCGCGCCTAGAATTGCGCGCTTATGTTTTCAGGGCAATTGCTGCCGTACCTGGATTTGCGGAAATTTTCCGACCAGGAACGGGTCATCGAAGGCGAAGCCCGGGTCGAGGATTTTCCACGGCTGCGGGAGTATCGCGAAAGCCTGGACCGTCCGGTCCGGGTGGCGCTGGCTTTTCGCCGCGATGATGACGGCCGGCGGCGGCTCCAGGGGTGCATCGAAACCCGGCTTCTGCTGGTGTGCCAACGTTGCCTGGAGCCGGTAGAGCAGGACATCCGCGCCACGGTGGATCTGGTGCTGGTGTGGAGCGAGGAGCAGGCCAAGGCCTTGCCGTCCGATCTGGACCCGTTGCTGGCCCGTGACGATCGCCTGCCGCTGGCCGATCTGGTGGAAGAAGAACTGCTGCTGGCCATGCCGCTGGTGGCTTTGCATGATCAATGCCCGCATTCACTGCCGAATCAGTCCGGCGAGCCGGATGCGGGCACCAATGCGGATAATCCGTTTGCCGTGCTGGCCGACTTGAAAGGCCGCCGCAAGTAACACGCCGAGGAGCATGAAATGGCTGTTCAACAGAATCGCAAAACCCGTTCCAAGCGCGGCATGCGTCGTTCCCACGATGCCCTGACCGCCGCCGCCATCAGCGAAGATTCCAACACCGGCGAAGTGCATCGCCGCCACCACATCTCTCCGGACGGCATGTATCGTGGCCGTCAGGTGATCCGCACCGACGACACGGATAACGACGACGAATAAGTCGCTCCGTATCATTCAGTTCGCCACCGGCAATAGCGGCGCGAACATGAGCGGTCTTCTGTATGTGACGGGAGCCTTGGTGGCTCCCGTTTCCTTGTTTGCATATGGAATATTCACAGCCGCGGTTCGCCGCCCGTATCATGAACGCGCTTTCGTCAACCAGGATGATTTGCCATGTCAGCGGTTGTGACATTGGCCGTGGACGCCATGGGCGGCGACCACGGTTTGCAGATAACCGTGCCCGCCGTGGCACGGGTACTGGCGCGCCACTCCGACCTTCGGGTATTGCTGGTCGGTGATCCGGACGCGCTGGCACTGGCGCTCGGCAAGGAAGGGCTGCGCGGGCATGAGCGTGTCACCGTGGTAGCCGCTTCGCAGGTGGTGACCATGGACGATTCCGTGGCCGTGGCCCTGCGCAACAAGAAAGACTCGTCAATGCGGGTGGCCATCAACCAGCTCAAGGAAGGGCACGCCCAGGCGGCGGTCAGCGCCGGCAACACCGGGGCGTTGATGGCCATCAGCCGCTTCGTGCTGAAAACCCTGCCGGGGGTGGACCGCCCCGCCATCTGCACCGCCATTCCCACCGCCACGGGGCATTGTCACATGCTCGATCTGGGCGCCAATGTGGATTCCGGCGCCAGCCATCTGTTGCAGTTCGCGATGATGGGGCAGGCCGTGGTGCGCGCCGTGGACGGCAACAAGACGCCGAAGGTGGCGTTGCTGAACATCGGCGAGGAAGACATCAAGGGCAACGAACAGATCAAGGAAGCGGCGGCGCTGCTGCACCAGGCCGCGGATCTCAATTATGTCGGTTTCGTGGAGGGCAACGGCATCTTCCTTGGCGAGGTGGATGTGGTGGTCTGCGACGGGTTTGTCGGCAATGTGTCGCTGAAAACCATGGAAGGCGTGGCCAAGATGATCGCTGGCATGATCCGCGAGGAAACCCGCCGTTCTCCGCTGCGGCTGCTCAGCGGCCTGTTCGCGCTGCCGCTGCTGGGCGGCCTGAAAAAGCGCATGGACCCGGACGGCTACAACGGCGCCAGCCTGGTGGGGCTCGATGGCGTGGTGGTGAAAAGCCACGGCGGCACCAGCGTCAATGGCTTTGCCTGCGCCCTGGAAGTGGCCTTGCTGGAAGCGCGCCGCAATGTGCCGGCGCTGATCCGCGACGCCCTGGCGCCTGCCGCCCAGGCGGTGTCGTAAGCGGCCTGGCCACATGACGATGGCTGGCCGGTCATTCATAATTTGTTGCACGGGTGGGCGGACTTTGCCTGGGCTTGAGGGCATACTGCGCGCTTTCCCCAGCAGACACCAATGAGGACAACGCATGTCGAAAACCGCTTTCGTGTTTCCCGGTCAGGGCTCCCAGAGCCTGGGTATGCTGGCTGATTTCGCCGAACAGACACCGGTACGCCAGGCTTTCCAGGAAGCCTCCGGCGCTCTCGACCTGGATCTCTGGGCGCTGGCGCAAAACGGGCCGGATGCCGAGCTGAACCGCACCGAAAACACCCAGCCGTTGCTGCTCACCGCCGGCGTGGCGCTGTGGAAACTGTGGGAACAGAGCGGCGGCGCGCGACCGGCGCTGCTGGCCGGCCACAGTCTTGGCGAATACACCGCGCTGGCCTGTGCCGGGGTGCTGTCTCTGGGTGACGCGGTACGGCTGGTGCGCAGCCGTGGCCGGCTGATGCAGTCCGCGGTGGCCGAAGGCGAGGGCGGCATGGCGGCGATCCTCGGTCTGGATGACGATCAGGTCCGTGAAGCCTGCGCCACGGCGGCGGGTGATGGGGTGGTCGAGGCGGTCAATTTCAATGCTCCCGGACAGGTGGTCATCGCCGGCGGCAGCGCAGCGGTTGAGCGCGCCATCGAAGCCTGCAAGAATGCCGGCGCCAAACGCGCCCTCGGCTTGCCGGTGAGCGTGCCGTCGCACTGTGCGCTGATGCTGCCGGCGGCGGAAAAACTGTCCGAGGAGCTGCAGAACGTGCGCTTTCATGCGCCGGAGCTGCCGGTGATCAACAATGTGGACGTGGCCCGGGAAAGCGATCCAGAACGCATCCGTGATGCGCTGGTGCGGCAACTGCATTCTCCGGTACGCTGGGTGGAAACCGTGCAGGCACTGGCCGCCGAGGGCGTGGAAACGCTTTATGAATGCGGGCCTGGCAAGGTATTGTGTGGTCTGGCCAAGCGTATCGACCGCTCCCTGGCGGCCCGGCCGCTGGAGAGCGGCGCGGCTTTTGAGGCGGCACTGAGCGGGGAATGACCGCGTTGGGTGAGGAAAAAGGATGAGTGAAGACAAGAAAGTGGCGCTGGTGACCGGCGCCACTCGGGGCATCGGCCGCGCCATTGCCGAGCAACTGGCCGCCGACGGTTTCTTCGTGGTCGGCACCGCCACCAGTGAAGCCGGCGCCCGCAGCATCAGCGAGCACCTGGGTGCGAACGGCAGCGGCGTGGTGTTGAACGTGGCCGACGATCAATCCGTGGAGGACACCCTCAAGGCGGTGATCGCCGAGCAGGGCGCCCCTCTGGTGCTGGTCAACAACGCCGGCATCACCCGCGACAACATCATGCTGCGGATGAAGGCCGATGAATGGCAGGACGTCATCAACACCAACCTGAATTCCCTGTACCGGGTTTCCAAGGCCTGCCTGAAGGGCATGACCAAGGCCCGCTGGGGCCGGATCATCAACATCAGTTCCGTGGTGGGCACCATGGGCAACGCCGGGCAGGCCAATTACGCCGCCGCCAAAGGTGGCGTGGAAGGGTTTACCCGCGCCCTGGCCAGGGAACTGGGTTCGCGCAACATTACTGTCAATTCGGTGGCGCCGGGTTTCATCCGCACCGACATGACGGATGCATTACCGGAAAGCCAGCGTGACGCTCTGCTGGGCGAAATCCCGCTGGGGCGCTTGGGCACGCCGGCGGAAGTGGCCAGCGCGGTGGCCTGGCTGGCCAGCGACGGCGGCGCCTACGTGACCGGTACAACAGTGCACGTCAACGGTGGCATGTTCACCGGCTGACCTGTCGAGGACGAGTGAGGGCGGAGGATTCAGCCGTCCATCGTAAACATTTGAAACCTATGACCGCGGTAGCCGCTTGCATGCGCGAACGGCGTTCCCATAGAATAGCCGCTCATAGGTGCTTGCACACCATCAACAGGAGAGTAATAAGATCATGAGCAGCATCGAAGAACGGGTCCAGAAGATCATCGTTGAGCAACTCGGCGTCAAACCCGAAGATGTCAAGTCCGAGGCTTCCTTTGTTGAAGACCTGGGTGCGGATTCCCTGGATACCGTTGAGCTGGTAATGGCCCTCGAAGAAGAGTTCGAGACCGAAATCCCGGATGAGGAAGCCGAGAAGATCAGCACCGTTCAAGCTGCCGTGGACTACATCAAGTCTCACAGCTAATTCGCGGTCGCAGCCAACGCAGAACCGTATAAAAAGACCGCAGGCTCTTCGGGCTTGCGGTTTTTTTTGCCACTTCGAGCTGGCGGACGCCTGATCGCCCGGCATCGGCTTTTGCTTTGCGGTTCCTGAACTCGGGAGGGAATACAGGTGACACGACGTCGTGTAGTTATCACCGGTCTTGGCATGTTGAGCCCGCTGGGCGCTGACGTGGCCAGCACCTGGGAAGGCATCAAAGCCGGGCGCAGCGGTATCCGCGCCATCGACCATTTCGATACCGAAGGCTTTGGTACCCGCTTTGCCGGACTGGTGCCGGAATTCGATCTCTCGCCTTATCTCAGCAGCAAGGACGCCCGCAAGATGGACCTGTTCGTCCAGTACGGCATGGTCGCGGCGATCCAGGCGATAGGGGATTCCGGGCTGGAAATGGACAGCGAGGACGGCGAGCGCATGGGGGCCGCGTTCGGCTCCGGCATCGGCGGCCTGACCAACATCGAAGAGAACCACCGCAAGCTGCTGGAAGGCGGCCCGCGCAAGCTGTCGCCGTTCTTCGTACCGAGCACCATCATCAACATGATTTCCGGCAACCTGGCGATCCTGTACGGGCTGAAAGGGCCCAATTTCGCCACGGTCACCGCTTGCACCTCGGGCACCCACAACATCGGTTTCGCCGCCCAGCAGATCCAGCTCGACAATGCCGACATCATGATCGCCGGCGGCGCCGAGAAAGGCTCCACGCCGCTGGGCATGGGTGGCTTTGGCGCCGCCCGGGCATTGTCCACGCGCAATGACGACCCGCAGGGCGCCAGCCGTCCCTGGGATCGCGACCGCGATGGTTTCGTGCTGGCGGACGGCGCCGGCGCCGCGGGGGTGGTCGCGTACGAACCCGCGCGCGCGCGCGGCGCCCACAGCTACGGTGAGCTGGGCGGCGTCGGGCGCAGCGACGACGCCTATCACATGACGGCCCCGTCCGAAGACGGCGCCGGCGCGGCGCTGTCCATGCGCAATGCTTTCCGCAATGCCGGTATCGATCCGGCGGTGGTGGATTACGTCAACGCCCACGCCACCTCGACCAAGGTCGGCGATCTCATCGAGATTCGCGCGGTGAAGAGCGTTTTCGGCGAGCAGGCGAACAAGCTGGCGATGAGTTCCACCAAATCCATGGTCGGCCATCTGCTCGGTGCCGCCGGCGCCGTGGAGGCCATCTTCACGCTGCTGGCCATGCGCGATTCCGTTGCCCCGCCGACCATCAACCTGGATAACCCGGATGAAGGCTGCGATCTGAACCTGGTGGCCAATCAGGCCCAGCAGCGCACCATCGACGTGGCCATCTCCAATTCCTTCGGTTTTGGCGGCACCAACGGCACGCTGATTTTCCGCAAAGTGTGAATCAGCGGCTGACGGACAGCGATCGCGGCCTTGCCTACGGCGACGGCCTGTTCGAGACGGTGCGGGTCGATGCCGGAGGGCGAGCGCCGCTGTGGCCACGGCACCGTGCGCGCTTGCTGGCCGGCGCTGCCCGTCTCGGCATCCCTTTGGAGGCCGCCGCCGTGGAGCGCTGTCTTGAGGACGCTCTGCGTGGCCAGCGGCAGGCCGGAGTGGCCAAACTCATCCTTACCAGAGGGCAGGGCGGCCGTGGCTATCTGCCCCCCGCCCAGCCTTCACCAACTCTGATTGGCCGTTTCGGGCCGGCCCCGCAATGGCCGGATTCCCTGCGCCACGAGGGCCTGGATATCGGCCTTTGTGATACGCCGCTCGGCGATGATCCACTGGCCGGCCTCAAGCATCTGAACCGGTTGCCGCAAGTGCTGGCGCGCGCCGAGGTGGAACGGCACGGCTGGCATGAAGGATTGTTGCTGAATGCCCGCCGCCAGCCGGTGGAGGCCACCGCCATGAATCTGTTCGCAGTGTTCGGCAACGTGCTGTGGACGCCCTCGCTGCAACGGGCCGGCGTGGCGGGAGTGGCGCGCGCCTGGCTGTTGCAGCATGCCGCCGGCCAGGGTCTGCTGCCGCGCATCGAGATGCTGCCGTTGTCCCGTTTGCGCCAGGCCGACGGCGTCTTTCTCGCCAACAGTGTTGTCGGTGTGCTGCCAGTGCGTAAACTGGCGCAATGGGTCTGGCCTGTGCCGGCGCCAGTACGACAAATCCAGCAACACCTGCAGAGTTTGTAAATGCGTCGAGGAATTCGCCTGTTCGGATTGTTGGTGGTGCTCGTCCTGTTTCTTGCCGTGGCGGCGGGGTACGGGGTGAAGCGCTGCCTGCATCGCCCGCTGCCGTTGCAGCAGCCGCAATTGGTCATCGTCGAAGCGGGTGACAGCTATGCCTCGGTGATGCATTCCCTGCAACAACGCGGCTTGCTGGGAACCTCTCCCAAAGCCGGTTTGCGGCGCGTGGCGGCGCGCCTGTATGCGGCCTTCACCGGTGTCGATCAGCACATGTTCGTCGGCGAATACCAGTTGCAACCCGGCGATTCACTGGCCTCGCTGCTGGGCAAGATCGATCGCGGCGAGGTGGTGCAGCACAGTGTCACTCTGGTGGATGGCTGGACCTTCAGGGAGTGGCGGCAACGTCTGGACGGCCTCAAGGATCTCAAGCACGACAGCAACGGCCTGGATGGCAAGCAGATCATGGCGCGGCTGGGCATGCCGGATTATCAGCCGGAGGGCTGGTTCGCTCCCAACACCTATTTCTACACCCGTGGCACCAGCGATCTGGAAGTGATGCGTCGCGCACTGGAAAACCAGCGCAAAATCCTTGATGCTGCCTGGGCCGACCGTGACAAGGATCTGCCCTACGACGGCCCCTACCAGGCACTGATCATGGCATCGATTGTGGAGAAGGAAACGGCGCAGCCGAACGAGCGCGAAGAAATCGCCGGTGTTTTTGTCAACCGGCTGCGGCGGGGCATGCGCCTGCAAACCGACCCGACCGTGATTTACGGCCTCGGAGACAGTTACACGGGCAACTTGCGGCGCTCCGACCTGCAACGAACGACCCCTTACAACACCTACCGGATCGTCGGCCTGCCACCGACGCCGATCGCCATGCCCGGCAAGGCGGCGATCGAGGCCGCCGTGCATCCCAGCAACACGGAAGACCTGTATTTCGTCGCTCGCGGTGACGGCAGCCATGTATTCTCGAAGACCTTCGCGGCCCACCGCAAAGCGGTGCGCGAATACCAGCTTCACCGTCGTGCCGACTACCGTTCCAGCCCCGAACCGGCCAGCCCTCCCGCGGGTAGCGGCGCGGGCGAAGAGGTGCGGCAATGAGCGGGCGCTTCATTACCCTGGAAGGCGGCGAGGGGGCTGGCAAAAGCTCTAATCTGGCCTGGCTCGCCGAGCAACTTGGCACTGCCGGCATCAACGTGGTGGTGACCCGTGAGCCCGGCGGTACACCGGTGGCGGAGCGGATCCGCCAGGTACTGCTGGCGCCATCCGAGGGTGAGGCGATGGCGGATCTCACCGAACTGCTGCTGGTGTTCGCCGCCCGTGCCCAGCATTTGCAAGCGCTGATCAGGCCGGCCCTGGCGCGCGGCGACTGGGTGCTGTGTGATCGCTTTGTCGACGCCACCTGGGCCTATCAGGGCGCCGGACGCGGGCTCGACAGCACCGATCTGGCGGCCCTGGAGGCGCTGGTCCTGAAAGGACTGACGCCGGATTGCACGCTGCTGTTCGACGTCCCGGTGGCGCAAGGGCTGGCCCGCGCCAGCCAGCGCTCGACGCCGGATCGCATCGAGAAGGAGGCGCTGGAATTCTTCGAGCGCGTGCGCGCCTGTTATTTGCAGCGGGCAGCGGCGGAGCCTGAACGGTTCCGGGTCATTGATGCCGCCGTTGATCCGGCGGCGGTACGCGGGCAACTGGAAAATCATTTGCAGGAGATGCTGGCATGGATATGACGCTGAAGGCTTTCTCAACATGACGCTGAAGGCTCCTATCCAGGCACCCTGTCCCTGGCACCAGGAAGAGATGCGCTTGCGTCTGCAACAGTTCCAGCAGGGACGGTTGCCCCATGCCTTGCTGTTCAGCGGCGCTCCCGGTATCGGCAAGTTCCGGCTGGCGGAGTCCTTCGCGCAACTGCTGCTCTGCGCGCAGCCGGTAGGCGGGCTGCCCTGCGGCGAGTGCGACGGCTGTCACCTCAGCACCGCCGGCACTCATCCTGATTATCATGCGCTGTCACCGGAGGCCGGCAGTCATGTGATCAAGATCGATCAGGTGCGCCGGCTGGTGGAATTCTGTGCGCGTACCGCGCATCACGGCGGCGCCAGGGTGGCGCTGATCGCGCCCGCGGAGGCGCTCAACCGGAACGCCCAGAACGCCTTGCTGAAAACCCTGGAAGAACCGGGAGATGGTCTGCTGCTGCTGCTGGTCAGCCATCAGCCGAGCCTGTTGTTGCCGACCATCCGCAGCCGCTGCCAGCATCGGCGCCTGCCGTTGCCGGCCACGGAGGCCGCGTTGAGCTGGCTGAAGCCGCAAGTGGGCGAGCACGCCAGCGCCTTGCTGGCCGCCGCCAGGGGCGCGCCTCTGGCGGCGCTGAGCCTGGAGGACGCGGACTGGTTCGTGCGCCGTGAGCAGTTGGTAGCGGAGTTGCTGGCGGTGGCTCAGGGACGGGTATCGCCGAGCCAGGGCGCGCGTCTGCTGACCGGCTTCGAGCCTCGCGTCATGGCCGCCGCGTTGTACGGCTGGCTGGCGCGGGCGGCGCATCTGGCGGCGCTGGGCGATGCGCCGGCGCCGCCGACGGCGGTCAGCGACCCGCAGGTGGAGCCTGTTCTGCGCCAACTGGCCGCCTCCGTGCCGCCGGCACGGCTGCTGCGTAGCACCCAGCAGGTGATGACCGGCTATCGCAACCTGCTGGCCGGCGCCAACCCCAACAAGGAACTGCTGGTGGAGCAGTGGCTGCTGTCGCTGATCCGTTGACCCGCGTCGCCACCGCTCCCCGGCTTCGATCAATTCACCACGTCTTCCGGCTTGATGTCGAGCAGACCGGGCCTGGCGTCCTGCTGTTTCGGCAGCACCAGGTTCAGTGCCAGCACCACCAGCAGATTGACGATCAACGCATAAACGGCGGCATAGGCGGAGAAAGTGTGGCCGAACACATGCAGCGGATAGATGGCGCTGAAACCCTGGCTCATGGCCATCAGCGTGCCCGCTATCATGCCGGCCAGCCAGCCCGCGATCAGGGCACTCTTGTGCAGTCGTTTCACATAAAGACCGACCAGCAGTGACGGCAGTGTCTGGATGATCCAGATGCCGCCCAGAAGCTGCAACTGGATGGCGAACTTCTGCGGCAGCAGCAGGATGAAGGCCAGCGCCCCCAGTTTCACCACCAGCGAGATGTTTTTCGCCATGCGGGCCTCCGCCGCGGGACTGGCGCCCGGCTTGAGATATTCCTTGTAGATATTGCGCGTGAACAGGTTGGCGGCGGCGATCGACATGATGGCCGCCGGTACCAGCGCGCCGATGGCGATGGCCGCCATGGCCACGCCCACGAACCAGCCCGGGAAGTAGTTGAGAAACAGGGCCGGTACGGTGTAGCTGGGGCCGAACTGCTTGAAGCCTTCGGCGAAGGCCGGGTTGTCGGCCACACCGGAAACCACCGCCATGAAGCCGAGCAAGGAGATCAGTGCCAGCAACAGCGAGTAGATCGGCAGCAACGCCGTGTTGCGCTTGATGGTGTTCTCGCTGCTGGCGCTCAACAGGCCGGTGAAGGCGTGGGGGTACAGGAACAATGCCAGTGCCGACCCCAAAGCGAGGGTGGCGTAGGCGCCGGCGGTCTTGCTGTCGAGCAGCAGTTTGGAGGGCTCGATGCTGGCGAACAGCTTGTCGTAACCGCCCAGGTGCGAGGGAATGACGACCACGGCGGCGATGATGGTGACGTAGATCAGCAGATCCTTGACCACCGCCACCAGTGCCGGCGCGCGCAGGCCGCTGGTATAGGTGTAGGCGGCGAGGATGGCGAAGGCGATGATCAGCGGCCATTCGCCGTGCAGACCCAGCGCGCCGATCACCACTTCGATGCCCACCAGTTGCAGGGCGATGTAGGGCATGGTGGCGAGGATGCCGGTGAGTGCCACCAGCAGCGCCAGGGTAGGGCTGGCGTAGCGTTCGCGCACGAAATCGCTGCCGGTGATGTAGCCTTGCTGCTTGGAGATGCGCCACAGGCGCGGGAACAGCAGAAACACCACGCAGAAAGCGACCAGCGTATAGGGCGTGGCGAAAAAGCCGATGGCACCCATGCCGAACACCATCGCCGGTACGGCGATGAAGGTATAGGCGGTATAGAGGTCGCCGCCGAGCAGGAACCAGGTGACGACGGTGCCGAAACGGCGCCCGCCCAGCCCCCATTCGTCGAGATGGTTGAGATCGGCGCGGCGCCAGTTGGCGGCGACGAAACCGAGGATGGTAACCAGAACAAACAGGCCGATGAAGACCCACAGTGCAGCGGACATGATGGCTCCTTGAGTCAGATGCGGGCCTTGTAGGCGAAGAAGGTAACGACGGCGCTGACGATCACCCAGCAGAACTGGAACCAGTAGAAGAAGGGAATGCCGGCGAGCTTGGGATCGATCCGGTTGTAGAGCGGCACCCAAAGGGCGATCAGACAGATCAGCAGGATGGCGCAGACCCAAAACAGGCGTTTGCGAGTGGAAATGGACATGGCGTTCTCTCTGTGCTTTCGTTGAATTCTGTTGTGCGTATTGTTGTTTGGAGGGGGATTTTGCCGTAATTTTCACGCGCCGTCAGCGCCCGGAGAAAGTTTGCTTGGGCCGACGTTCCCCGATGCATTGTGGAGATGAGCTGTTTCATGACTGAAAGCGTACTGGAGTTGGTGGATTCTCACTGCCATCTGGATCGTCTCGACCTGGATGCCTACGACGGCGATTTCCAGGCATTGCTGGCAGCCACTCGCGCGGACGGAATTTCCCACATGCTGTGCATCGGCGTGGATCTGGAAACCTTTCCCCGCGTTCGTCAGCTGGCCGAACAGCATCCGGACATTCACGCCACCGTGGGCGTTCATCCCCTCTACAGAGAATCACGGGAGCCCGACGCCGGAGAGCTGGCGCGCCTGGCGGCCCACCCCAGAGTGGTGGCCATTGGTGAAACCGGTCTGGATTACTTCTACGCCAGGGACGATCACGACTGGCAGACGGCCCGTTTCATCGAGCATATCCGCGCCGCGCGCCTGACCGGGCTGCCGCTGGTGATCCATACCCGTGGCGCCAAGGAAGATACGCTGGCCCTGCTGCGCCGCGAGGGCGGCGGCGAAGTCGCCGGCGTATTGCACTGTTTCACCGAAGATCTGGATATGGCCCGGCAAGCCATGGAGCTGGGCTTTTATATTTCCATCTCCGGCATCGTCACTTTTCGTAATGCCGAAGCACTGCGGGAAACGGTACGCCAACTGCCGCTGGAACGGCTGCTGATCGAGACTGATTCTCCCTGGCTGGCGCCCATTCCGTATCGGGGCAAGCCCAATGAGCCGCGCTATGTGGCCAGAGTGGCGGAGTGTGTGGCGCAATTGAAAGGCGTCTCCGTGGCCGAGCTGGCGCGGGTCACCCGCGACAATTTTTATGCCCTGTTCAGCAAGGCCGGATAACGGCAACAGGCGGCGCCGGCGGAACAACCGCGACATTCCGGAGTCTCAATCAGCGGTTGCGAAAACACCCTCGCCGGGGGGCGATCTCCACTGATTGAACAGAAGCCGCGACAAGCGCGGCCTGGAACAACGGCGGTCTTTCCATTAGCTTGGATAGAGTCACCGGCTTCGGCGGGTACAGAAATCCATGGCAAGGAGGACAGACATGTCGGGTTCCACTTCCGGATTGGCACGTTTTGGCGCACTACTGGCGGTTTGGGTTTTGACCGTAATCGCCGTGATCTCCTTGTTCTTTTACTCGGGACGGATCTGGTTGTGGGTGGTGACGGTACTGCTGGTGTTGCTGGCGGCGCGCGGACTCTACGACTTGCTGCAAACCCGCCACACGCTGCTGCGCAATTATCCGCTGCTGGGCCACATTCGCTGGGCCTTCGAGTTTCTACGGCCTTTCCTGCGCCAGTACATCGTCGAAAGCGACCTGGAACAGAACCCGTACAGCCGCGAGATGCGCTCGCTGATCTATCAGCGCGCCAAGGACGTGATGGACGCCAAACCTTTCGGTACCGATCTGGACGTCTACGACAACGAATACCAGTTGCTCACCCATTCCATGGCGGCGCATGAAAAACCGAATCCGAATTTCCGCGTCACCATCGGCAATGAGCAGTGCTCCAAACCCTACCAGGCCTCGGTGCTCAATGTGTCGGCGATGAGTTTCGGCGCGCTCAGTGCACCGGCCATCGAGGCGCTCAACCTTGGCGCGCGCAACGGCGGCTTCTACCACGATACCGGAGAGGGCGGCATCAGCCCGTACCACCGCAAGCACGGTGGTGATCTGGTCTGGGAAATCGGCAGTGGCTATTTCGGCTGCCGCGACCAGGATGGCCGCTTCGACCGCGAACTGTTCAAGGAGCAGGCTACCCGCGATCAGGTGAAGATGATCGAGATCAAGCTGAGCCAGGGCGCCAAACCAGGCCACGGCGGCGTGCTGCCGGCGGCCAAGGTGACCCGGGAAATCGCCGCCACACGCAAGATCCCGCTGGCCCAGGATTGCGTCTCACCTTCCTACCATACGGCTTTCTCTTCGCCACGGGGCATGATCGAGTGGGCCGATTCGCTACGCCGTGATTCCGGCGGCAAACCGGTGGGCATCAAATTGTGCGTGGGCCATCCCTGGGAGGTATTCGCGGTTTGCAAGGCGATGCTGGAAACCGGCATCTATCTGGATTTCATTGTCGTCGATGGCGCCGAAGGAGGCACCGGCGCGGCACCGGAGGAATTCTCCAATCACATCGGCGTGCCGTTGCGTGAAGGGTTGCTGCTGGTGCGCAATGCCCTGGTGGGCACCGGCCTGCGCAAGCACGTGCGGCTGGGCGCCAGCGGCAAGGTGTACAGCGCCTACACCATGGCGATGAACATGGCGATCGGCGCGGACTGGTGCAACGCGGCGCGCGCTTTCATGCTCACGCTGGGCTGTCTGCAAACCAAGAAATGCCATACCGATCGCTGCCCGACCGGTGTCGCCACCCAGAATCCCAATCGTCAGCGTGGCCTGGTGGTGGCGGACAAGGCCCCCAGAGTGGCCAACTTTCACCGCAACACACTGGACCATCTGGCGGAAGTGATCGCCGCGGCGGGGCTCGATCATCCCGGGGAACTGCGTCCGCACCATCTGATGCACCGCCCGGAAAGCACGCAACTGATATCGCTCGACAAGATCTATCCTTTCCTGGAAGAGAACAGTTTGCTCGACGATCCGGACGCCACCCCCTACGCCAGCTGGTGGCACGCGGCGGACGCGGACAGCTTCCTGCCCAAAGAGGTGATACAACCGGGGCCGCACAATGGCGAGGCGGCCCTTTCGCATTGACCGTCGCTACGGGCCGGGTGGCGGGCTGTCTTCCTGCCGTTCGTGAAATTCGGCCACCAGTTCCCGGGCCTCGGCGCGGGATTCCGCTGCTGGAGGGGAGCCTTCCAGCGGTAGCCGGGCGCTCTCGCTGACCTTGCAAATGGCGATGAAGCCGACCACCGAAGCCAGCATCAGATAAAACGCCGGCATGTAATGGTTGCCGGTCTTGTCCACCAGCCAGGTGGCCAGCAGTGGGGCGGTACCGCCAAACAGCGACGTCGATACGTTGTAGGCGATGGCCATGCCGCCGTAGCGGATGGCGGTGGGGAACAGCGCCGGCAGAGTCGATGCGACGATGCTCAGCAGGCACACCAGCAGGATGCCCAGCACCAGCATGCCGAGGAACACGTTCAGCAGGCTGCCGCTGCCGATCAGCATGAAGCAGGGCACCGACAGAAAGAAGAAGCCGATGCAGCTTGCCATCCACACCGGGCGCCGGCCGATGCGATCCGACACCAGCCCCATCAGCGGGGTGATGCACATCATGCAGATCATCGCCACCACTACCACCAGCAGACCGGAGGTGGAGCTGTAGCCCAGCGTCGCGGTGAGATAGGTGGGCATGTAGGAAAGCAGCATGTAGTCGGCGATGTTGAGCATGAACACCAGCCCCAGACACAGCAGCATGGCGCTCAGGTTGCGGGCAATGATGTCGCCGAACTGTTCGCGGATACTGGTTTCCTGCTCGCCGTCGTTTTCTTCCAGTTGTTTCTGGAAAGCCGGCGTCTCTTCCAGCTTCAAGCGCAGATACAAGCCGATGAAACCCAGCGGCCCGGCGATCAGGAAGGGAATGCGCCAGCCCCATTCCAGCATGCCGGCGTCTCCGATCGCCCAGGTGAGGCCGTTGACCAGCCCGGCGCCCAGCGTGAAGCCGCCCAGGGTGCCCACTTCCAGCCAACTGCCGAGGAAGCCGCGACGGCGATCCGGGGCGTATTCGGCGATGAAGGTGGCGGCGCCGCCGTATTCCCCGCCGGTGGAGAAGCCCTGCACCAGACGCGCCACCAGCAGCAGTATCGGCGCCCAGATACCGATGCTGCTGTGGCTGGGTATCAGCCCGATGGCGAAGGTACCCAGCGCCATCATGATCATGGTGGCGGCCAGCACCTTCTGGCGACCCACGCGGTCACCGAGCGGGCCGAAGAACACGCCGCCCAGGGGGCGCACCAGAAAGGCGACGGCGAAGGCGCCGAAACTGTACAGCAACTGCACGCTGGTACTTTGCGAGGGGAAGAAAACCTGGCCGAGGGTGGCGGCCAGGTAGCCGTAGACGCCGAAGTCGAACCACTCCATGGCGTTGCCCAGCGCGGCGGCCCCCACGGCCCGTTTCAGTAAGTTGTTGTCGACGATGGTGACGTCATCAACGGTGAGACGATGACGTTTCAGCGACCGGGTCAGCCGTGAAGAAGCGTGGCGCCCGGCGTGCGAAGAAGAATCCATGCGGTGGTCCCGTCCAGCCCGAAAAACCGTCCCGCGATGCCGAAAGCGTCCCCGGGACTCAGGCAGGGATACCTGTTATGGGATGATATGGCAAGTTCGCGGCCGTTTTGGTGGCGTCCGATTTTGCTTCGTCAGCGGCGAAAAACGGCTCAATCGACCAGCGACAGATGGCGCGGCGGCTCCACGGAAAGGGCGGCGGCGTTGCCTTTCCAGGGTGTCGCATTGAAGCCCTTGGGGATGGACGGCAGCAAGTAGGGAATCTTGATGATGTCGAAATAGGGGGACTGGTCGAAATCCGCCGCATGGAACACCCGTGGCTGCAGGCGCAACAGACGGGTGCCGGCGCTGGATTCCTTGACCAGCGGGTGCACCGGATACTGGATGAAGGCGAAGGCCTCGCCAATCACCGAGCCGGTAATCACGCACAGCAGATCGTTGGCCCAGCGATTGAACAGGCGCCCGCGACGCCGGCCCAGCAATCGCCAGGGCACCAGCCACAGCAGCAGCAGCGCGCTCCACGAGCAGCGGGTGCCGGCGCTCAGGCGGCTGATGGCGAAACGCAGGGCGTCCTGGCGTTCCTGTTCGGAAAGGTTCTGGGCGCGGCATACGCGCAGAGACAGGCCGTCCAACTGGGTCAGATGCCGCACCCGCAGCCCGCGCTCCAGACAGGCGTCCAGCACCAGTTGCGTGTCCGGCTCGCAGGGCAGGTAATCCGCCAGCAGGCTGCGCAATGCCGGGTCCGCCACATTGTGGGGGCGCCCGATATACAGGGCGACACGGGAAAAGCGACTGCCGGTCAGTCCTCTCAGCCGGCGGTCCAGGGCGCTATCACCACTCACCAGGAGCACGTCACCCGGTTGCAGCCGAGAACGCTGGGTGGCCGGATCGCCCAGCGGCCACTCGCTTTTCTCCGGGCCGCGTTGCAGCCGTTCACAGAGTCGCTGGTAGAGTCGCTGAGAGTGCATTGCCATATCGTCACGCAGTTGTCCCGATCATGCTGTTATCGGGACGCTAAAATTAGCATTCTGGTCGGCACCAATTTTACAGTACTATCGGCGTCCGGTCGATGACCAGGTAGTCGGTATGGTTCCGCCCTGGTCCGACTATCATCCTGTTTCGGGTCTGATACTATTTGGTTACCTCCCTGAAAGATGGCGGCGAGATGGTAGACTGGGCAGTCATCGGTGTGCCGGAGGGTGAATGCCGAAGGGTGAAGTGTGCCCGTGGATGAGGAGAGCACGATGGGAGATTTGGAAAAAGCCACCCGCAAGGCGCAGGAATTCCGCCAGCGGGAGCAGCAGATTCTCGATGCTGCCTTGCAGTTGTTTCTGGACCTGGGGGAAGACCGGGTAACGGTGGAAATGATCGCCGACCGCGTGGGAATCGGCAAAGGCACCATCTACAAGCACTTCGAGACCAAGAACGAGATCTACCTGCTGCTGATGCTGCGTTATGAAGAGGATCTTGGAGAATTGTTCGCCAGCATTTCCGAGCATGACGACAAGGAGCGGCTGGCACGCGAGTACTTCCGCTTCCGCATCAGCGATCCGGCCCGCTATCAGTTGTTTGACCGCCTTGAAAACAAGGTCATCAAGGATCATGTCGTCCCTGAGCTGGTGGAGCAGTTGCATCAGATTCGGGCGGCCAACTTCGATCGCCTCAACAGCATCGTGCAGGCGCGCGTCGATGAGGGCTCCCTGGAGCCGGTGCCGTCGATCTACCATATCTGCTCCGCCTGGGCGCTGGCCCACGGGGCGGTGGCGCTGATGCAGTCGCCGTTCTATCAGCGGCTGATCGACGACAAGGAGGATTTCCTCGATTTCCTCGTCGAGATCGGCATCCGCATGGGCAATCGCGGGCAGCGCGGCCGGTAACCGTATCAACAGGTGGTGCATCAACAGACGAGAGCGCACCAACGTGGACCAGGACGGGGTGACAAATGACTTCCAGGACCGAAGAACTGCTGGCGTTGCTGGAGAAGGCGGAACAGGACCAGCAGGGCCTGCCGCCGGTGCACCGGTGGCATCCTGAGCGTCACGCTGATATCGACATGCGCATTGCCCGCGACGGCACCTGGTTCTATCTGGGCTCGCCGATCGAGCGCCAGCGCATGGTGCGGTTGTTTTCCACCATCCTGTTACGTGAGGGCGATGATTATTTCCTGATCACGCCGGTGGAGAAGCTGCGTATTCAGGTGGAGGATGCGCCTTTCGTGGCCATCGGTGTTGAACGGGTGGATGACAAGCTGGTGTTTCTGACCAATGTGGACAGCCATGTGGTGGCGGGTGCCGAGCATCCGGTGCATGTGGTGACGGATGCGCGCAGTGGTGAGCCGAGCCCTTATGTGTTGGTGCGTGACAATCTGCATGCACTGATTTCGCGCAGTGTTTTTTATCAGTTGGTGGATTGGGGGCGTCAGGAGGAGGACGACGCCGGGAGCCGGTTGGTGATCCACAGTGCGGGGGAGACTTTCGAGTTGGGGCGTCTCTGATTCAAGTGCTTGGTGCTTGGTGCTTGGTGCACGGAAACCGTGCGTTCCCCGGACAGGGCTTTCCAGGACACGCCGTGAACCCGTCCCTGGGGGCTCGTTTCAGACATCCTTGTCTTCAACGGTCCTGGAAAGCCCTGTCCGGGGAACGCACTCCCTTTGGTGCGTACTTCACTTCCTTCCGCTTCGAGTCTCTGTGCGGCTCCGCTTCGAGCGGGATTCAATGTTTTACCATCCGGTCGGTAAAAACAGCAAATACGCACTGAAGTGAGTGTGTCCCCAAGCCAGGGCCTGCCGGGACCGTTGAAGACAGGGATGTCTGAAACGAGCCCCCAGGGATGGGTTCACGGCGTGTCCCGGCAGGCCCTGGCTTGGGGACGCACGGTTCGAGAGCACCAAGCCTCAAAGCCGGGCACAACGCCCGGCAACAGGGCAGCAATGCGCCAGGTTGCTCAAACAAGTCATAAGAAACCCCATAAAAAGCCCAGTCGAAAAAATGGCACGGCTCTTGCTTTACAAGCGATAACCCATCGCCAAAGGAGCAAGGCCAAGATGATCCGTTGCAAACAGAAGCTGCTGTTGATCGGCCACGGCATGGTAGGGCAGCGTTTTCTGGAAGCCCTGGTTGCCCGTGGCGGGCTGGAGGCTTTCGAGGTCACGGTGCTGTGCGGCGAGCCGCGCCCGGCCTATGACCGGGTCGGCCTGACCCGCTATTTCAAGGAGCGGGATGCGGCGGCGTTGTCGCTGTTGCCGGAAGGTTTTCTGGCCGAGCACGGCATCAAGCTGGAGTTGAATACCCGCGCCATCGCCATCGATCGTGCCGCCAAAACCGTTACCGCGGTAACTGCCGGAGAAAGCCGCAGTTACGCCTACCATAAGCTGGTGCTGGCCACCGGCTCCTTTCCCTTCGTGCCGCCGATTCCCGGCCATGATCGCCCCGGCTGTTTCGTCTACCGCACCATTGAGGATCTGGATGCCATCATCGGCGCCGCTGAAAAGGCCCGTGTAGGCGCGGTGGTGGGCGGCGGGCTGCTGGGGCTGGAAGCGGCCAAGGCGCTGCACGATCTCGAACTGGAAACCCATGTGGTGGAGTTCGCGCCGCGCCTGATGGCGGCGCAGGTGGACGAGGCCGGCGGGGCGTTGCTGGGTGACAAGATCCGTGAACTGGGGGTTGGCGTGCATACGGGCACCGGCACGCGGGCCATCGTCGATGGAGCGCAACACGCGCACCGCATGGTATTTGCCGATGACGCCTTTCTGGAAACCGATCTGATCGTGTTTTCCGCCGGCATTCGCCCCGAGGATGCCCTGGCGCGTGAATGCGGTCTGGCCGTGGGTGAGCGTGGTGGAGTAGTGGTGGACGATCACTGCCGCACCGGGGATGACGACATTTATGCCATCGGCGAGGTGGCGTTGTGGTGCGGGCGGCTGTTCGGGCTGGTGGCGCCGGGTTATCAGATGGCAGAGGCGGCGGCCGGACATCTGTGCGGTGACGATGGCGCGGCGTTCCAGGGCGCGGACATGAGCACCAAACTGAAATTGATGGGCGTGGATGTGGCGTCCATCGGTGATGCCCACGCCGTCACCGCCGGAGCGCGCAGCACGGTGTTCATGGACCAGCGCGCGGGCGTCTACAAGAAGGCGGTGGTCAGCGAGAGCGGCGACAAGCTGCTGGGTGCGGTGCTGGTGGGCGACACCGCCGATTACGGCACGCTGTTGCAGTTGTGTCTGAACAGCATGAAGTTGCCCGGCGACGCTGCGGCCCTGGTGGCGCCGGCGGCTTCCGGGGCGCCGCTGCTGGGCGCCGATGCGCTGCCGGCAAGTGCACAGATCTGTTCCTGCAACAACGTTTCCAAGGGCGACCTGTGCAGCGCCATAGAGCAGGGCTGCCACAGCATTGCCGACCTCAAGGCACGGACCCGGGCCGGGACCACCTGTGGCGGCTGCGCGGCGCTGGTCAAGCAGGTACTGGACAGCGAGCTGGAAAAACGCGGGCTGGAGGTGAGCAACCATCTTTGCGAGCACTTCGCCCATTCCCGTCAGGAGCTGTATCACCTGGTGCGGGTGAAGCGCCTCAGGAGCTTTGCTGATCTGCTGGCGCGGCACGGTGAAGGTCACGGCTGTGATATCTGCAAGCCGGCGGTGGCGTCGATCCTGGCGTCCTGCTGGAACGATCACGTACTGGAGCCGGAGCTGGCCGGTTTGCAGGATACCAACGACTACTTCATGGCCAACATGCAGCGCGATGGCAGCTATTCGGTGGTGCCGCGTGTGCCCGGTGGCGAGATCACGCCGGACAAGCTGATCGTGCTCGGTGAGGTGGCGAAGAAGTACGACCTCTATACCAAGATCACCGGTGGCCAGCGCGTTGACCTGTTCGGCGCCCGTGTCGATCAGTTGCCGGCTATCTGGCGCGAGCTGGTGGACGCCGGTTTCGAGTCCGGCCATGCCTATGGCAAGTCCATGCGCACGGTGAAATCCTGCGTCGGCTCCACCTGGTGCCGCTATGGCGTGCAGGATTCGGTGGCCATGGCAATCCTTCTGGAGAACCGCTATCGCGGCCTGCGCAGCCCGCACAAGATCAAGCTCGGCGTCAGCGGCTGCACCCGCGAATGTGCGGAGGCGCAGGGCAAGGATGTCGGCGTGATCGCCACCGAGAAGGGCTGGAACCTTTATGTGTGCGGCAATGGCGGCATGCGCCCGCGCCACGCGGAACTGCTGGCCGCCGATCTGGACGATCAGCAACTGATCCGCACCATCGACCGTTTTCTGATGTTCTACATTCGCACCGCCGACCGGCTGCAACGCACCAGCGTGTGGCGGGAGAGCCTGCAAGGCGGCCTCGATTACCTGCGCGAGGTGATCCTCGACGACAGTCTTGGCCTGGCGGCGGAGCTGGACAGCCAGATGGCGCACATCGTCGATACCTACCAGTGCGAATGGAAAGCCACGCTGGACGACCCGGAGAAACTCAAACGCTTCCGGCATTTCGTCAACGATCCGTCGCCGGACGACAGCCTCGCCTATGTGCGCGAGCGCGGCCAGCGCCGTCCGGCTTACCCGCACGAACGCATCCGGCTTGTGGAATCAGTTCAGTAACTCACGGAGAAATGGCATGCAAGCTCAACACAGCAGCTACTGGCACCCGGTGTGCCGCCTTGAGGACATCACCCCGGAAACCGGCGTCGGCGTCCGTCTCGATGGTCGTCAGATAGCGTTGTTCCGGACCCGCGACGACGGTCTGTTTGCCCTCGATAACCACGACCCGTTCAGCCGCGCCAATGTGCTGGCGCGGGGCCTGCTCGGCTCGCTGCAAGGGCGCCGGGTGGTGGCTTCGCCGATCTACAAGCAGCACTTCTGTCTGGATACCGGCGAATGTCTGGAGGACGGCGAGGTCCGCCTGGCGGTGTATCCGGTGCGCCTGAGCCGAGGCCAGGTGGAGCTGGCCGGGCCGGCGCTGGCGGGAGGCTGACGCCATGCTCAACGACGAAGGGGGTGTCCGGCGGCTGGTCGTGGTCGGCAACGGCATGGCCACAGCGCGTCTGCTCGAAGAACTGTTGCGCCTGGCGCCGGAGCGTTACCGGATCACCGTGGTCGGCGAGGAACCGGGTGGCAGCTACAACCGGGTGATGCTGTCGCCGCTGCTGGCCGGCGATACCGACGAGCACACCGTCATCACCCACCCGCCAAGCTGGTACCGGGAGCGTGGCATCCGCCTGATCAGCGGTACTCCGGCGGTGGCGGTGCACCGACACGCCCGGCGGGTGCTCACCGCCGCCGGCCATCATCTGGACTACGATCGTCTGGTGCTGGCCACCGGCGCCGAGCCCCGGGCTCTGCCGGTCCCCGGCAGTCGCCTGGCCGGCGTGATGAGCTTCCGTGATCTGCGCGATACCCGCCTGCTGCTGGCCCTGGAGCCGGCGCGGGTGGTGGTGGTCGGCGGCGGCTTTCTCGGTCTGGAAGCGGCGGAGGCGCTGCTGCGCCGTGGCCATCGGGTGACGCTGGTACATGGCCATCATTACCCGCTCAATCAGCAACTGGACAGCGCCGCCGGCCAGCGGCTGCGGGCGGATCTGGAGCAGCGCGGCCTGCATTTCGTGCTGGGCCAGCGGCCGGCGGCCATCGAAGAGAAGAATGGAAATGGCCGGGTGGCCGCCGTGCGGCTGGAAAACGGTCAGCGGCTGCGCTGTGATCTGCTGGTGCAGGCCATCGGCATTCGTCCACGCACCTCGCTGGCGCGTGATTGCGGTCTGGCGCTGGGCGGCAGCGGCATTCGTGTGGACGATACCCTGCAAACCTTCGATCCGCGTATCTATGCCATCGGCGAATGTGTGGAGCATCGCGGACGCACCTTCGGCCTGATCGCACCGCTGCACGAGCAGGCCAGAGTGTGCGCCTCCCATCTGGCGGAGCAGGGTATCCGCCGCTACCGCTTCAGCCAGTCCGTGACGCGCCTGAAAATCGCCGGCATCGACCTGCTTTCCGCCGGTGATTTCGTCGGCGAGGGCGAGGTCATCACCGCCCAGGATCCCCAAGGCGGCTATCGGCGTCTGGTACTGCGCGACCAGCGTCTCGTCGGCCTGGTGCTGTATGGCGATATCAGTGATGGTCCCTTCTATGAGCGGCTCTGGCGCGAAGGCATCGATCTCGCCCAATGGCGCATGCAACTGCCGTTTGGCGAGGCCGCCTGTACGGCGGCGAAGGCGGCATGACCGCGACCCGCACCACCTGTCCCTATTGTGGCGTGGGCTGCGGGCTGCTGGTCGGCGATGCCGGTTTGCGCGGCGATCCGCACCACCCGGCCAACCAGGGGCGGGTCTGCGTGAAAGGCGCCAGCGTGCTGGAAACGCTGGGCGATCACGGCCGTCTGACCCACCCGCGGGTCGGTGCTGTGACGGTCAGTTGGGAACAGGCGCTGGATGAAGTGGCGGCGCGCTTCCGGCGAGTACTCGACGAACACGGCCCGGAAGCGCTGGCGTTTTACGTCTCCGGCCAGTTGCTCACCGAAGATTATTATGTCGCGAACAAGCTGATCAAAGGCTTCATCGGCAGCGCCAATATCGACACCAATTCGCGGCTGTGCATGAGCAGTGCGGTAATGGCCCACAAACGGGCCTTCGGCGAGGATGTGGTGCCCGGCTGTTACGAGGATCTGGAACTGGCGGATTTGCTGGTATTGACCGGCTCCAATACCGCCTGGGCCCACCCGGTGCTGTACCAGCGCATCGCAGCGGCGAAGAGTCGCAGGCCGGCCATGAAAGTGGTGGTGATCGACCCTCGTCACACCGCTACCTGTGACCTTGCCGATCTGCATCTGCCGATCCGTCCCGGTCAGGACGTGGCGCTGTTCAACGGCCTGCTGCGCTGGCTGCATGAAAAGCGGGCGCTGGACCGGGCCTACATCGCGGCCCATACCCTGGGCTTCGAACAGGCCGTGCAGGCTGCCTGCCGGCCGGCCCAGTCGTGGCCGGAACTGGCCGGCCAGTTGGGGCTGGCGCCCGAGGATCTGCTGCTTTTCTACCGCTGGTTTGCCGATACGCCACGTACCGTCACGGTTTTCTCCCAGGGCATCAACCAGGCGCGCAACGGCACCGACCAGGGCAACGCCATCATCAATGCCCACCTGGCCACCGGCCGGGTCGGGCGGCCCGGCGCCAGTCCGTTTTCCGTCACCGGGCAGCCCAATGCCATGGGCGGCCGGGAGGTGGGCGGGCTGTGCAATCAACTGGCGGTGCATCTGGATCTGGATAATCCGCACCACCATCAGGCGGTGGCAGAATTCTGGCGCGCCCCGGCGCTGACCAGGCGCGCCGGACTGCCGGCGGTGGAGCTGTTCCGTGCCCTGCGGGCGGGGCGCATCAAGGCGATCTGGATACTGGGCACCAATCCGGTGGATTCATTGCCCGAGGCTGATCAGGTGTGCGCCGCGCTACAGGCCTGCGACACGGTGGTGGTATCCGATTGCGTGGCCCACAACGACACGCTGGCCTGCGCGGATATTGCCTTGCCGGCCTGTGGCTGGGGCGAGAAGAACGGCATGGTGACCAATTCGGAGCGCACTGTCAGCCGTCAACGCGGCTTCCTGCCCGCGCCCGGTGAGGCGCGACCGGACTGGTGGGCGCTGTGTGAAGTGGGCAAGCGGCTTGGCCACGTCGAAGCATTCGATTTCAGCAGCCCGGCGGAAATCTTTCGTGAATACGCGGCGATGAGCGCGCTGGCGGTACGTTTTGGCAGGCAACTGGATCTGACCGCCGCCGCCGCTCTCGACGACAGCGATTATCAGCACTGGCAGCCCCGGCGCTGGCCGTTTGGCGGTGGCGCCCGCTGCTTCACCGATGGCCGTTTCAGCCATGCGGATGGCCGCGCCCGTTTCGTGGCCTGTGCGCCACCGCCGCTGCCGGAAACCACCACGCGGTTGCCGTTGCTGCTCAACAGCGGCCGCCTGCGCGATCAGTGGCACACCATGACGCGCACCGGGCGGGCGCCGCGTCTGTTCAGTCATCGCCAGGAACCGTTCGTGGAAGTGCCGCCGGCGCTGGCGGCCGATCTGGGCCTGAAGCAGGATGACTTCGCCTGGGTGCGCTCGGCCGTCGGTGAGGCGCTGGTGCGGGTGCGTCTGGATCAGGGGCTGGGTGAGCGGCAACTGTTCATGCCCATGCACTGGACCGACTGCTTCAGCGCCCGCGCGCGAGTCGGCGCGCTGGTGCCGGCACGCACCGATCCGCTTTCCGGACAGCCGGCCTTCAAGCAGACGCCGGTGGCGCTGGCGCCCTGGCGGCCGGCCTGGCATGGCCTGTTGCTACTGGCCGGGCCGCCGCCGCAGGTGGATTACTGGGCGCGCATTCCGCTCGATGAACGGCTCAGCCACTATGTGCTGGCCGGTGCAACAATACCGGAGGAGAGTGAGTTCATGACCTGGCTGCCATCGACGGACCACTGGCTGAGCCTGGATGATGGCGCTGCCGGACATTACCGGAGAGTGGCGCTGGATGAGCACAACCAGGTGCTCGCCTGGCTGGCACTGGCGCCGCAACCGGTGCAGGCGGATGTGCTCTGGCTGGCACGGTGCTTTCAGGGCGCCGTGGAACCCGGCCAGCGGCCGGGTCTGCTGGCGGGCCATGCCGGTGAGGGCGGGCAGCGGCGCGGCGCGGTGGTTTGCAGTTGCTTTCAGGTTGATGAGGCGACGCTGTGCCGCGCCGTGGAGCAGGGCGCCGACAGCATCGAGGCACTCGGCCGGGCCTGCCGCGCCGGCACCAACTGCGGTTCCTGCATTCCCGAGCTGAAGCGTTTTCTGATGGCGGCGATGGCGGGCTGAATTTGCCGGTTTTGTGACTTGTTACCGCAATGGCTTGGGCTTACCCTCGTAACACTGAAATTTTTCATCCAGTAACAACAACAGACTGCGGGTCGTCCCGATCCACGAAGGCGCTGAAACCAGGATGTCAGCGCGGGATCAGGCCAGCCGCGACTTTCATGCCGGAATGGGATGCTCGGGGGAAACCGATGGCACGCCTGAAAGCGCTGTTCATAACCTTGTACCCGTTGGCGGCCGCGCTGATGTGCGGCCACGCACTGTGGCGCTGGTGGCAACAGGGCGACTGGCTGTGGGCGGGTGTATTGCTGGTCAATGCGCCGATCCTGTTGCGGCTGGTCTGGCTGGTGGGCCACGGGCCGGCGCGAGGGGGCCGGCAACTGGTGCTGGCCACGGTGTGCGCCTGGTTTGGCGCCGCCGTCCTGTTGCTGGGCACGCTTTCACTGGGTGATCCGCGGCCGCTGGCCTGGACCTATGGCGTGATCGGGCTGGCGGGGTTGTGCGTGTGCTTGCTCTGGTATCAGCCGGCTCGTGCGGAGCGCGGCAAGATGCCTCGTCCGGGGCAGAGCCTGCCGTCACAGACGCTGCTCGATCTCGACGGCGAGCTGGTTTCCACCGCTTCCCTGTCGGGACGTCCGGCGGTGATTCTGTTTTTCCGTGGTAGTTGGTGTTCGCTGTGCATGGCGCAGTTGCGTGAGTTGCGGCGCCGGCAACCTCAACTGGAGCGGCGCGGGGCGCGCCTGCTGGTGATCAGCGCCCAGCCGGCTGGCCGGGTGGTGCGGTTGGCGCAACGTCTGAACCTGGGGCTGGAATGGTGGGTGGACCCGCAACTGGCACTGGCCCGCCGTCTGGGCATCATCGATCCCGGCGGCACCCCGTTGGGGCTGGGCCTGCTCGGCTACTCGGCGGATACCGTGTTGCCGACGGTGCTAATCACCGATTCCCGGGGTGAAATTCTCTATGTGGATCAGTTCGAGAATCCGCAGGCCCGTCCGGAGCCGGTCACCTTTCTTCGCGTGCTGGACAGCATGACGCTGGCGCCGCGCTGAGGTGATTCCCGCAGCGCATTCGCCAAGCCGAAACCCACACCCCGTCACCCTGCATGGAGCGTAACCCACACCCCGTCATCCTGCGTGGAGCGTAACCCGCACCCCGTCATCCTGCGTGGAGCGTAGCGGAATCGCAGGATCCACACTCCACCGTCTCTGGATTCTGCGACTGCGCGCAGAATGACAGGCTGCGCGAGAATGACAGGCTG
>CAYMKZ010000003.1:0-14526 GCA_964391345.1 uncultured Alcanivorax sp.
CTGGAGCTGGCGTTGTTGCTGCCGGCGGATGAGGAAGAGCTGGGCCTGCGGGTGGCGGCTCTGGCGCAATGGTGCGAAGGCTTTCTGGTGGGGTTCGGCACCGGCGCCGCCGGCATCAGCGACAGCGCCTTGTCGCCGGGCATTCAGGAGGCGCTGTCCGATCTCGCCGCCATCAGCCAGGTGGAAACACCGGAAGAAGAAGGCGACGAGCAGGAGCACCTGTTTGAAGAAGTGGCCGAGCACTGCCGCATGTCCGCCCTGATGATCTATACCGATCTGGTGATGAAGCCGGCATCGGCGGCAACACCAAAGACCCCGCCTTCCGGCACGCCCACACAGCATTGACGGTTGCCTGGCCCCAGCAGGCATCCGCCCGACAAGGAGACAAGATGAACATTCGCCGCCAGGAATTTCAGCGTCGCCGCCGCGAGCTGATGGCGCAGATGGAACCCAACAGCATCGCCATTCTGGCGGCTGCGCCGGAGCGCACGCGCAACCGCGACGTGGAGTATCCCTACCGGCAGGACAGCGATTTCTGGTACCTGAGCGGCTTCCCCGAGCCGGAGGCGGTGATGGTGCTGTTGCCGGGGCGTGAGCATGGCGAGTATGTGCTGTTCTGCCGCGAGCGTGACCGGGCGCGGGAAATCTGGAACGGCTACCGTGCCGGCCCGGAAGGGGCGGTGGCGAATTACGACGCGGACGATGCCTTCCCGATCGACGACATCGACGAGATTCTCCCCGGCCTGCTGGAAGGGCGCACCCGCGTCTACTACGACCTGGGCCACGATCCGGAATTTGATCTGCAACTGATGAGCTGGGTGAATACGCTGCGCGAACAGTCGCGCAACGGCGCCCAGCCGCCCGGCGAGTTTGTCGCCCTGCCGCACCTGCTGCACGACATGCGGCTGTTCAAGAGCGCGGCGGAAATCGAAGTGATGAAAAAGGCCGCCAGCATTTCCGCCGCCGCCCATGTACGGGCCATGAAAACCGTGCGCCCCGGCCTGTACGAATATCAGCTGGAAGCGGAATATCTGCACGAGTTCATGCGCCACGGCGCGCGCAGTCCCGCTTACCCGAGCATCGTCGGTGGTGGTGTCAACGGCTGCATTCTGCATTACGTGGAAAACAGCGCGGAGCTGAAAGACGGTGAACTGGTGCTGGTGGACGCCGCCTGTGAGCTGGATTGCTACGCCTCGGACATCACCCGCACTTTCCCCGTCAATGGCCGGTTCAGCGGCGAGCAGCGGGCGCTATACGAACTGGTGCTGAGTTCCCAGTACGCCGCCATCAAGGCAACTCATCCGGATCATCACTGGAACCGGCCCCATGAAACCGTGGTACGCATTCTGGTGGAAGGTCTGGTGGATCTGGGCATCATGCACGGCGACGTGGATGAGTTGATCGAAACCCAGGCCTACCAGCAGTTCTACATGCACCGCACCGGCCACTGGCTGGGCATGGACGTGCACGACGTCGGCGATTACCAGATCGACGGACAGTGGCGGCAACTGGAGCCGGGCATGACGCTGACCGTCGAGCCGGGCCTCTATATCGCGCCGGACGACCAGACCGTGGACGAACGCTGGCGCGGCATCGGCATCCGCATCGAGGATGACGTGCTGGTGACCCGAGACGGCTGTGAAGTACTGACCCACGAAGTGCCCAAGGACATCGACGACATCGAGGCGCTGATGCGCGGCTGAGAGCGGAACCTTGAAAACTGAAAACGCACAGAACGGCGCGCCGCTGATCGTCGGCGGCGGCATGGCCGGGGCCTTGCTGGCGCTGCTGTTGCGCCATCATGGCACGCCGGCGGTAACGCTGCTGGAAAGCCATCCGCTGAAGGCCGGCGAACCGCCGGATACGCCGAGCTTCGATGCGCGCAGCACGGCGCTGGCCGCCGGCTCCCTGGCGGTGCTGGAGCGATTGGGATTGTTGGAGCCGGTGCTGGAGCGGGCGGCCAGCATCGATACGGTGCACGTTTCCCGCCGCCAGCGGCTCGGCCTGACGCGCATCCGCGCCAGCGAGCACGGCGTGCCGCGGCTGGGTGCGGTGGTGGAGAACCGCTGGTTCGGCCATGTGCTGCTCAGGGCGCTGGAACAGGATGAGGCGATCACCGTGCGCGCCCCGGCCTCGCTGGTGTCCATCGCTCGCCTCAGCGACGGCTACGCCGCCACGCTGGACAGCGGCGAGGTGCTGACCACGCCGCTGCTGATCGCCGCCGACGGTGCCGGCTCGCGCACCCGCGACTGGCTTGGCATCAGCGCCCATCACCAGGATCTGGGCCACGATGCGCTGGTGGCCAACCTGGCCCTGGCGGAACCCCACGATGGCATGGCCTACGAACGTTTCCTCGATGAAGGCCCGCTGGCGCTGCTGCCGCTCACCGGCCAGCGCATGGCGCTGGTATGGACCGGCCCGCGTGAAGCGGTCGCCGCCTGGCGGGCCTTGCCCGAGGCGGCGTTTCTGGACGCCATCCATCAGCGGCTGGGCATCGCCATGCCGCGTCTGAGCAAGGCTGGCGAGCGCCAGTGTTATCCATTGCGGTTGACCAGCGCCTGCGCCCAGGCAGTGCCGTTCGCGGCGGTGGTGGGCAACGCGGCGCATGCCTTGCATCCCGTCGCCGGCCAGGGCTTCAACCTCACGGTGCGCGATCTGACGCTGCTGGCGGAAACCGTCGGCGGCGCCGGGCAACCGGGCAGGCTGGCTCTGCTGGAACAATGGCAGCAGCGCCGCCGTCAGGATCAGGTGCTGATCCAGCAGCTTTCCCGCCACGTACCGGAATGGTTTCGCGTACGCCAGCCGCTGGTGGCGCACAGCCGGCAACTGGGTCTGCTGGCGCTGGATATTTTTCCCGGCCTGCGTGACGGTTTCGCCCGCCGGGCCATGGGGCTGACCACATGACGACCACTTCCCCCACCGAGCACAGCGACATCCTCATTGTCGGCGGCGGCATGGCCGGCGGTTTGCAGGCGCTGCTGCTGGCGGATCAGGGTTTTTCCGTCTGTCTGCTGGACGGCGGCCCGCCGCCGGCCTGGCCGGAGGGCGAGCCGGCGTCGCGGGTATCGACGCTGAGCGAGGCGAGCTACTGGCTGCTGCATCACGCCGGCGCCTGGCAACACCTGCGCGGCGAGCGTGTGCAGGGCTATTCATCGATGCGGGTGTGGGATCAGGACGGCACCGGCGAGGTCTGTTTCGAGGCCAGCGACGCCGGTGCCGAATACCTGGGCTGGTTGCTGGAAAACGACAATCTGGTGGCGGCCCTGCACGCCGCCGCCGGTGAGCGGGACAACCTGCACTGGTACTGCGACCGCACCGTGAGCGACATTCAGCGCGCCGCGGCCGGCGGCTGGAACATCGGCACGCAGCCGCAGAGGTTCCACGCCGACCTGCTGATCGGCGCCGATGGCGCGCGCTCGCGGGTACGCGACGCCGCCGGTATTCACGCCACCTTGCGCGATACCGGCCACCAGGCGCTGGTGACCACCATCGAAACCGCCCTGCCGCATGGCGGCTGCGCCCGCCAGGTGTTCATGGAATCGGGCCCGCTGGCGTTGCTGCCGCTGTTCGGCGACGGCCATCGCTGCTCCATCGTCTGGTCCGCCTGGCCGGCGCGGATCGAGGCGTTGATGGCCCTGGACGATGAGGCTTTCGGCGCGGCGCTGAACCAGGCGGTGGGCGAAGCGCTCGGCGGCGTACAGGTGTGCGCTCGACGGAGGGTGTTTCCGATTCAGGAACGGCACGCCGTCAGCTATGTGGGGCCGTCGCTGGCGCTGATCGGCGATGCCGCCCACGTCATTCATCCGCTGGCCGGGCAGGGCATCAATCTGGGTCTGCTGGATGCCGGGGTGCTGGCGGAGGAACTGGGCCGGGCGCGCCAGGCGGGGCTGTCACCGGCCCATCCTGCGGTGCTGGCCCGCTATCAGCGCCGCCGCCGTGGCGACAATCTGCTGATGCAGAACGCCATGCGCGGCTTCAAGTGGCTGTTCGAGCGCCGCCAGCCGCCACTGCGCTGGCTGCGCAACGCCGGTCTTGACGGTGTCAGCCAGTTGCCGCCGCTGCGCCATGCCTTTGCCAGTCGGGCTCTGGGGCGTGGTGGTGACCTGCCACGCTTGGCGCGCCGTCACTGATCGGGCGCTTCCTTTCCCTTCTTTTCTCTCCTTTTCCCCCGCTTTCCGGCCTTCCTGCCCTGCTTTTCCAGCATGGTGGCGGGCCGGAAACGAGGTTGGGTCCGTGCCAATTAGTTGATGAATGACAATAATTGTACCTGTCCCCTTTTTTGACTTAAATGCCGCGTATCTTGGTCTCTCTGGTCTACAGCCGTCCACTGCAAAAGCTTTAATGTAAACAAGTGTAATCGACGCGGGTACGAAAAAGTCCGTGTCGGCTACCGATAGCTGCCACTGCCCGTCGTCTTTTCGTCTGGCAGTCCTTCCGTACTCTGCGAATCGTGCAGAGGCCAAGAATGATAAAGAACAGGCTCGCCACCTGAGCGGGCCGGATGGAGTTATGCCCTGATGAAACCGTTTCCCGACTTGCGGCCGACAAAACGAGCGCTCGGCCGCCCCCTGATGATCCTGATCTGTGCTTTCACGCTTTCGGCCTGTGGTGGCGGCGGTGGCCACCGGGCCGTTACCGGCTCCGACGGCGGTAGCGAAACCACCAGTGCGGATCTCTACTACAGCTACCCGGCAAAGGGGCAGACCGACGTGGCCACCCGGTCGCCGCTGGTGCTGGGCTTTCTCGGCAAGCTGAACCTCCAGGCCGACGATTTCACGCTGAGCGGGCCGCAGGGGCCGGTCGCTTTCGATCTCAAGAGCGTCAACGGCGGCAGGGGCGTGGTGCTCACCCCCCGCCAGCCGCTGGCACCGGATAGTGAGTACCAGCTCACCGCCCAGGGCCTGAGCGGGGCCGATGGTGGCGCGTTACTGCCCGGCGGCAAACTGACGTTTACCACCCGTGCCGCCCTGGAGGGGCCCGCCACCCAGCAGGAAACCGACGCTACCTTTCAGGTCAGCGCCATCAGCCCGGACGGTGTACAACTGCCATTCCTGGACTTTTCCACCATCAACCTGACCCTGACCCAGCCGGTGGACCCTGGCACGCTGGTTTATGGCGATACCATCCAGCTCACGCAAAACGGCGAACTGGTGCCGGCCACCCTGCTGGTAAAAGGCCGCAGCATTACCCTCGATCCGCTCGATGCGAAGGGCAATGCCCTCACCAATCACGATCTGCAACCGGGACAGCCGTTGACGGTCACCCTTTCCACGGGCGTGAAAAATCAGGCCGGCGAACCGCTGGCTCCCTACCAGACCCGGCTCACTCCCCAGGACACCGCCCCGCGCGCACTGCTGATCCAGCGGGCGGCGCCGGCCATCGCCAGCGGCTCCTGCCTGGACAGCGGCGTGACCACTTCGCCGCTGAGCGGAGACGCCATCAACTGCGTGCCGGTGAAAGCCCGTTTGCTGGGCGATACGACAGTGTCCAAGCTGCAAGGCAATATCTACCCGCAATTGGCCAGCCTGACCCGTTTCCCGAATGTCACCCCGTTGCGCATTCCGCGCGGCTCGCTGTTGCAGGGCGATCCGTTGCAGGTGCTGATCGGCGGCCAGGTGGATGCCGGCTTCGACTCGGGCAAGGTGACGGTGACCATCCTCTCCGACGCCAACGGTTATCTGCTGCCCAATCCTTACACCGATGATCCGAGCGCCCCGCGCCGCCTGGTGCTGACCATGGATGTGGCGTTCAGCACCGAAGACCCGCGCGCCAATGGCGCCTTCAACCAAACTCTGTTGCATGTACGGCTGGTCGGCACGGCGGTCAATGATCCGCAGAAAGGCAGCCTGGTGGCCAATGCCATCGGCGTGGTCGAGCCGCGGGTGCTGGGAGTGGAAACCGCCTACGGTGTGCTCAGCTTCCACATGGAATCCTACCCGGACCAGACCATCGCCCCCGCACAGCCCGCCGACATGACCGCGCCGGTTCTGGATACCTGGATGCCGGGCGACAACGTGGACAAACAACGCCCCGGCGACCCCATCATCCTCAGCTTCAGCGAGCCGCTGGATGGTCACAGCATCCAGGCCGGCGAAGATCTGACGCTGACCGCCAATGGCAGCGCGGTGCCGTTTCACTGGCGGCTGGACGGCGTGGATCTGGTGATCCAGCCGCAAACCCCGCTGACCTATGACACCACCTATGAAGTGAGCTACACCAACGCCATCACCGATCTGGCGGGTAACGGAGCGGAGTCCGGAAGCCGCAGCTTTACCCTGCCGCCCTATGTGGACTCCGGCGCCAGCGGAACCGACCGGCAGTCGCCCATCGTGTTGACCGTTTATCCGGGGTTCCCCTGTGTTACCGACGGCGTGAATCTGGCGCAAAACGACGTTGGCCGCTGCCTGGGTGGCCTGGATGACGACGACCATCTGCCACTGGCGCGCATGCCCGCCAACCGCCCCATTACCGTCACCTTTTCGCAGGCGATCGATCCGGCCACCGTCAATGCGGACACCTTCGTCGTGGAACAGGTGGACGCCAGCGGTGCCGTGCTGGGGCGGATACCTGGGCTTCGGTATACGCAGGGACGGACCCTGGTGTTCACTCCGGAACAGCCCTGGCAGCCGGATTCCTACTACCGCTACACCCTGAAATCCGTACAGACCGGCGCGGACTGTGGCGTGGATGCCATCTGCGACACCCGTGGCCTGCCACTGCAAACCAAATTGCTTGCGGCCTATCCGCGCAAGGATTCTCTGCCCGTGGGGGCGCCGGCGGAAGGGGCCGACGCTTCCCCGGAAGCCACGGATGGGGGGCCGGATCTGCCGGTCTATTTCCTTGCCGTGGATTCCGCAGACGGTGTATTGCAGCATCTGCGCAACCTGCCCACCGCCGACGTCAACGCCAACTTCCTGGCGGACGCAGGCGAACCGCTGGCGTCGGATTCCAGCCAGGTACTGAAAAACAGCGTGCGGATTGTCCGCGACCCCGATGCCAACCCGGACGCCAATGGCGCTGCCGGTGGCGGTTTCGCGGTGAAAGACGCCACCGTGGGCTGTGATTTCGTCAAGGATGGCGCCGGCGACTACGTTACCGATGAAAACGGGGCGCTGATCCCCGGCGACTGCCCCGACGCCAAGTATTCGTACATCACCGGCAATCTCGATGTCAGCCTGGTGGGCTACAAAACACCGGCGCAGGTGGCGGAACTGGTGAAACAGGAACAGGCCAGCCGCCCGGACGGCAGCACCACCATTCCCGACATCGTGCAGCAAAAGGGCGGCGTGCTGGTGTACATCTATCCGACGCGGCTGGTGGTTTCCAACTCCACGGTATTTGCCGTACCGTCGGATCTGGTAGCGGCGTCCGGAGGGACGGTGCCGCCGGCGCCCACCGGGCCGCAACTGATGCGCATCCGCTATACCTGCAACCCTGCTGATCCCGCCACGCCCTGTTCAGCGCCGGATTACGGCCGCGTGAAGGGCTGGATCGTCGATGGCGACGACGGCCCGCAGTTCCTCGCCAACCTGGCACTGTATCTGGACGCGCCGCAACTCGCCCCGAGTACCGTCCTGGCTGGGGAGCATCTGATTCTGACGCACAATCTGCACAGCTACCCGCTGGACCTGCAACTGGCCGGCGCCGTCACCTTCCTGCCGGATGGCCGCTTGCAGATCGCGCAGATCAGCCAGAACGCGCTGCATATAAAGGTGGATCTGATGGGGCTCGCTCAGGTCTATGTGCAAATTCCGGCTGGCGGCAACTTCCTCAACTACGTTCTTGCTCCCATCAAGAACTGACCCGTACCCAGTGCCGCAAGGGCCGTTCGCCGGGGTTTTCCCGGCCGGACGGCCCGAGCCGGCAAACGGACTGGCCCGGCGGCCGCAAACGCTGTACATTTGCGCCGCCCGGCGTAGCGTCTCGGCGGTCTTTCATCTAGGCGTTACCCTTCAGGTCCGTTATCCTTCACTCTCGACACATAGCGGCCGGCTTTGACGCCCGCGGACGTGGTTTTTGGCCGCGCCCCCGGAGTGATCGCCCGGCCGCAGATCTGGAGCTTTGCAATACCATGGGTCATCGCACACCCCTTTATGACGCCCACCTGGCCGCCGGCGCGAAAATCGTCGATTTTGGCGGCTGGGACATGCCCATTCACTACGGTTCGCAACTGGAAGAGCACCATGCGGTGCGCCAGAAAGCCGGCATGTTCGATGTGTCGCACATGACCGTGGTGGACATCACCGGGGCGGGCGCCCGCGATTACCTGCGCCACTTGCTGGCCAACGACGTGGACAAGAGCCCGGTGGGGCACGCGCTTTATACCGGCATGCTCAATGAGCGCGGTGGTGTGATCGACGACCTGATCGTTTACCGCAACCAAGCGGATTACCGGCTGGTGGTCAATTGCGCCACCCGCGACAAGGATCTGGCCTGGATGCAGAGCCAGGCCGACGGTTTTGATGTCACCATCAGCGAGCGCCCGGAACTGGCGATGATCGCCATCCAGGGCCCCGAGGCCCGCGCCATCGTCAAGGAGATCGTTTGCGCCGACGCCGCCCGCGCCATCGAGAGCCTGCCGGTGTTCGGTTTCCAGCCGGTGGGCAACTGGCTGATCGCCCGCACCGGCTATACCGGCGAGGACGGCATCGAGATCATCCTGCCGGGCAGCGGCGCCGAGGAATTCTGGCAGCGCCTGGCCGATGCCGGCGTGCGCCCCATCGGCCTGGGCGCGCGCGACACCCTGCGTCTGGAAGCCGGGCTGAACCTGTACGGCAACGACATGAACGAGGACATCACGCCCTGGGAAGCCAACATGGGCTGGACCGTGGACCTCAAGGATCCGCAGCGCGCCTTTGTCGGCCGCGCCGCGCTGGAACAGCAAAAGACCGAAGGCCACCCGCAGCTGGTGGGGCTGGTGCTGGAAGGCAAGGGCGGGGTCCTGCGCCCGCACCAGAAAGTGATCGCCGGCACTGGCGAAGGCGAGATCACCAGTGGTACCTTCTCGCCCACTCTGGGTGGTTCCGTGGCGCTGGCGCGCGTGCCGGCGGGCACCACCGGCAAAGTGGAAGTGGAAATTCGCAACAAACGCCTGCCGGCGCAAGTGGTGCGGCCGCCGTTCGTGCGCAACGGCAAAACAGTTTACAAACCGTTATAGTGCGCTGACGCAGCGGGTGGTGTTCGTGGTGTTCCTGTGCCACGAGGCGGCCTGGGCCAGTGTGATTGAGGAGACAAGCAAATGAGCGATATCCCCACGGAATTGCGCTACCGCCCCAGCCACGAATGGGTGCGGATCGAGGACGACGTGGCCGTCGTCGGCATCAGTGACTACGCCCAGGACGCCCTTGGCGATCTGGTCTACGTGGAATTGCCGGAAGTCGGCCAGGTACTGGCCGCGGGCGATGAAGCCGGTGTGGTCGAATCCGTGAAATCCGCCTCCGACATTTATGCGCCGGTCTCCGGCGAGGTGGTGGAGATCAACGAAGAGCTCGACGCCGAGCCGGAGAAGGTCAACCAGGACCCCTACGGCAGCGGCTGGCTGTACAAGATCAAGCTCGCCGACGATGGTGAACTGGAAGAAATGCTCACCGCCGATCAGTACCAGGAACACATTGAAAACGAGTGATTCGAGAACCCGCGGGAAACCGAAGGCCGGAAGACAGGGCCTTCGGTTTCCCGCCTCTTTACCGAACCGCAATCCACCATCCGCGTAAAACCAACCATTCCGGTCCTGTCCATGCCTTACATTCCCCACACCCCCGATGACGTGGCATCGATGCTCGATGCCATTGGCGCCCAGCGCATCGAGGATCTGTTCGATGAAATCCCGGCCCGGCTGAAAGCCGGCAGCTCTCTGGATGCTCTGCCCGAGGGGCGCGGCGAAATGGCCGTCACCCGCCTGATGGCCGAGCGTGCCGAACAGGATCGCTACAGCCTCAGTTTCATCGGCGGCGGCGCCTACGCGCACCATGTGCCGGCGGCGGTGTGGGAAATCGCCACCCGTGGCGAGTTCTACACCGCGTACACGCCGTACCAGGCGGAGGCCAGCCAAGGCACTTTGCAGGTGATCTACGAATACCAGACCATGATTGCCCGCCTGACCGGCATGGATGTCTCCAACGCCTCCGTTTACGACGGCGCTTCCGGCCTCGCCGAAGCCGTGCTCATGGCCCTGCGCGCCAACAAGAAATCCAAGGCTCGCAAGGTGCTGGTGCCCGAAGCCCTCAACCCCCGCTACCGCGCTGCCTGCGAAGCCATCGTCGGCAACCAGGATGTGCAACTGGAAGCGGTGCCGTTCTGCGATCAGGCCGGCCAGACCCTGGTGGAAAGCCTGGAACAGCTCGATGCCGGCGACTACGCCGCGCTGGTGATCAGCCAGCCCAACTACTTCGGCGCGCTGGAAGACGTGGACACCCTCACCAACTGGGCGCACGGCAAGGGCCTGATCGTCATCGCCGTGGTCAACCCCACCTCGCTGGCGCTGCTCACGCCGCCGGGCGAATGGGGCGAAGAGGGGGCGGATATCGTCATCGGCGAAGGCCAGCCGCTGGGTATTCCGCTCAGCTCCGGCGGCCCCTATTTCGGCTTCATGGCCTGCAAGAAGAAACACGTCCGGCAGATGCCCGGCCGCATCATCGGCCGTACCGTGGACATGGAAGGCAAACAGGGCTTCACCCTCACCCTGCAAGCCCGCGAGCAGCACATTCGCCGCTCCAAAGCGACCAGCAACATTTGCACCAACCAGGGTCTGGCGATGACTGCCGCCACCATCTACATGGCGCTGATCGGCCCCGACGGCCTCACCAATGTCGCCGGCCACTGCCACGCCAATACGCAAAAACTGGCTGCGCTGCTTGCCGCCATCGACGGCGTGGAGCGCGCCTTCAGCGCGCCGGTGTTCCATGAAGTGGTCCTGAGACTGCCGCAAGACGCCGACACCGTACTCGCCCGGCTGGCCGAAAAGGACATCCTCGGCGGCCTCAGCCTGGCCCGTGACTACGGCATGAAAGACTGCATCCTGGTCAACGCCACCGAAGTGCACACCGACGGCGACCTCGAATTGTTCGCGCAAGCTCTGGGCAATGTCCTCACCGAACTGGGGGAAATGGCATGAACAGCGAAACCCAACTGATCTTCCAACGCTCCCGCAGTGGCCGCGGCGCCAGTGCCCAGGCCCCCAGGCCGGTGAGTGAGGACCAACTCGCAAGCATCCCGGCCAACCTGCGCCGTCGTACCCGGCCGGCCCTGCCGGAAGTCAGCGAATTGGATGTGGTGCGCCACTACACCAACCTGTCCACCCGCAACTTCGCCATCGACAAGCAGTTCTACCCGCTGGGTTCCTGCACCATGAAGTACAACCCGCGCGGCGCCAACCGCGCCGCCATGCTGCCCGGCTTCCTCGCCCGCCACCCGCTGGCCCCGGCCAGCCACAGCCAGGGCTACCTCGCCTGCCTGTACGAACTGCAAAACTTCCTCAAGGAAGTCACCGGCATGAAAGGCGTCTCCCTGGCGCCCATGGCCGGCGCCCAGGGCGAGCTTTCCGGCGTTGCCATGATTCGCGCCTACCACGAAGCGCGCGGCGACCACGAACGCAACGAAATCCTCATCCCCAACGCCGCCCACGGCACCAACCCGGCCACTGCCGTCATGTGCGGCTACAAGGTGCGTGAAGTGCCCGTCGGCAAAGACGGCGACGTCGATCTAGCCGCCCTGCAAGCGGCCTGTGGCCCGCAAACCGCCGGCATCATGATGACCAACCCGTCCACCTGCGGCGTCTTCGAACGGCAGATCGAAGCCATCGCCGAAGCCGTCCACGGCGCCGGCGGCCTGCTCTACTACGACGGCGCCAACCTCAACGCCATCCTCGGCAAGGTGCGCCCCGGCGACATGGGCTTCGACGTCATTCACATGAACCTGCACAAGACCTTCGCCACCCCCCACGGCGGCGGCGGCCCCGGTGCCGGCCCGGTAGGCGTAAGTGAGCGGTTGCTTCCCTACCTGCCCACGCCCTTCGCGGGTCAGGATGAAGACGGCGACTATTATTGGATCGACACCGACACCCTGCCCACCAGCATCGGCCACCTCAGCGCCTTCATGGGCAACGCCGGTGTGCTGCTGCGTGCCTACTTCTACGCCATGGTGCTTGGCCGCGAAGGCATGATCCGCGTCGGCGAATACTCCACCCTCGCCGCCAACTACCTGATGAAGCGCCTCGAAGCCATTGGCTGTGAGGCCGCCTACCCCGAGCGCCGCGCCAGCCATGAATTCATCCTCACTTTCGAGAAACTGGCCAAAGAAAAGCACGTCACCGCCCTCGACATCGCCAAGCGCCTGCTCGACTACAACCAGCACGCTCCTACCATCTACTTCCCGCTGCTGGTGCCCGAGTGCTTCCTCATCGAGCCCACCGAAACCGAAAGCAAGGAAATGCTGGATGTTTTCGTTGACGCTATGGCGAAAATCCTTGAAGAAGCCCACACCAATCCGGAGCTGGTTACCCAGGCGCCATTTACCCAGCCGGTGCGGCGGCTGGATGATGTGAAGGCGGCGAAGGAGCTGGATCTGGCCTGGAGTGAATGACCCCTTCGGCCGAAAGGAGCCGGTTCAATATCTGCCGGGCATTACAGGAGCTGCGAAGTGGGAAAAACTGATCCATCTACATTCAAGGCCAAGCTGCAACGCCCGGTGAAACCAGGCGATGATGATTCGTGGGCGTTTCTCGTGCTGCCGAAGAGTGCCAGTGAAACTCTTCCGAGGCGCGGCAGAACCTCGATTCATGGCGCCATCAACGGTCACTCCTTCCAGGCCACACTCGAACCGGACGGCCAACGTAGCCACTGGCTTCGAGTGGGCAGAGAGTTGCGCGAAAGGGCGGGCGCGGGTTTTGGGGAAACCGTCACCGTTCAAATCGCTCCAGTGACTCCGGAACCGGAGCCCACACCACCGGACGACTTGCAGCGAGCCCTGGATGCATGTCCGGACGCCAAATCTACCTGGGAGGCCACGACAACCATTGCGCGGGTGGACTGGATTCACTGGGTGGAGTCCGCGAAGCAGGCAAAGACGCGAAAAAGCCGCATCGAAAACGCTTGCGACATGCTTGCCGAAGGAAAGAAGCGCGTTTGCTGTTTTGATCAATCAGGCTACTACAGCAAAAGCCTCAGCGCCCCCGAGGCGCAGGGGTAGCAGTCAAGCCAGGCACTATTGTGAGTTCACCATGAGTCCCAGAACCAGACGCGTACTGCAAGCCGTCCTGTATGAAGTCTTTGCGATTGCCTTTGTTGGCCCGATTCTGAGTGTCGTTTTCGACAAGCCGCCTACCTCGACGCTGGGGTTGGCCTTCGTCCTGTCGAGTATTGCGCTCGGATGGAACTATGTATTCAACGCGATCTTTGAGCTCTGGGAATCGCGCCAGTCCGTGCGTGGCCGTTCATTCGCCAGGCGTCTGGTGCATGGTATTGGTTTCGAGGGGGGCCTCGTTATCATATTGGTGCCCGTAATGGCCCTTTGGCTGGGCATCTCTTTTCTTGATGCCTTCCTGGCGAATCTTGGCCTCCTGGCGTTCTTTTTCGTCTATGCCATTGTGTTTACCTGGGTCTTCGATCGCGTGTTCGGCCTCCCGGCGTCCGCGCGGAAGCGCGATGCGGCCGCGGCGCCAGCGCCCAGGCCTCCAAACCGGTGAGTGAGGACCAACTTTCATGCACCAACAACAAGAAATCTCGATAACGCTGCCCGGTGGCCATGCCATGAAGGCTTACTGGGTATTGCCGGAACGGCTGAACGGGCTGGAGGCGGCAGTGATCGCCATCCACGACATTTTCGGCTACAGCGACGACATTCGCCGCATCGCCGGGCGTTTGGCGGATAACGGTTATCCGGTGCTGGCGCCGAGTCTCTATGATCTGCCCGGCGCGAGGCCGCTGTGTGTGGTGAAAACGCTGCGCGCCCACGAGACTGGCAAGGGGTTTGCGTTCGAGCAGCTTGAGGCTTGCCGTACCTGGCTGCTGGAGCAGACCGAGATGCCGGTGAGCCGCATCGGGGTAATGGGGTTCTGCATGGGTGGGCGCTTTGCGTTGCTGTACGCGGCCCGTGCCCCGGTGCAGGTGGTGGCGCCGTTTTACGGGGGCGTACCGAAACAGGCCGAGGCGTTGAGGGGTATCTGCCCGGCGGTGGGGGGCTGGGGCGGCAAGGATCTGATATACGGCAGCCACGGTGAGCGTCTTGCCCGGCATCTCACCCGCCTGGAGGTGGAGCACGACGTGGTGACCTACCCGGAGGCGGGCCATTCCTACATGAACGATCACCAAACGGCGCTGTTCAAGAAATGGAGCTGGTACTCTCCCTTGCGCGCGCGCCACGACCCGGAGGCGGCGGAAGACAGTTGGAAGCGGGTATTGGCGTTCTTCGAGAAAACGCTTTCCAGGGCCGACCGCTGATCTGTTCCGCGCTCGCCAGGCCAGTCGCTATGCCCATGCTTGGCAGTTCGAATGAATGTGCCGGGTATCCGGGCTGTTCGACCCGATGATA
>CAYMKZ010000003.1:14626-42645 GCA_964391345.1 uncultured Alcanivorax sp.
ATCTGTCGGTACGGTTTGGCTGGGCATGCTGGATCGTTGTGGTGGTCGTATGGTGCGGATGGCGCGGTTTCTCAAGTTGTCGTTGTCACATTCTTATCGTTGTTATCAGAAGGTGCAGTGGCTGACTGCAACACAGATACCTTTACCACTCAGGATGCATGATCAGACGGTTGCCACTGTGAAGCCATGGCGGCCTTATCGGCTTTACCGAGCGCCGGAACAATTATGGTTTGATTTCGACCCCTCGCTTGATCTTGACTGATATCAACGAAGGGTTAGGCGAACATCGAGCCGGCTTGACAAGGTGCTGTCGGCGTGTCGAGAAAGCTGCTTGGCAACGGTTCAGCCGGAGCCGATGATGTGCAGTCCCGGATTGGCCAGGTTCCATAGATGGACATATCAATAAGAGCTGCACAAGCAGAGGACGAGCCATTCCTCTGGACCATGCTTACGTTCGCCGCTTCCATGGACGTGCCCGGAGAGAAAAGTGTCGACGTAGCCAAGTTAGACCCTACAATCAGCGGGCATGTTGAAGGTTGGGGCAAGGAGGGTGATACCGGTGTTGTTGCATCGGATCACAATGGCAAATTGATCGGTGCGGCCTGGGTGCGTCTTGGTGTCCCCGGCGCATCAGAGTATGAGTTCGGGAACGAACAGGTTCCAGAGTTGGCCATGGCCGTCGTTCCGGAAGCTAGAGGCAAGGGCGTGGGT
The DNA here is from genome assembly GCA_964391345.1 of uncultured Alcanivorax sp. Taxonomy (GTDB): domain Bacteria; phylum Pseudomonadota; class Gammaproteobacteria; order Pseudomonadales; family Alcanivoracaceae; genus Alloalcanivorax. The sequence continues at coordinate 15,338 of CAYMKZ010000003.1, forward strand.
GAGTCTCTGTTGCGTGAATTGCTGCGCCGTTGTCGTGGCAAATATCCCGCGGTGGTTCTGTCCGTTCGCGAAGGCAATCCGGCACTGATGCTCTACCGGAAGGTGGGCTTTATCGAGACGAGCAAGACAGTCAATCGAGTCGGGGGCACATCCTTTGTCATGCGTATTGAGTTGGAACCTTGGGCTGGCGAGACCTGATCTGCGCTGTGGCCAGATGCTCCCCATGAATACGGAAGCTGATTATGCAGGATAACCCCGTTGCCCTGATCACGGGAGCCAATCAAGGCATCGGCCTTCAAATTGCGAAAGAGCTTGCTGCGCAAGGCTTCACCGTACTCGTCGGGTCACGCAATCTTGAGCGCGGTGAAGAGGCGGCTCGCGAGCCGGTTCTGTTCTGCGGGTGCCGGGTTCCCTGGATAACGGGTACACCAGCACGAGGATAGCGAGGAGAAAGGGAATGGCGGTTTCTCACTACGAAGGTGGTTGCCAGTGTGGCAACATCCGGTATGAAGTTGATGTTGATCTGGACAGCACCATTACCTGCAATTGCTCCAGATGCCAGACGGCTCCCCCACGGTTGCCATCAACGTGAATTGCCTGACAGACGTCGAACCGAGGGAGCTGAATAGTCAGCATGTGGATGGGCGCAGCTTCTAAGCTGCGGATTGCGCGCCAGCAAGAGGGCAGGACGGAGGGATCGTGAGCCATCCAGAGCTCTGGCAAATGCGCTTGTCGATGTACCCGGAGAAGGCGCGCTGGGCGCTGGACTACAAGCGTGTGCCGCACATTCGCCACTCGCTGTTGCCGGGGCCGCACGCTGTACGGTTGATGATACGCTTCGGCCAGAAGTCGATGCCGATACTGCGTCACGAGGGCAAAGTGCTGAAGAGTTCGGCCGCGGTGCTCGATTACGTGGAAAAGGCCTGGCCTGATCCACCACTTTATCCGCGAGATCCGGTCTTGCGTGAGCAAGCCCTGGAAATCCAGCAATGGTTCGATGAAAAGATTGGCCCCGCAGTACGGCGCGCTTGTTTTCACGAGTGGCTACCGCATAGCGAATACAGCGCGCGACGTATCGCCACTGGATTCTCCGAGCGGCAGCAGAGGCTGTATGCATGGGGATTTCCTGCTATCCGTGCGATCATGATGCTGGATATGAAGATCAACGCGGCCAGTGCTGAAGCCGGCTGCGCGCTGACTCGGGAGGCGCTGGATTTCGTTGCGGAACATTCGCGACGGACGGGGTACCTGGCTGGTGACCGGTTCAGTGTTGCGGACCTCACCGCCGCGACTGTTCTGATGCCCACCTGTTTGCCGCCAGAGTATCCGGTAGAATTTCCCGAGCCATTGCCGTCTGGCTGGCGGCATTGGTTGGATCGCTGGCAGGGTCACGCAGGTTGCGAATATGTGCGGCGCATCTATCGCGAGCATCGTGGAACAAGCGCGGCGGTCGAGAACAAAAAGCCGTGAAGGCAATTGGGCGTATCCCTATCCAGCCTGGCCAGGTTCTCCTGGCGGGCCCTCCCCGGCAGATCATTGTCGCATTCAGCAAGCACACCATCAGAGTATCGAGAGTCGGCTCGGACGGCTGAAAAAGGACGGTTGTCTGACCTGTTTGCGAGCGTATCCCGGTAGGGGTTTGTCGCAATCACCACCCCCCCAACAGCAAATTCTCCTTTCGGCATTGGCTAATGCTTGAACACCCTCCGCTCGTTTTCCCATGGTGTCGTGATCGTTGAGCGCAAAAGCATCCTCTCTGGAGAAAGTGGCGCAATTGCCGCTGACGCTGAACCCATTGTGATAGGTAGCTTTGTGGAAATGCTTTTCAAGTGTATGCGGCGACAAGTACAGCGATGAGAGGAAGAAGAAATGATGTTTCGGCATATTCAAGTGGCACAGGCAACGCCAACGATCGGAGCTTATATTTCCGGAGTGGATCTCAACAATGTATCCAGCGCGGCCGTCTATGAGGAGATTCGTCAGGCACTACATGAATACAAAGTGATTTTCTTCCGCGACCAGCCATTGACGCCCGAAGCCCACCTCAAGCTGGGTGCCGCTTTTGGCGAAATGGAGCAGCACGAATTCTTTCCTCATTTGGACGGTCATTCCGAAATACAGATTATTTCCAGTATGGGAAAAAAGACACCAGGCACTGATCGTTGGCATACGGATGTGACGTTCCGTGAAAAGCCCAATCTGGTCACCGTGCTGCGTGCGGTAGATTTGCCGCCCCTTGGCGGCGATACCATGTGGGCCTGTATGAATACCGCCTTCGAAACGCTTGATGAGCCGCTGCGGAAAATGTTGCTGGAACTGGATGCGGAGCATGATGTGGCGCATGCATTCCGAATGGCGGGGCAAACCGCGGAAGCTCGCCGGCTGGATGACGAAGGCCGGAACCCTCCCTACATTCATCCGGCGGTTATCAATCATCCGGTAACCGGAAAGTTGACGCTGTTCGTCAACTCCATTTGGACCAAACGGTTTGTTGACGTTCACCATCACTACAGCGGCAATTTGTTGCAATTATTAGCCGAGTGGGTAAAGCGCCCGGAGTTCCAGGTACGTTTTCGCTGGGAGAAAGACTCTATTGCCATCTGGGACAACCTGGCCACTCAGCACTATGCGGTCTTTGATTATCCTGATCAATTCAGAAGGATGAACCGGGTGACCTGTGCGCCCACTCCGATCAGATTGAATGCTCGTCCAAATGCATCCCGTCTGGCACCTATTCTCGCCTATGGTGAAGAAAGCGCGCCGATGATGAATGCCATGCGACCAACGTTGACCCAGCAGCTTTCACAGCAGCCAGGTATGGGCCGCCCGTTTGCGACGAAAAGCATACTGGACGAGTCACGCCTCAACGGCTTGTCCGATCCGGAACAGCGAGCCGCCAAAGCTGTATTTGACGCGATTCAATCGCTGAATCTCGAAGACATCGTTCGTCGCAGCACTCAGGTGTGAGGAGGTGTCCGTGGAATCATCAATGCTGGATAAGGATCTGGCGGCTCTCCAGGAAGTTCGCACTCTGGTGGCGCGGGCCAAGGTCGCCGCGGAAGAATTCGCGCACTTCGATCCGAAAAAAGCATGGCATATTGCCGAAGCTGTCTGCCGGATTTGTGAAGAGCGAACTGAGTTCTATGCGCGGTGGGCCCTGGAAGAGACCGGTATTGGTCGCCTGGAAGACAAGATATCTAAGAATCGCACAGCAAGCCGCGGTCTTCTGGAGTTTTATCGGAATACGCCGCTGGGCGGCGCACAAGTGGACAACGCCAAGCGGATGATTCTGATTGCCCGACCGGCAGGAGTCATCATGGGCCTAATCGCTTCCACCAGCCCTATTGCCACGTTGTACTTCAAAATCCTGTCCTGCTTGATGACCCGCAATGCCGTGATTCTGAGTCCACATCCGTTGGCCATCGAATGTTCCGTAGATGCGGTAGAACGGCTTCGCAAAGCGGCCCAGCAGGCCGGTGCACCTGCTGATGCAATCCAGATTCAGAAGGCGCCAACGCTGGAAGCCACTCTGGAGATGATGCGTAACCCAGCAATCAATCTGATTCTTGCTACTGGTGGTTCGCCGATGGTTCGTGCCGCCTACAGCTCAGGTAATCCGGCACTGGGTGTTGGGCCTGGCAATGTTCCTGTTTATGTGGATGCAAGTGCCAATATTCCACTGGCAGTATCGGAAACGCTAGCCGCCAAATTATTCGATTATGGCTCTCCCTGTTCCGCGCCATCGGCGCTGTTTGTTCACCGGGATGTGGCGCAACGCTTTGACGATGAAATGCGGCGCTCTGGTGCGTTTTATTGCGATGCCAGCCAGCAGGCACGGTTGGAAGCGTTCGCGTTCCCCCATGGTCATCTCAACACCGCCGTGGTCGGTCGTTCGCCGGCCTGGATCGCAGAGCAGGCCGGTTTGAGTGGTGCCGCGAACGCGACTGCTTTGGTAGGCCGGTTCGAGGAAGTGACTACCGAGACGCCCATGGTCAAGGAAAAGTTATCCCCCATTCTGGGGCTCAAATATGTCGATAGCCGGGAGCAAGCTATCCGGGACGCCAATATGATGCTGAGCATCTCGGGAGCCGGACATACCGCTGGCATCTTTTCTGAGGATATCGAGACCATTGCCTTGTGGGGAAGCGCCATCGATACCAATCGCAATGTTGTCAACAAAGGTACTTCTTCGGGGGCAACTGGCAATGGAAACCATTTAACGCCGACGCTCACCATTGGCACTGGTTTTGCCGGGCGAAGCTCGATCGGTGAGAACGTCGGGCCGCACCATCTGATCAACTGGAAGCGCGTTGCCTTCCCGGTCGCCGGTGCGTCGGGCGGCAGCGGCGATGCCAGGAAGACGAATACGGAAGATCCAATGGAGGCCCGGGTTCGTGGCGCGGTCGATGCCATTTTGCAGGCGCTTGGTGAGCGGAGATCGGCATGAGTACGGAATTGCGTTCCTTTGATTTCATTGACCGGCTCCAACCACAAACGCTGTGTTTTCTCGGCACGACGATACGTGGCTTCCTTCCCCGGGCCAACGATGCCGCCATGGTGGTCGAGATAGCGCCAAGTCTGGATGTGGAATGGCTGACCGATATCGTGCTGAAGGAAATCGATGTCAAACCCGGCGTGCTGGTGGTGGAGCGGCAGTTTGGCTATCTGGAATTCCATGCCCCGCATGCGTCGGCGGTCAAGGCGGCCGGGGCGGCAATTCTCGATGCGCTGGGATTTTCAGAGGCTGATGTGCCGAAACCGCAGATTCTGGCATCCCGGCAGATCGACCGTGTCGATCCTCTGCATTCCTTTCTGGTCAATCGCAACAAGCGTGGCTCGATGCTGTTACCGGGGCAGTCGTTGTTTCTATTGGAAACCAAACCGGCCGCCAGTGCATTGCTGGCCGCCAATGAAGCCGAAAAGGCGGCCGACATCGACCTGGTGGATTGCCGGTTCATGGGCGCCAGCGGGCGCCTTTATGTCAGTGGTACGGATTCCGCGGTGCGCGCGGCCAGTGAAGCGGCGGTGGCGGTACTGCAAGGGAGGTCGGTATGAATCGATCGGATGTCCCGGCCAGATCGGTGCGGCTGCCGCTCACCATCCGCGACGATGAGGATCTCGCGGGCCTGGTGCAATGGTTTCGCCGGCTGTGCAGCAACGAGCTTCTTCGCAGATATTTCGTGGAAGGGACCATCGACTTCGACATTCGTCTCGCCGTGGGCCGCTCGCCGGAAGGCTCGCACGATGGGCGGTTGGCAGAGGAAAAAGAGCGTTCCGACACTGCCCGGCAAGGGCAAAAGCAGGTGACGGATGCCGTGGTGACGGAAGCGGTGTTGCGGCGATACGGGCAGGGCGGCAAGGGTGCTGAACCGGCAATCCTTGTTCTGAAAGCCAGAGCCATAGTGACGCCGGCGGCGCGGGACTATGCCAAGGCCGCGGGCATTCGGCTTGAACGGAGCAGCTCATGAAAGTAGGCACGGTGACAGGTCGGGTCTGGGCTACCAAACGCCATGAGCGGTTGCCATCGGGCGCGCTTGTGCGTCTGGAAATGGAAGGTGGCGGGCTTCTCATTGCCTTGGACGGTTTCGGCGTTGGTATCGGCGAGCGGGCCCTCGTGGTTCTGGGATCCGTGGCGGCCAGTTACTGCGGGCAGCCCGTGGACGCCGTGGTGGTTGGCATCATCGACGGCAACGAATAGCGAAAAATTTGAAACACGCTGATTTTTTTCATCAAACAGGAGAAGTGACATGTCTCAAGCGATTGGATTGATTGAAACGGTAGGTTACGTCGCTGCCTATGCAGCCGCGGATGCCATGGTCAAGGCCGCGAACGTGACACTGGTTGGCCGCGATCAGGTAGGTTCCGGCCTGGTGGCGATCACGGTTACAGGGGATGTTGGTGCGGTGAAAGCCGCGACTGACGCAGGTGCCGAGGCGGCGCGCCAGGTTGGTGAAATCCGCTCCTGCCATGTCATTCCGCGGCCTCATGTTGATGTGCTCAAGCACTTTGGTGACACGGGTGGCGCAGCCAAGAAGTAATGAGGAGGGCCGGCCGTCCAGGCCCTTGTCCTGCACCCGCCCGCTGACCAAGGGAGATGTGGTTCCATGAATACGGACCTGCGCGTTTATCTTACCCTCGACCGGCTGCAAAGGCAGTTCGCGGCCTACTTGAGCACTCCGACAGCGGGGCGTGGCTACGTTCCGCTGGAGGGGATGAGTTCGCTGATCATCGAAATCGCTCCCGGCATGGCGATCCAGCATGTCACTGATACGGCTTTGAAAGCAGCCCCGGAGCTGGAGCCGGGGCTGCTTGTCGTGGAGCGGCAGTTCGGGGTGCTGGAAGTGCATGCGAACGCACCCGAAAAACTTGCCCGGGCCGGCGATGCCATTCTCCAGTTCCTCGGATTGCGGGCGGAGGATCAACTCAAACCCGAACTACTGGTCATGGATGTCATCGACGATATCACCGATCCCCACGCCATCATCATCAACCGCAGCAAGCAGGCGTCCATGGTTCTGCCCGGTGACAGCATGCTGTTGCTGGAGTTGAAACCGGCTTTGTTTGCATCTTACGCCGCCAACGAAGCGGAAAAAGTGGTGCCCAGCATTCGTTTGGTTGAGGTACGCATGATCGGCGCCATGGGACGTGTGTATCTTGCCGGAACACCGGAAGATGTGCGTGCGGCCGCGGCGCATATCCAGAGTACACTCGCTGCTGTTACCGGCCGTGATGAGAGTAAAAACACTGCTTAGATCACGTGGCTGGGCCGCGCTCGGATGCAGATGAAAAATAACAGATTTTTGGCTCGATTATGCTAATTACAAAGAAGGAGAATCCCTCATGCATCGTCTCTTTTCATACATGGCTATCGTTACACTGCTTTTGGCAAGCATTGTTGCTGAGAGCGCATTCGCAAAACCTGAAATGCCGACAGTCCGTATCCAGGATTATCCGGGTATGGTTTCTGTACTGCCACGAGTTATGGTCGAAAAAGGCTACTGTGAAGATCATGGAATTCATTGCAAGCTGGTAACACTGAAATCTGCACCGTTGGGAATCCAAACGTTGGCAGCAGGAGACATCGAGGTAGCGGCTTCCTCTGTGAATGTTGCCATCAGCGCCGGTATCAAGAAGATGGGTGTCAAGGCGGTTGGGTCAGGCAATGACTCAAATCCGTTCATGCTCATTTTCGGCAAGACGCTGAAAGACAAAGCCAGCTTGGGGTACCCGGCAGTGATCCAGGCTCTCAAAGGGAAAACCGTGGGTGTTACGGCTCGGGGTGCGGCGCCTGAATTTCAGCTACGGTCCATGTTATATAGCGCTGGTGTATCCCCTGACGATGTCACTTTCGTTGCCGTGGGTGCGCCGAGCACCGCCTATCCGGCGTTGGTGAGCGGTCGTGTCGATGCAGTAATGAGCTTTGTCCCGTTTGGCGCAATTTGTGACGTCTTGCATACCTGTAGCGTGGCGCTGAAGCCCATTGCTGGGCAAGCTCCCGAAGTTTTCACAAACCCACCGGCTGGCCTCTACCTGATGCGGCGGTCGTATACCGAAAAGCACCCGGAAATAGAAAAGGCATTCAAACTCGCGCTGGGCGACGCAGCACGATTCGGCACTGATCCGAATAATTTTGAGGAAATGTACAATATTCAGAAAAAATACTTCGGTATAAAATTACCTCACGCCAATAAGATTTTACGTATTGCATTGAAGTATTGGCTGCCCACAATGTCAGGTACCGTTGATAAAAAGCGCCTGCAGGCTGTTGCTAATCAAATGTATAAGACGAAACAGGTAACAACAAAATTTGATGTAAATGAATTGTTCTGATTTTTCTGACGAACAAAAAAATGACAGGACTGACCTGGGAGCTGACAATGATGAGCCAGGCTAGGTTATCTTCGGTCACAGGACTGGATAGCGAAAGACTGAAAACCAGCACTATCGCGCGAGAAAATGCCACAATAGAAGTGGATAACTTGAGTCTCGTGCTTGGCGGAAAGCAGATTCTGCAGGAGATATCTCTCTCCATATCGAAAGGACAGTTCCTTTCGGTAGTCGGTCCTAGTGGGTGTGGGAAAACCACTCTGCTCAATCTGATGGCGGGTCTGATTGCCTCGCCATTTGAGGGCCATGGATACTTGGAAGTAGGTGGAGTCACACCACAACTCGGCGACAAACGAGTGGCCTACATGTTGGCTCGTGACTCGCTTCTGCCCTGGCGAACTACTTTGCAGAACGCTTGCTACGGGATGCAGATCCGAGGGGTGCCCAAAAAGGAAAGACATGAGCGGGCACGTGAATTGCTTCGACGCGTTGGTCTGTCTGATTTTGAACGAGCGTACCCTAAGCATCTGTCCCACGGTATGAGGCAGCGCTGTGCCCTGGCTCGTACCTTCGCTCTTGATTCTGAATTCCTTCTTATGGATGAGCCCTTTGGCGCACTGGACGCCCAAACCAAACTTCAGCTACAGGAGCTGGTCGTCGAGTTATGGCAACAGGAGCAAAGAACTGTTGTCTTCATTACGCATGATCTCAGCGAAGCTGTTGCCATTTCTGATCGCGTTATTGTTTTGAGTGCTCGTCCCGGTCGTATTGTTGGTGATGTTCCTATTGACCTGCCACGACCCCGGCATATTGCACAGCTACAGAGTGATCCGCGCTTTCACGAGTTGTACTCGAAAATATGGACGACGCTGCGTGACGGAATGGAGGTGGAATCATGAACGCTGAGATGAAGACACGCCGTGGTGGTGGGCTACGCAGCTTGAGTGTCAAGATTTTGATGCACAGCTGTCTTGTTGCAACTTTTCTTGTGTTTTGGGAATGGTCGGCACGGGCAAACTGGATCGATCCATCTTTCACTGGCCAGCCATCCGGAATAGCGCGGTATCTGTGGGAAAACATGGTGCTCTCCCCCAAGATCTGGATCGAGATGCTGTGGACTATTTACGGCACCCTCGCCTCATTTGTTTTGGGCGGTATCTGCGCTATCGTTCTCGGCATGTTGTTTGTGGCTATGCCGAAGTTCGAAAAGTTCAGCGAACCCTATGTCGCCGCCTTGAATGCCACACCGCGTATCGCGTTGATGCCACTATTTATCCTGTGGTTTGGCCTGGGTGTTTCGTCCAAGATCGCCATCGGTTTTTCTCTGACGTTCTTCATCGTGTTATCCAACACGGTAGCAGGCATACGCGGGGTGGATCAGGATCACCTCACACTGTCCAGTACGTTGGGTGCCAAGCCACTGCAAGTATTTTTCCTGGTTACGATCCCAGGTGCCATTCCGGTTATTTTCTCCGGCCTGCGGCTTGGCCTATTGTATGCTCTGCTGGGGGTTGTCGCGGGGGAAATCATTGCCGCAAAGCATGGCCTTGGGCAGACTGTGGCTTACCTTAGTTCTACCTTCAACATGGATGGGGTGATGGCGGTGGTACTAGTATTAGCTACCTTGGGCATGACCATCGTATGGCTGCTAGGCGTTCTGGAGAAACGCCTGCTCCACTGGCAGTAGCGGTGAGGGTGGTCTGCCTCTGTTGAAGGGGGCTCTCATTCGTTTCGGTAACTGAGGCCGATCTGCCAGTTGAAATTACCTGAACTTCTATCTAATGTCAGACTGGGGCCGGGCGCCATGGTCGCCACTCCGGTATTGTACGGGTGGCTTGTTGTCCATCAGGTTGAGAGGTCAGCCTAGCGATGACACCTAGTCAAGGGCGTGTGAAAGTTGCGATTTTGGCACCGGAATTGGTGCTAGGATGGACGCTTTTGGGTCCGGCGGACATGCTCTACAGCGCAGGGATGATGTGGGCGTGGTCGCACGGAGAAGCAAAAAAAGAGAGCCGTTTTGATGTCACCATCGTCGGTCGGTCTCTGGACTCGGTGCGCTGCTCTCAGGGGGTCAAAATAATTCCCGGAGTGGGGTTGGGGGATGCCTCTTATATGCCGGATGTAATTCTGGTGCCAACGCTGTTTAGTGAATCGACCCACATGGGGCGTCCCGGATGGGCAGCACCATGGCTTCCCTTCATGCGCTGGATTGAGGATCGTTATTCGCGAGGGGCTCGAGTTGCGGCCATTTCTACTGGTGTAGCACTGCTGGCGGAAACCGGTTTGCTGAGCCATCGCCGAGCCACGACTCACTGGGCACACATGGATACCATGGCGGCGAATTATCCGGATGTGGAATTTGTGCGCGACAAGGTGTTGCAGTCTGCCGGAGCAGGCAGCCGTCTGATCACCACGGGCGCGGGAACGGCCTGGCAATCTCTCGTACTGCTGCTCGTGGCGCGTTACATGGGGGCCGAGGAGGCCACCGAAGTTGGACGCCTGTTTTCTCTGGAAAAGTCCATTGACAATGAACGCCGGGAGGTTCGTACTTTTGCGCCACGGGCCGATCACGGCAACACCTCCATCCTTCGTGCCCAGAGGATCATCCTGCACGCTTCCGAGCATCAGGATGTGTTGAAGGAAGCCATGGCGTCCTCAGGGTTGAGTCGGCGCAGCTTCGAGCGACATTTCAGAGACGCCACCGGCTATTCCCCCTTGGAATATTTGCAGGAAACCCGTGTACAGCGAGCGTGCCATATGCTCGAATCCACGTTGCTTCCCATCAATGAGGTTGCAATGAAAGTGGGTTACAATGACATACCCTACTTTCGTAAACTTTTCTCCAGAATATGCGGTGTCAGACCGAGCGAGTACCGGGATGTTTTCGGGATGGGGGCATTGGTGAAAAACGCCAAGGACATTCTGTAAGAGGCGCCTTTGGTGGCAGTAGCAACCCGAGTGCCGACAAGCCCTTGAAGCCGGTTGTCGTTGCGCTATGCGACCGCCGCCGGTTGAACTCAAACGTTCGAGATCGCAATGCTCGTACTGGTAATGGCCGTGATCTTCATCGCCACTTTCATTCGCTCTGCATTCGGGTTCGGTGAGGCATTGATAGCCGTTCCGCTTTTGGCGCTGATCATGCCCATTGACGTGGCCGCGCCCGTTGCGGTTCTGGTGTCGATCACCGTCGCCTTGGTGGTGATCGCGCAGGATTGGCGGCATGTGCACTTCCGCAGTGCGGGGTTGTTGTTCGTCTCCAGTTGCGCCGGTATACCCATCGGGCTGTGGTTGTTGGCAGCGGTGCCCGAGCAGGCCGTGAAGTCTGTCCTGGCGGTCGTCATCATCCTGTTCTCCGCGTTTTTCCTGCTCAACAAATCACCTGTGGCCTTGAAGAGCGAAAAGTCTTCACCGATCTTTGGTTTCGTGGCGGGCATTCTGGGTGGGGCCTATGGCATGAATGGTCCGCCGATTGTGGCATACGGCACGCTTCGCCACTGGTCGCCGCAGTACTTCCGGGCAACGTTGCAAGGCTACTTTCTCCCCACCAGTATCGTTGTCATGTTCGGCTACTGGGTGGCGGGCCTGTGGGTGCCTTCCGTAACCCGCTACTATCTGCTTACGTTGCCTGTCGTGGTGGTTGCCATCTTTGCGGGTCGTGCTGCGAACAAACGCTTCCATGCCCAATCATTCATTACCTGCGTGCATCTCGGGCTGGTGATGGTCGGGGTCGCGCTGCTGTGGCAAGCGTATGCCTGACGGGCTGCTCCGCTCGATGATGGCCGCGCCGCGCTGCATGGCATGGGTGAATGCAGATATTTCGTTCCTGCGGACGGGCAATCCGTGTGTGTCCGGGGCTTGCCTTCCGTCAATTTGACAAAGACGGCGGCGCACCAGATGCTGACCGTCACAGCATGCAAGCGGGATGCACATGTACACTTCATTAGCCGATCTCAAGCAAGCCGTCTACCGCCAGAAAGAGGCGGTGCCGGCACTCTATGGCGATGTCGATTTCGACTTCACTCCGGAGCGTTTCAGCGCCGATGCCTCCGTGAAAAGCATGTTGCCTCCGGGTTTTGCCCGCAAATATCGGCAAGCCGTTCTCGACGATCATGAGCGGGTGGAACGTGCTCGTCTGTATACGCTGCTGGGCGATACCGTGGCGGACCGCTATGCCTCACTGATGCTTGCGGGCTACCGCATGAAGGATCTGATCCGCATGTTGCATCAGGCCTGTGATACCAGTGCCGATGCCGTGCCCGACGCGCCGCCGGAGCTGCACGATTTCATCCAGGCCATGGAGCGAACGCCCGACTGGATCGACATGAAACTGGTGCGCGAGGGGGCGAGGGTGGCGCGCATTTACATGGCCAACCTCACCCCCTTTGCCTTGCGCGGCGCCTTTGTCGCTACCTTCATGAACCAGTACTCGGGCCTGCCCATGGCCATTACCGGTGCCTTGTCCAAGAAGGATTCCTCCATTCAGCGCATCAACGAGACGGCCAGCTTTTTTACCGCCGCCACCCTGCCGGGCGCACTTGATCGTCACGGCGCAGGCTTCAAGGCGGCGGCCATGGTGCGGCTGATGCACTCGATCGTGCGTTTCAATTTGATGAACCATTCGCGCCACTGGAATCGTGCCACGCACGGCATCCCCATCCCCCAGGTTGATCAGATGCCCGCCGGCACCATGCCCGCTTTCCTGAACGCTTTCTATGTAGTGCGTACCGGCAAGAAGCAGTTTACCCGCGCTCAGCGTGCTACCGCCGAGCTGTGCCGTTATCAGAGTTTCCTTCTGGGTGTGCCGCGTGATCTGCTGCCGGATACCCCACAAGCCATTTTCGATGTCATGGTCACCTATGCCGCGACCCTGAGGGATGGCTATGATGACGCCACCTGCGGTGAGATGGTGCGCGCCACCATGAAAGCCTATCGACCCGCCGACAAACGTATCCGCAGCCGTATCTACAATCAGGTCGAAACCAGTTACTCGAAAGTGTTCTTCCGCCGTGCCTTCCTGCGAGGTGGCAATCAGTACAAGGCCGCCATGATGGGGGTTGAACCCACCCGTCTTGATTACCTGTTGTTTGGCGCCACGAGCTTCTACGTCCTGCCTCGCCTGGCCGTCAATCTGCGTTTGCAGAAGGTTCCGGTGGCCGGTGGTGTTGCTGATATCATCCTGATCCGTCGTATCAAGCGTTTACTGAAGTCCTACGGCCATCCGGAGTACATCACCGATGTGACAGATTATGGAAACGGGCGTGGCAACTCGTCCGCTGATCATGCGGCCGCGTGAAAGCACATCGCATGCGATACCAGTTCCCGGCGAATGAAATGGAGATGCCAGTTTGAAAGCAGCCGTTGTGCGTACAGCAGGTAGCCCGCCTGAGTATGGTGATTTTCAGGAGCCAACAGCCAACGAGACGGAATTCAGGATCGCGGTTGCGGCTTCCTCCCTCAACCATTTGAGCAAGGCAAGAGCTTCCGGCAAGCACTACAGTTCTTCCGGGGACGGACAATTCGTCGTCGGTGTCGATGGCGTGGGCCGGCTGGATGATGGTCAACGTGTCTATTTCATGTTGCCTCGGGCGCCGTACGGCAGCATGGCGGAATATACGGTCGTCGACAGGTCGCGATGCATCCCGGTACCGGATGGGCTGGATGATGTGACCGCGGCAGCCATCGCGAATCCCGGTATGTCGTCGTGGGCCGCGCTTACGGAAAGAGCCGCATTGCGAGCCGGCGAGACGGTGCTGATCAATGGGGCCACAGGGGCCTCGGGGCGGTTGGCGGTGCAGATTGCCAAGCATCTGGGAGCAGGCAAAATCGTTGTTACAGGCCGCAATGGTGAAGTGCTCGAACGACTTTGCTCACAGGGAGCCGATGCGGCGATTTCATTGATGCAGTCACGGGAGGCTCTGGAGCAAGCATTTCGGGAGCAGCTTGCCTCCACCGGAGTAGATGTAGTGCTGGACTATCTGTGGGGGCCCAGCGCGGAAAGCATTCTCTCCGCGGCGACGAAGGCACCCGAAGGTACGCCACCGCTACGATTTGTTCAGATCGGCAATCTGGGCGCCCCGAATATCATGCTGCCCGCCTCGGTGCTTCGTTCCTCAACGGTGGAGCTTTTGGGCAGCGGTCTGAAAAGCACGCCGCTGCCTTGCTTTCTTGATGCGATCGGCAAGCTGTTTCATCTTGGGACCGAGATGGAGCTGGCTATCCGTACCAGGGCTGTGCCTCTCGGTGAGGTTGGATCAAACTGGTCGGTGGCTGACAGTGCGGAGCGTACCGTCTTCGTTGTGCAGTAGCAGGAGGAAGTGAGTGATGGCCTGGCTTCCGGTACTGAAGGCGTCCCTGCCTTACATCACCCAGGTGGTTTCCGTGGCGATTCCGGCTTTTACATCCAAGCCGGAATCGAGCAAGGCTGATCCGGTGGTGGCAAAGCAGATCGAAGAGCTGCAGCTGGCGGCGACCAATAATGCGGAGTCGATCCGTGGGCTTGCGGAGAAATTGCAAGAGACGATCGAAGGTCTTGAGACCGCCGCCGCCGACGCACAGAAGCAAGTGTCGAGATTCAAGATCCTGTTGGCGGGCTTGTCCGTCGTCTCGATAGTTGCGCTGGGTTGCGCCGTCTGGGCACTGGTTCTTTAGCGAGAATCCGGGTCATACGGAGTTCTACCCCGGCAGGAACTTGCGCTCATTGCCCGAGACGTAAGGCGGAAAAACCGGGATAATGGCGCGCCTACGCCTCCCACCAGCCCGGCTGTGTCCCATGGAAATTAAGGTCAACTATCTCGACAACCTGCGCCAGGAAGCGTTGTTCGAGGACTTCACGGTCATCACCGATCAACCGATCCGTTACAAGGGCGACGGTTCCGCGCCAGGCCCGTTCGACTACTTTCTGGCGTCGTCCGCGCTTTGTGCGGCCTACTTCGTTCGGGTGTACTGCCTGGCGCGTGACATTCCCACCGACAATATCCGCCTTTCGCAGAACAACATCATCGATCCGGAGAATCGCTACAAGCAGACTTTCAGGATTCAGGTCGAGTTGCCGGAGGATCTCTCCGAGAAGGACCGTACCGGCATTCTGCGCGCCATCGAACGTTGCTCGGTGAAGCGGGTAATCCAGAACAATCCGGAGTTCCAGATCGAAGTCGTCGACAATATCGACGAGAGTGCCCAGGCGCTGCTGCTGGGAGAAACCGCTGGCGACACGTCCACCTGGATTGAGGGCAAGGATCTGCCGCTGGAGCAGACTATCGCCAACATGACCAGCTTTCTCGAAGAGATCGGCATGAAGATCGAGATTGCATCATGGCGCAATATCGTGCCGCATGTGTGGTCGTTGCATCTGCGAGACGCCGCCTCCCCCCTGTGTTTCACCAATGGCAAGGGTTCCACCAAGGAGAGCGCGCTGTGTTCGGCGCTGGGTGAGTTCATCGAGCGGTTGAATTGCAATTTTTTCTACAATGATCAGTTTTTCGGTGAGGAAATCGCCAACAGCGAGTTCGTTCACTATCCGAATGAACGGTGGTTTCAGCCGGGGCCGAATGACGAGCTGCCGGACGAGATTCTGGATGACCATTGCCGGGTGATCTATGACCCGGACGGTGAGCTGCGCGGATCACATCTGATCGATACCAATTCCGGGAAAGTGGAGCGCGGCATCTGTTCTTTGCCTTTCGTGCGCCAGTCGGATGGTGAGGTGGCCTACTTCCCCTCAAACCTGATCGAGAATCTTTATCTCAGCAACGGCATGAGCGCGGGTAATACTTTGTTCGAGGCACAGGTGCAGTGCCTGTCGGAAATTTTCGAGCGCGCGGTGAAAAAGCAGATCATCGAACAGGAGGTCGTGCTGCCCGATGTACCCCGTACGGTGTTGGAGAAATATCCTGCTATCGTCGAAGGTATCGAAGCGCTAGAGGAGCAGGGTTTTCCGGTACTGGTCAAGGATGCCTCCCTCGGTGGGCAGTTCCCGGTGGCCAATGTGACACTGATGAACCCGAAAACCGGTGGCGTTTTTGCCTCGTTCGGCGCACATCCCAGTTTTGAGGTGGCGCTGGAGCGCAGTCTTACCGAGCTGTTGCAGGGGCGCAGTTTCGAGGGGCTGAATGACCTGCCGCCACCGACGTTCAATTCGCTGGCAGTGTCCGAGCCGAACAACGCCGTTGAGCATTTCATCGATTCGTCGGGGGTGATTTCCTGGCGCTTCTTCAGTGCCCGTGCCGATTTCAAGTTCTGCGAGTGGGACTTCTCGGGCAGCAACGAAGAAGAAGCGGCCCGGCTGTTCGGCATACTCGAAGAGCAAGGGCTGGAAAGCTACATGGCCGTGTTCGAGGGTCTGGGGGCGCCGGTGTGCCGCATTCTGGTACCGGGATTCTCGGAGATTTATCCCGTGGAAGATCTGATCTGGGACAACACCAATGTGGCGTTGAATTTCCGCGAAGACATTCTCAATTTGCACGCCTTGAGCGAACCCGAACTGGCGAATCTGCTCGAGCGTCTGGAAGAGAGCCAGCTCGACGAACATCTACAAATCGTCACATTGATCGGCATTGAGTTCGACGACAACACCGTGTGGGCCGAGCTGACCATCCTGGAGCTTAAACTGCTGATCAATCTGGCGTTGCAACAGTTCGAGCAAGCGCTGGAGCGGGTCGAAATGTTCCTGCAATACAATGACAACAGTGTTGCACGCGGCCTGTTCTATCAGGCCATGCAGGCGGTGCTGGAGATCACTCTGGATGATGAACTGGTGCTGGATCACTACCTGTATAATCTCGCGCGCATGTTTGGCGAGGAAACCATCAATGCCGTGGTGGGCTCGGTCACAGGGGAAGTGCGCTTCCATGGCTTGACGCCCGCCAGCATGCAACTGGAAGGCAAGGACCTGGAAAGGCACCGGCGGTTGATCGAAAGCTACAGGAAACTGCATGCGGCACGGACCATCCGGGCCGGAATGGCCGCGGTGTGAGCCGTGTCTCGGGGCTCGCCACGAGCATTCCGGAAGAGAAAAAAGTATGGTGGCAAACCACAAGATCTTCGATTCACACCTGCATATCATTGACGACCGTTATCCGCTGATCGCCAACAACGGCTATCTCCCGGAGGCCTTCACCTGCGAAGATTACCTGCACAGGATGCAGGGTTACGAACTGGCCGGGGGCGCCGTCGTTTCCGGTTCCTTTCAGGGTTTTGATACCACTTATCTTGTCGCCGCCTTGCAACGGCTTGGTCCTTCGTTCGTCGGCGTGGCCCAGGTGCCGGCGGCCATCACCGACGATGAGATCGGTGTGCTTGATAAAGCAGGGGTGCGAGGCATCCGTTTCAATCTGAAGCGGGGCGGTTCCGAGGGTGTCAGGTATCTGGATGCGCTGGCGCGGCGTGTTCATGAGGTGGCCGGCTGGCATGTGGAGCTGTATGTCGATGCAAAGGATTTGCCGGCGCTGGTTCCGGTTCTGTCCGCGCTGCCTGCTGTCGGCATCGATCATCTGGGGCTGACCAGGGCCGGGTTTGGCGCGCTGCTCAAGCTGATTGAGAAGGGCTGCCGGGTGAAGGTCACCGGCTTTGCAAGGGTGGATTTCGATGTGCGTAAAGCGATCCGGGACCTGATTTCCGCCAACCCGGAGGCGCCGATGTTCGGCACGGATCTTCCCTCGACGCGGGCCCCCAGGCCCTATCAGGATGAAGATTTCGAACTGGTTGCCGATTTGCTGGAGTCCGGTGACGCCGAGAGGGTTTTTTACGGCAATGCCCGGCGGTTCTACCGGCTTCCTGATTCTGCTGGCGATGCACTCTAGCAGGCTGCTAGAACCCGAACACCAGGAGGTCGATTGCCGAGACGATTTCAGCGCGCTGTTTCGCAAGATCGGTAACGACGGTTCCCAAGGTCTTTTTGGCTATGCCGGCCATTTCAGGCGTCACCATCACCACCTTTTTGTCAGCAACTTGAAGTGCTGGCATGAGCCCCTTGATGATTTTCCCCTGCATGGCTGAGGCGTGATAAAGCGGAACAACCACTAGGGTCCCCAGGTCCGCCAACAAAGTGGATTGAACATCAAGGAGGTAGGGGATGGTCCCTTTTGTCTCAGGGTTGATGTTGAGATAAACCGTGAACCGCCCCACTAGAAGCTCCGCAGGCCGTCGCTGAATACTCCGCTTTCCTCAACATGTTCGTTGTATGCTGTAATGGCTTTCCTGTTTTCCGCCAGCCAGGCTGCACGCTGATGCTCTTTCAGGGCAGTGACCAACGCTCGCTCGAATGTGGCAGAAAGGTTGATATCCAGATCTCTGGCCTTGCTCAGAAGGTCTGAGTTGACGCTCAAATTGACGGCTTTTTTGGGTGCTTGGGTATTGTAGGCCGGTTGCATTGCGGTTCCTCAGAGCCTTTAATGCGCCTATGTTGTGCGCATTATTGTGCGCAGTCAATGAGCGATAGTGTGACCGAGAGTGGCGATGCCGGAACTGAAAACAGTCGGCCTGTTTCTGATAACCGCATTGGCGGAGATCGCCGGATGTTATTTGCCATACCTTTGGCTCCGTGAGGGCAAAACAGCCTGGCTGCTGGTGCCCGGCGCGCTGAGTCTCGCCCTTTTTGCGTGGCTGCTGTCTTTGCATCCCACCGCCGCCGGCAGGGTCTATGCGGCCTATGGGGGTGTATATATCTTCATGGCCATCCTGTGGCTGTGGGCAGTGGAGGGGGTTCGCCCAACCGCGTGGGATCTGCTGGGTTCGTTGGTGGCGCTGCTGGGCATGGCCATCATCATGTTCGCTCCACGGTCGGCATGATCGTCGCTGTTGCCGTCCGTGGGAGCACAACACAGAGAGAAGGGTGATAAAGAGTGCGTTTGATTCGCCGTTGCATTGATTTGGTCATGGCTCATCCCATCAAGTGGCAGTTGGTTTTTTCCCTGCTGGCAGGCATCGTCGCGGGAGCGGTGGCGATGTACATGGCCTGGCAGCATGACCCGCAGTGTGCGGTTCATTGTGCGGGGTCGGGCATTTCCTGGGGCCACTGGCTGGGGCTGGGTGCGAGCTGGGTGATCGAGGTGGCCGTGCTGCTTTCCCTCTCGCTTGGCATTCTGACCATGGTGGTGCGGGCGGCCCGGCCGCGCCCGGCCAGCCGGGACCGGACAAAAGAGGCGGACGAGGAGCGCCGGCCATGAAACGTGACTGGCCCGGCATCGAGCGGTCGCTGGATGCGCATGGTCATGCCGTGCTGGAGGGCCTGTTGAGCCGGGACGAATGCGCGGATCTGATGGCGCTGTATCCACGGAAAGAAAGGTTTCGCAGCCGCATCGTGATGGCGCGCCATAATTTCGGGCGCGGCGAGTACCAGTATTTCGATTATCCCTTGCCGTCGTTGCTGGACCGGCTTCGCCATGAGTTGTATCCGCCCTTGGCGCACATCGCCAACCACTGGAATCAGCGGCTGGGTGTTGACGCACGATACCCGGTGGAGCTGGATGCATTCCTGGCGCGCTGCCACGAGGCGGGCCAGACACGGCCCACGCCGTTGATGCTCAAGTACGGCGTGGGCGACTACAACTGCCTGCATCAGGACCTTTACGGTGAGCAGGTTTTCCCCTTGCAGGTGGTGATGCTGTTGTCCGAGCCGGAGCGGGATTTTCGTGGCGGCGAGTTCGTCATGACCGAGACGGCCGGCGCGGACCGGCGCGCCGAAGTGGTGGCGTTGGGCCAGGGCGACGCCGCGGTATTTACCGTCAATCAGCGCCCGATACCGGGCAAACGCGGTGGCGTTCGCAAGGCCGCCATGCGTCACGGGGTGAGTCGTGTTCTTGGTGGCGAGCGTTACACCGCCGGGCTGATCTTCCATGATGCCCGTTGAGGATGGTTCGATGAATTCATTCACGACCGTCATTGAAAACATGGACTGGACGGCGATTGTTGGCCAACTGGACGTCGACGGTTATGCGCTGCTTCCCGAACGCCTGCCTTCCGATCAGGTCTGGGCATTGGCGCGGCAGGTGCACAGCCTGAGTCCCGTTTCCCTGCCTTCCCGTGGTCTTGGAAGTGGTCGCCTATTTTTCTTCGACGCCGGATTGCCCGCACCGCTGGCGCAATGGCGGGCGGCGATCTATCGGCATCTGGCGCCGCTGGCCAATCGCTGGAGTGAGCGATTGAATACGGGCTACCATTACCCGGCACAGTTGGAGGCGTTTCTGCAACGCAACCGACAGGCGGGGCAGACAAGGCCCTTGAGCAGCCTCACTTGCCTGGAAGAACAGGACTATCTGGCGCTGCATCAGCATAAGCAAGGCGTACATCGGTTCCCATTGCAACTGGTGGCGTTGCTGTCGATGCCGGGCAAGGAATTCACCGGCGGTGAACTGGTGATGACCGAGCAACGGCCGCGCGCGCAATCACGACCGACGGTGCTGCCGTTACGGTGCGGAGAGATCGCCATGATCAGTGTCGCGGAGCGGCCGGTCGAGGGCAGCCGGGGGCATTATCGCGTCCATGTCAGGCATGCCATCAGCCGCGTGCGCGCTGGCCGGCGTATCGGCCTGGGGTTATCGTTCCACGATGCACCACCGGACTGAAACAGCAGCAAAAGGATGAGTCCACTGATGAGCAATGGCAAAGCCGCCTATACCCATGGTTATCACGGTTCCGTATTGCGCTCGCACAGCAATCGTACCGTTGAGAATTCGGCGCAGTATTTGATGGACGTACTGTTGAATGAGTTGCGTCCAGGAATCCGCCTGCTGGATGTGGGCTCGGGGGCGGGGACCATTACCGCTGATTTTGCCGGCCGTTTGCCGTCCGGCCAGGTCACCGCGCTGGAGGCCGCGGAGGAAGCACTGAACCTGACACGAGCCGAAGTGAGCCGCCATGGTTTGGCCAATGTGGATTTCGTGGTCGGTGACGTGCACGCGCTGGATTTCCCCGATGACAGTTTTGATGTGGTACACGCGCATCAGGTGTTGCAACATGTTCGTGACCCGATTCAGGCGCTGCGCGAGATGCGGCGTGTGTGCAGGCCCGATGGTCTGGTCGCCGCCCGTGATGCCGACTACGCGGGCTTTGTCTGGTTTCCGGAATCCCCGGAACTGGATCGGTGGATGCGCTGGTATCAGCAGGCGGCCCGCGCCAACGGCGGCGAGCCCAATGCCGGACGCTTCCTGCTGTACTGGGCGCACCAGGCGGGTTTCACGGATGTTGTTTCGACCGCCAGCACCTGGTGTCTGTCGACGCCGGAGGCCCGGGGCTGGTGGGGCGGCATGTGGGCGGAGCGGATACTGGAATCGAAAATCGCCACCCAGTTGCGCGACGAAGGTATCGCCACCCAGGCCGAACTGGAACGGGTATCAAAGGCGTGGCGGACGTGGGCCAAGGAAAACAGCGGCTGGATGTCCATCGTGCATGGCGAAATCGTTTGCCGTGTTTGAGGGATGATCGGGCCGGATGGAAGTGGATATCGTAAGCGACAATCGAAAGTGACAGTCGAAAACGGAATAACAATCTGAGTGGAGAAACAAGCATGTTCAGTCATGTGATGGTGGGTTCAAACGATATTGAACGCTCGCGGCGCTTCTACGATGCGGTGCTCGGCGTACTGGGAGCGGGTGAGCCGATGGTCAACGTAGCCGGCTCCGGCCACACGCGGCTTTTCTATCGGCACAATGGCAACACCTTCTGTGTTTCCGAGCCGATCAACGATCAGGAAGCCACCTTTGCCAATGGCGGTACTATCGGTTTCAGCTGCACCTCCGCCGAGCAAGTCCAGCGCTTCCATGACGTGGCGGTGGCTCAGGGCGGCCGCTCCATCGAGGATCCGCCGGGATTGCGGGAAAATTCCGTCGGTAGCATACACCTGGCTTATGTGCGTGACCCGGATGGCAACAAGCTCTGCGCTCTCTATCGGCCCAAATAAGACAAAGGGCGGTTCGGTTGCCGTGATCGTGCTTCAAGTGAAGGTGAAACCGAGAGCGAAGGTTTCCGACTTTTGCGAGAATGCCGATGGAACCTGGACCGCCAGACTCAAGTCTCCGCCGGTGGATGGCAAGGCGAATGCGGAGTTGATCGGCCTCGTGGCAAGGGAATTCAAATGCCACAAATCCGCGGTGACCATAAAGGCGGGGGCGGCGGGGCGAACCAAACTGGTGAGGATCGAAACGCCGCCTCAAGTAGAGAAATAGGGAAATACTGGAGCAAGGATGAGCACCTGTTTTTCTTATCTCAGGTTGTTCGTGTTTCTGGGTTCGGTGCTGATTGGAATCCAGGTACCGGCGTTCGTCGCGCAGTACGGCGATGCGCTGGCGTCCCATCTGGCGGAGTCGCAAAAGGCGCTGGGCCAGTTCCAGGACGATGCGGATCGCTATTTCGGCGGCAGCCTGGACAAGCTGATCGCCCACTACAAGCGCAGCCCCGACCGCGTTTTCAATGCAGGCGGTGATAGCGTGCAGGCGATCTACGGCCGCTATCTATTGCTGAAAAGAAGCCTGGAGGCGTTCCGCAGCAGTGCCTGGTCGGCTTACACCCAGACGCTGTTCGATCCCGTTGCCGATATCAAGGCGGAAGTCTGGAAACGCTATTCCTACAGCGTCCGGTTGCAGCCTGGGGCCATTGTCTTTGGTCTCGTCGCGGGTCTGTGTTGCACCCTGGCTGTCGAGTTTTTCCTGAAGCTGCTTTTCCGCTTGCCGGCACGGCTCCGGCGGGCCTGAGAACGGCCATGGAATGGGGCGGGGCGGCTAGGTTTTGATTGCAGCTTCAGACATAATCAAAAGCACATCACAACGGAGTATTGCCGATGCGTTTGCTTCTCGCCCTCATCCTGCCCTGGCTTCAGTTCTTCACCATTGGCCGGCCCATCGCGGGCATCATTTGCCTGATCCTGCAAATCACGCTGATTGGCTGGATTCCCGCGGCCATCTGGTCCGTATATGCCCTGAGCCAGTACAACACGGACCAGAAGATCAAGAAAGCCACGGGAGGCTGACACCGGGCGGGAAGAATTTCCATTATGCCCGGTGGACGGTGGAGCTGATGCTGTTGCCTTCGGCGAGGGTTTCACCGTTTTTCCACAGCCGCCATTCACCGGGCGCGTAAAGCTGCCATGACTCGTTGCTGGTCAGCGGCTCTGTGGCGATTACCGTGACGATGTCGTTGGGTGTGGTTTCGGCATGGAAATCCACGGTGACGTCGGCATCTTTCAGGGTGGCGGCGCCGAACGGAGCGCGGCGGGTGATGTGCGCCAGTTTGCTGCTGCAGTAGCTGAACAGCCAGTCGCCGTTGCTCAGCAGGCAATTGAACACACCCAGTTGCCGGAACCGTTCACAGCAGGCCACCAACTCCGGCAGCAAAGCATGAATGCCGGGGGGCCGGTCGAAGCGCAGACGCAACTGATTCAGCAAATGGCAGAAGCTGGCTTCGCTGTCGGTGGTACCAACAGGCTGGTAGAGAGCGCCCACCGGACGATAGCCGCCGTTTTCCGCGAGCAGTTGTTCCGGGGTGGCGCCGGTGAGCTGGCCATTGTGGGCGAAGCACCAGTTCTCGCCCCACATTTCCCGTATGAACGGGTGCGTGTTGGCAAGATTGATCTCTCCCACATTGGCCTGGCGGATATGGCCGATGACGTTGGTGCTCTTGATCGGGTAGCTTTGTATCAATTCCGCCACTCGCGAGCGGGCGCTGGCCTCGGGGTCACGAAACAGCCGTATGCCCTTGCCTTCGTAAAAACCGATGCCCCAGCCGTCACGATGAGGGCCGGTGGAGCCGCCACGCTGCATCAGGCCGGTAAAGCTGAAGACGATATCGGTGGGGACGTTGGCGCTCATGCCAAGCAATTCACACATGATTGCTCTTCGTAAGTGGTTTGAGGCCAGTTTATCAGAGTTTCCCGGGGCCGCCGAAGCCGGACCCGAGAAGCAGGGAGAGAGGGTGATTGATGCAACCGGATCTGGAAACCATTCGCGCCGCCGCCGATCAGGTGTATGCGGTGATGGCGCCCACGCCACAGTATTGCTGGCCGCTGCTCTGTGAGCGTCTGGGAACGGAAGTGTGGGTGAAGCACGAAAACCACACGCCCATCGGTGCGTTCAAGGTTCGTGGCGGGATGGTGTATTTCGCGCACCATGCGGAGAGTGGCGCACTGCGGCGGGGTGTGATCAGCGCCACGCGGGGCAATCATGGCCAGTCGCTGGCCTTCGCGGCGAGGCGCTACGGGGTGCCGGCGACCATCGTCGTGCCCCGTGGCAACAGCGTGGAAAAGAACGCCGCCATGCGTGCGCTGGGCGCCGAGGTCATCGAGGCCGGCGATGATTTCCAGGCGGCGCGGGAACAGGCAGTCCGGCTCGCCGGGGAGCGTGGCCTGCACCGCATGCCGGCATTTCATCCGTTGCTGGTGGCCGGTGTTGCCACCTACGCTGATGAACTGCTGAGCGCCGTGGCCGGGCTGGATGTGGTGTACGTGCCGATCGGTCTTGGCTCCGGTATTTGCGGCATGGTGGCGGCCCGTGATGCGCTCGGTCTGAACACCCGGATTGTCGGTGTGGTGTCCGCCCATGCCCGGGCCTATGCGGATTCATTCGCCGCCGGAAGGGTGATCGAGTCGCCGGCCGATACCCGGCTCGCCGACGGCATCGCCTGCCGGGTGCCTGAGGCGGAGGCGCTGGAGAGCATCCGGCGGGGCGTCGATCGCATCGTCACGGTTACCGATGATGAAGTCGCTTCGGCCATGCGCACGCTGTTTGAATGCACGCATCAGGTTTGCGAGGGCGCCGGCGCGGCGGCCACGGCGGCGGCTCTGCAAGAGCGCTCCGCGTTGTCAGGTCTGCGCGTTGCTGTGGTGGTGTCCGGCGGCAATGTGGACCGCACCGTCTTTGCCGTGGTGCTCGCCGGGGCGGGCTGAGCCGCCGCGGCCAAGGATATGGTCATCACTTCAGTGATTGCAGATATTCCTTGAGCACCACCGCGTTGTTGTGGTCCGCATCCTTGGCGGCGAAGATCAGCACCAGTGGTTTCTTGCCGGCTTTTTCCAGCAGCTCTTTCAGTTCCGCTTTATGATCACTGAGTTCGGAGAGGTAGCGCTTGCGAAACTCGGGCCATTTGTCCACTTCGTGGTTGAACCATTTGCGCAGGTCGGACGAAGGGGCGACGGTTTTCAGCCAGTCGTCCAGCGGCAGGCTTTCCTTCTTGATGCCTCGCGGCCACAAGCGATCCACCAGCACCCGGTAGGCCCCTTTGTGTGTGGGGGCATCGTAGGCTCTTTCGCAATAAATCGCGGTCATTTCATCCCTCCTGTAGCTGAGAGCGGATTTCATCATACGCCTTCCGCCGGGAGCGTGCTGCTTGATCCGGCAACGCCGTTCCGGTTTGCGTTTTCCGCCTCTTGGCACATTATTGAGGGATTCCGAATCTGACAGGGAGTGGTAATGAGCACCAATGACACAGGGTTTTCCCGGCTGGCGCCACGGCTGGTGGAGCAATGCCCGGACGCGGTGATCTTCGCCGACAACAGCGGCACGATTCAGGTGTGGAATCCGGCGGCGCAGCGGATTTTCGGTTTTCAGGCGGGCGATGCGCTGGGAAAAAACCTGGACATCATCATTCCCGAGCGGCTGCGTGAGGCGCACTGGCGCGGCTTCGATCATGCTCTCGCTGAACGCACCACCAAGTATGCCGGACAGGCGTTGCCCACCAAGGCGGTTCGTGCCGACGGTACCAACATTTACGTGGAACTGAGCTTTGCCATCATCCTGGATGATGATGGACAGGCGCTGGGCGCTCTGGCGCAGGCACGGAACATCACCGAGCGCTTCGAAAAGGAACGCGCCGCGCGCAAGCATCTCAAGGAGCTGGAGCAGCAACTGGCCGGCAAGCCGTAACAGCGGAGACGGTTATGTGATGTGTCGTGTTGCGCGGGAGATTGGGGGTGGACTAATCTGTCCCTCATTGTTTGTGGCGAAAGAAGGACAACCATGACGACTTCAACGGAAGCGGTGCTCGACCCGGATCGCCCGATCGTCGATCCTCATCATCACCTCTGGGATCGCGCCAATCTGGTTTTGCACGACATTCCCTTTGCCGACCATGGTTTCAACGAAATGCTGCGCCGGCGGCCGCATTTTCTGCTCGATGAACTGCTGACGGAGATCACCAGTGGGCACAATATTCGCGCCACGGTGTTCATCGAATGCCATTCCATGTACCGGCAGGATGGCCCCGAGGCTTTCCGCTGCGTCGGTGAAACGGAGTTCGTCAACGGCGTGGCGGCGATGTCGGCCAGTGGCCGCTATGGTGATACTCGCGCTTGCGCCGGTATCGTCGGCCATGCGGATCTGACTCAGGGCGCGTCGGTGAAAGAAGTATTGCAGGCGCACATCGCGGCCGGCGGCGGTCGCTTTCGCGGCATCCGCCACAGTGCTTCCTATGACGTCGATCCCAACGTGCTGGGGCCGCTGTCCGGCCGGGTGCCGGCTGGTCTGTACCGCGATGAAAATTTCCGTGCCGGTTTCGCCACGCTGCAACCGCTGGGGCTGACGTTCGACGCCTGGCTGCTGGAGCCGCAGCTTGCCGACCTGTTCGACTTGGCGCGCGCCTTCCCGGAAACCACCATCGTCATGGATCATGTGGGCACGCCGCTGGGGCTGGGCGTTTATCAGGGCAAGCGGGAAGCGCGCTTCGATGACTGGCGGCGCCAGATCCAGGCGCTGGCCACCTGCGAGAACGTGGTGGTGAAGCTGGGCGGTCTGGCCATGCCGTTCGCCGGTTTCCCCTGGTCCTACGACCAGCGTCCGTCATCGCAGGAACTGGCCGAGGCCTGGAAACCTTATATCGAAACCTGCATCGAGTCTTTTGGCGCGGATCGCTGCATGTTCGAGAGCAATTTTCCGGTGGATGATTTCACCTGCGACTACACCACTTTGTGGAACACCATGAAGCGCATCGCCGCCGGCTATTCGGAGGCGGAGAAAACCGCCCTGTTTTCCGGTACGGCGGCCCGCGTTTACCGTCTGGAGCTTGGCTGAGGCCAACGACGAGGAATCCTCATGCGCGATATTGCCGAGTTGCAACGCCATCTCGATGATCTGTTTCCAGGGTTGATGGGCGTCAAGCTGATCGAAGTCGATGCGGAAAAAGTGGTCGCCGAAGTCGAGGTAAGAGCGAATCTTTGTACCGGCGGCGGCATCATGCACGGTGGCGCCTACATGGCATTCGCCGACACCCTGGGTGCGCTGGGAACGGTGGTCAATCTGGCTCCGGGCAAGTGGACGACCACCACCGATTCCAGCACCAAGTTCATTGCCGGCGCCAAAGTCGGCACCGTTGTCACAGGTGAGAGCGTGGCGCTGCACCGTGGCCGCACCACCATGGTCTGGCAGACCAGCATCACCAACGCGGACGGCCGGCTCTGTGCGGTGGTCACGCAGACGCAACTGGTACTCGACGTCCGCTGAACCTCCCGTCACCCCGGAAACGCGCTAGCACCCGTCATCCCGGAAGTGCGCTAGCACCCGTCA
>CAYMKZ010000003.1:42745-63137 GCA_964391345.1 uncultured Alcanivorax sp.
TCACCCCGGAAACGCGCTAGCACCCGTCATCCCGGAAGTGCGCTAGCACCCGTCACCCCGGAAGTGCGCTAGCACTATCCGGGGCCAGCGTCTTTTTCCAGCCAACTTCCTGGTCAGCAGCTTGTGAATTCACCTATTCGTGAACCCACTGCGGCGGACGTTTCTGCATGAAGGCGTCGATGCCCTCGGCGGCATCGGCGTTCATCATGTTGCAGGCCATCACTTCCGCCGTGTAGCCATAAGCATCACTGACGCCCATCTCCAGTTGCTTGTAGAACATCGCCTTGCCGGCGGCCACGGCGGCGCCGGATTTGGCGAGAATCTTGTCCGCCAGTTGCTGCACGGCGGCGTCCAGTTCCTGTGGCTCCACCACCCGGTTGACCAGCCCCCGCTGGCAGGCGGTTTCGGCGTCAATGAAGTCGCCGGTCATCAGCATCTCCATGGCCTGCTTGCGGGCGACGTTGCGCGTCAGAGCCACCGCCGGGGTGCTGCAAAACAGCCCCACGTTGATGCCGGAAACGGCGAAGCGCGCATTGCTCGAAGCGACCGCCAGATCGCAGTTGGCCACCAGTTGGCAGCCGGCGGCGGTGGCGGTGCCGTGAACGCGGGCGATCACTGGCTGCGGCAGTTGCAGAAAACCGAGCATGACCTGACCACAGCGCTCGAACAGCGCTTTCTGGTAGGCCTTGTCGGGGTGGGCGCGCATTTCCTTGAGATCGTGGCCGGCGCAGAAGGCCTTGCCGGCGGCGGCCAGCACCACTACGCGGACGCTGTGGTCCTGTTTCAATTCATCCAGTGTTTGTTGCAACGCGGCGAGCATGGCTTCGGACAGCGCGTTGTACTGGTCCGGCCGATTCAGTGTCAGGGTGGCGACACCATTGTTGTCGCTGCGTTGCAGCAGGGTTTCCTGATCCAGTGCGGAAGCGGGGCTGCTCATGGTGATGGCTCCTCCGGCGTATGAGGCCCTCAATATACCAGACTGGCGCGGTGGCGCGCCCCGCTTGCCGGCCGGGGGCTACAAATCGCACTCGGGGTTGAAACGCGGCGGCCGTTTTTCCCGGTGCGACGCCAGGCCCTCGCGCACCTCGTCGCCACTGAAACCGAAAAACTCCAGCGCCGTGGAGGTATCGTAGGCGGCGCCGAACTGGCGCAACCAGTTGTTCAGGGCGTACTTGGTGAAGCGCACGGCGCTGGGGGCGCCCTCGGTAAGCCGCTTGGCCACTTCCAGCGCCTTGTCCATCACCTGGTCGTCCGGCACCGCCAGGGAAACCAGCCCGATTCGTTCCGCCTCTTCGCCGGTCATCGGCTCGCACAGCAACAGGTGGTAACGCGCCTTGGCCAGACCGCACAGCAGCGGCCAGACCATCACCGAATGGTCGCCGGCCGCCACGCCCAACCGGGTGTGGCCATCGACGATCTTGATGCCGCGCCCGGCAATCGAGACATCGGCGAGCAATGCCGCGGCCAGCCCGGCGCCCACCGCCACACCGTTCATCGCCGAGACGATGGGTTTGCCGCAGTTGATCACGTTGTAGACCAGATCACGGGTTTCCTTCCACAGCCGCAGGCGCATGGCATGATCCTGGGCCAGCCCCTCCACCAGCGAGAAATCACCGCCGGCGGAAAACGCCTTGCCGGCGCCGGTGAGAATCACCGCGCTGACATTGTTGTCGTCCTCCACTTCGCGCCAGACGTAAGCCAGCTCACGATGCCCCTGGGCGTTCAGGGAGTTCAGCGTTTGCGGATTGTCGATGGTGATGCGCAGCACCCGCTCCAGGGGCCAGTCGAAGCTCAGGTAGTCATAACCTTCATATCGTTCTGTCATGGGAGTCTCCGGATAATTACGTAAACATATTGACATAAATACCGAATGAAACCGGGCAATGCAACCCTGGAGAGAATTTCCTTTTGAGTCCGGCGGCCCATTGCGGCATCCTCGGGTGCCGGCGCGCTGCCGGATCGACAGCAGCGCCCGTCATCAAGCCCGCCCTCGACAAGGAAACGCCGCCGCGTGCTGGAAAGTATTGAAACCATCATCGCCGCCCTGGTGCCGATTTTCGTACTGATTGCCCTCGGGCACGTGCTGTACCGGTTCCGCTTTCCCGGTGAGAGTTTCTGGCCGCAACTGGAACGGCTGGTCTACTACGTGTTTCTGCCCGCCCTGCTGGTGGAGAAGCTCGGCAGTGCACCGCTGGACCCGGTACGCATCGCACCGGTGGCGCTGGCCGTGGTGCTGACGCTGGCTGCCATATCGGTGGTGGTGCTGGTATTGCGCCGCGCCATACCGGTGGACGGCCCGGCGTTCACCTCGGTTTATCAGGGCGCCATCCGTTTCAATACCTACCTGGGCCTGGCCGTGGCCATGGCGGTCTATGGCGCGGTGGGGGTCGCCACCGCGGCGCTGGCGCTGGCGTTTCTCATCCCGCTGGTCAATGTGCTCAGCGTGGCGGTGCTGACGCGCTACGCCGGTGGTCAGGCTTCCGCCAGCACCGTGCTGCTGGGGATCGCCAGGAACCCGCTGATCATCGCCTGCGTGATTGGCATGCTGCTCAACGGCAGCGGCGTGGGGCTGCCGTT
The DNA here is from genome assembly GCA_964391345.1 of uncultured Alcanivorax sp. Taxonomy (GTDB): domain Bacteria; phylum Pseudomonadota; class Gammaproteobacteria; order Pseudomonadales; family Alcanivoracaceae; genus Alloalcanivorax. The sequence continues at coordinate 45,323 of CAYMKZ010000003.1, forward strand.
CGACGGCAGCGTGCTGAACATCATCGGGCGCGCCGCCTTGCCGCTGGGCCTGATGACGGTCGGTGCGGGGCTGCGCCTGAAAATGGACTGGGGGCAGGGCGCGGCGATTGCCTGGAGCAGCGTGTTCAAGCTGGTTGCCATGCCGTTGCTGGCTTTCGCGGCGGCGCGGCTGGTGGGGCTGACAACGCTGGAAATGCAGATGCTGGTGCTGTTCGCCGCGCTGCCCACCGCCACCTCCGCCTATATCCTGGCCCGCCTGCTCGGCGGCGACCATACTCTGGTGGCCAGCATTCTCACCGTCCAGACATTGCTGTCCGTGGTCACGCTGTCGGTGACGCTGTTGCTGATCGGAACCTGACCAGGCGAAGCGCAGCGTATCCCGGCGGTGCCGACAATGCGCTCCGGCAGGCGTATCATTTGCCCGCCATCGAATTCCGCCACTGACGAGGTACACGCCATGACCGAACCGGTTCGCCTGACGCAATACAGCCACGGGGCCGGTTGCGGCTGCAAGATTTCCCCCGGCGTGCTGGAGGTGATACTGGCGGGCAGCGGCGCCCAGCATCTCGACCCGAAACTGTGGGTGGGCAATACCTCGCGGGACGATGCGGCGGTGTATGCGCTGGATGATGAGCGGGGGGTGATTTCCACTACCGATTTCTTCATGCCGATCGTCGATGACCCGTTCGACTTCGGACGCATCGCCGCCACCAATGCCATCAGCGACGTCTACGCCATGGGCGGGCGGCCGCTGCTGGCCATCGCCATTCTCGGCTGGCCGATCAACCTGCTGCCAGCGGAAGTGGCCCGCGAGGTGATTCGCGGCGGACGCACCGCCTGTGACGAAGCCGGCATCCCGCTGGCTGGTGGGCATTCCATCGACACGCCAGAGCCGATTTTCGGGCTGGCGGTCACCGGCGAAGTGGCCAAGGGTCACCTCAAGCGCAACGATACCGCCACGCCAGGCTGCCGCCTGTACCTGAGCAAACCGATCGGCATCGGCATCCTCACCACCGCCGAGAAGAAATCCCTGCTGCGGGCCGAGGACGTGGGTCTGGCACGCGACTGGATGTGCACGCTGAACCGGCCGGGCGAGCGTTTCGCGCGGCTGCCCCAGGTGGCGGCGATGACCGATGTCACCGGCTTCGGATTGCTCGGGCACTTGGTGGAAATGGCCGACGGCTCCGGACTCACCGCCCGCCTGGATTACCAGGCCGTGCCAAGGCTGCCGGGCGTGGAGCATTATCTTGCCCAGGGCTGTGTACCGGGCGGCACCCAGCGCAACTTCGACAGCTACGGCGCCCGCATCGCGGCCTTCGACGAGGCCCAGAAACCACTGCTGTGCGACCCGCAGACCAGCGGTGGCCTGCTGGTGGCCGTGACCCCCGAGGGCGAGGCGGAGTTTCTTGCGGTCGCCCGCGAAAACGGCCTGGAGCTGGAGCCGATCGGCGAACTGGTGGAACAGGGGCCTTACGCTGTCGAAGTGCGCTGACGGCAGGCCCCATACGCTGCTGTTTCGTGGCCTATGATTTCGCGGTCAAAGTTTCCGGCGTGCTCCGCGTTGGTTTGCCACCAGGAAAGGCAAGCCGCAGGTTCTGCAACCAGGTGGTGCCGAACTGCCGCCACAGCGGCGCGGAGTTGTAGGGCAGGCCGTAACGGGCGGCCAGCGCCTTCACGCGGGGCGCCACTTCCGGGTAACGATTGCTGCACATATCCGGGAACAGGTGATGTTCGATCTGGTGGCTGAGGTTGCCGGACAGCACATGAAATAGCGCTCCCCCGGTGATGTTGGCGGAGCCCAGCAGTTGCCGCAGATACCATTGACCGCGGGATTCGCCTTCCACCTGTTGCTCGGTGAAATGATGCACCCCCGCCGGGAAGTGGCCGCAGAAGATGATGATGAAAGCCCAGATGTTGCGCAGCAGGTTGGCAACCGCATTGGCGGCGGCCACCAGCAGAAACACGTTCAGCGGCGATACCGGCACGTACCACGAAAGCGGCAAGGCGAGCAGCGCGGCGAGGCCAGGCCACAGAACATAGTCCTTGCGCACCTGCCGCCACACCTTGCGACCGATATGCTTCATCAGCGGCCGAATTTCAGCGGCTTTTTTCCTGCCTTCCACCACATCGATGATGGCCTGCTCGTGCAGCGCCACGCCCTCCTCGAACAGCAGCATCAGCAGGATGAAATAAAACGGTTGCAGCAGATGGGCCGGCTTCCAGGGTTGCAGTGGTGTGACCCGCATGATGCCGTAGCCCACGTCGAGATCCTTTTCCAGCACATTGGTCCAGGTGTGGTGCACCACGTTGTGCGAATTCATCCAGCGATCCGACGGGCTCAGGGTGTCCCACTCCCAGGTGCTGGACTGAATTTCCGGATCCTTCATCCAGTCCCATTGCGCGTGCAGGACGTTATGGGCGATTTCCATGTTTTCCAGAATCTTGGCCACGCCCAGCATCAGCACACCCAATGCCATGAGGGTCAGGGTGCCGCCCCAGCCGGCCAGCACATGATGCCAGGCGGGCAGCAGCAACAGGCTGGCGTAGATGATCAGCCGTCCGGCCAGCGCCAGGCCGCGCTGAGTGCGAATCAGGCGCAGGATGTAGCGGCGATCCTTTTCGCCCCGTGATGCCAGCGTTTCGTGGTAGATGCCGTCCAGTTCGCGGCCGAACTCGTCGATCTGTTCGTCGCTGAGGTTGACGGGCAAGGGTTGTTTCGTATTCATCTGTGTTCCTCAGATTCCCAGCGCGCAATCGCCGGCGGCGGCGCAGACGCAGATCTGCACCGTGGCGCCGGGCTCGTTGATGAACTCGCCGCTGCGCAGGTCGCGGACGCAGCCCGATTCCAGGGTGGTGTTGCAGGTATGGCAGATGCCCATGCGGCAACCGTGAGGCGGGTTGATGCCGGCGTTTTCGGCCACTTGCAGCAGATCGGTGTGGCTATCCGCGTCGATGGCGACATCGCTTTGCGCGAAATGCACCCGGCCGCCGACGGCGTTGTCGGGAATCGGCGCGAAGTCGGCGCGAAAACGCTCGACGTAAAGCCGGTGAGACAGCCCCTCCTGTTGCCAGGCCGCTTCCAGCGCGGCCAGCAGGCTCGCCGGGCCGCAGGCATAACAGTCCCGTTGGCGCCAGTCGGGGCAGAGCCGCTCCAGCGTGGCAACACTGAAGTGCTGGTCATGGCTTTCGCCGTTACGAGTGTACACTTCGTGAAGGTGATAATGACGCTGTTCCGCATTCATTTTGCGCAGCTCCTTGCCGAAAGGAACATCGAATTCATGGGGCGCGTAATGAAGGTGCACCGTATCCGGCAGGCGTTGCCGCAGAAGCAGGCTGCGCAGCATGCTCATCACCGGCGTGATACCGCTGCCGGCGGTGATGAACAGCGGCTGAACCGGCGAGGCATCCGGCAGGTGGAAATCACCTTGAGGCAAGCCCACCGGAATGACGTCGCCGACTTTCAGACGGCGCACGAGGTGATGAGACAAACGGCCGCCCTCGATTTTCTTCACGGTGATGGTGAAGCAGCCGTCGTCCCGCTCCGGCGCGGACGAAATGCTGTAAGTGCGCGTGTAGTGCCGTCCCTCCACGGCGATGCCCACACGAATGTGCTGGCCCGGGCGGTGCAGCCGCCAGTGGCCGCCGGGCCTGAGCGTAATGGTGCGGGTGTCGCGGGTTTCGTCCCACAGCCCGACCACGCGGGCCTGGAGACGGTGGCGGGTCCACAACGGGTTGACCAGCTCCAGGTAATGGGAGGTGCGCAGCGGAAAGGCGAACATGTCGGTGAGGGTCGACAGACCTTTCCACACCGTTGAGGGCCGCCGGCCCCTTCCGGTGGGTATGTCCTGTGTGCGGGCGCTCATGCGTGGCCTCCTTGAAGTTGCCACAAAATTAAGTGTACATATGTATACATTAATGTAAAGGCAAGCATTCCGCAATAAGGCAAATCGATGCAAACGCCGGGGGATAAAATCGCGTGCGCAGGGTGACGGGGTGTTCAGACGTGAGGACGTTCCCGAAACTGTTTCGGCGACACGCCGAACCAGCTTTTGAAAGCGCGGTGAAAGGTGCTCAGATCGCTGTAGCCGAGATCCTCGGCGATGGTTTCCGTGTGCCAGCCTTTGACGATCAGCCGGTCCAGCGCTCTGCTTTTCAGCACCGAGGTTTTCAGCTGGCGGAAACTGGTGTGGTGTTCGTGCAGGTTTCTTTGCAGCAGGCGCTTGTGCAGGCCCAGCGTACGGGCCACCTGGTCGATATCCACTTGCGCCGGGCGTTCCGTATCGATGCGCGCCTTGATGCCGCTGATGAACGTCTGCCGCTGGCGTTTCGCCCGGATCAGCCCTTCCGCATAACTGAGGTTGATCTGGTAGAGGTGGTCGTCGCGCTCACTGACGGCGGCCTCCAGCGAGGCCGCTCCCAGGTGCAGACGAAAGTTGCCGGCGTGGGTCCGGCAGGGGCACTTCAGCGCCTTGCCGATGCGTGTGGCGTCCATGCCCTCCGGCACTTCCAGCAGCGGCACATCGAGATGGCGATTGGTGATGGTGCGCAAGGTGCCGAGCGTTTGCGTGACGATCGCCAGCACCTGGTGGTTGGAGACGGCCACGGAGGAAGAGGTGGGCCGGTATTCGCAACGATAGACCTGCTCCGCTTCACCAGCGGTGATCCGGTATTGGCCGCTGTCACTGAGCAACGGCTGGTAGGCGACCAGATGGTGCAGCGCCTGCAACGCCGTGGGGCTGTGCAGCATGATCGGCAGCAGCACGCCGCTGGAGCGGGGGCTGTGCCGCCAGGCCACTTCGATACCCAGCACCGGGCTGTCGTTCTGCACGCTGGCGCGGTGCCAGAGGGAGCGAACCACCTCGATGGCCGGGTGTTCGCCGCTGGCGTTCAACGTGCCGATATCGTCGAGATTGACCCCCAGCCGGTTGACGTCCAGCCCCACTCTTTCGAAGGCTTGCAGCAGGCCCGATACCCAGAGGCGGGCGACCTGAAGATGGTTCATGGCGGTTGCTCGGTTGATGCGCTCCGCTGGCGGGCCGGAGCTTTCCATGCCGGCTTCCAGCTTAGCCCGCATTTGCAGGCCGGGAAACAGCCAGTGTCGCAAACTGCAAACAAGCGGCGCCTCCTGGCAATGCAATCCCGGCTGCGCCGGGCCATAGTTCCAAGGGTTGTGAATGTATATTTCAGGCGAGAGGAGAAAGGGCAATGCCGATCACCGTCACCCCCACCGGCGCGGCCTGCGGCGCGCGCATCACGGGCATCGATCTATCCAGGGAGCTGGATCAGGCCACCATCGCCGAGGTGCGCAGCGCCTGGCTGGAGCACAAGGTACTGGCGTTTCCCGATCAGCATCTCAGCGATGATGATCTGGAACGGTTCAGCCTGTATCTGGGCGAGTTTGCCGGCGACCCGTACATCGCCTCCCTGAAAGACCGCCCCAACATCATCGAACTGCGGCGCAACGCCGACGAAAAGTCGCCGATCTTCGCCGATTCCTGGCACACCGACTGGAGCTTCGGCAAGGTCCCGCCGGCGGGCACCATTCTCTACGGCATCACCATTCCGCCGCACGGCGGCAACACCGATTTTCTCGACCAGGAAAAGGTGCTGGCCGACATGCCCGCGGAGTTGCGTCAGCGTCTCGACGGCAAGATGGCGATTCACTCGGCGCGCCGCGCCTACGCGCCGGACGGTACCTACGGCAAGAAAGACAGCGATACCGGGCGGGGTTTCAAGATCACGCCGTCCAAATCGGCCTATGCCACCCAGTTGCATCCGATCATCCGTCCGCATCCGGAAACCGGCCGCGAGTCGGTGTATGGCTGCATCGGCTACATCATCGGTTTCGACGGCATGGAAGAAGCCGACAGCCACCAGTTGCTGATGGACCTGTATCACTGGCAGACCCAGGAACAGTTCCAGTATCACCATGAATGGCAGCCCAACACCCTGGTGATCTGGGACAACCGGGCGGTGCTGCATAAAGCCAACGGCGGCTATGAGGGCTATGATCGGGTCCTGCATCGCACGGTCATCAAGTAATCCGTGGCCGGATCATCAACTCCCGACAACTACCAGGGCGGAACATGAGCAACACACAAACGCTGGCCGAAGCGGTCGCCCGTTCGGTGATCGACCGTACCGCTCTGCCGGCTTTTCCCGAGCAACTGTCCATGGACGCGGGCTATGTCACGGCACGGCTGGCGGCCTCCCGTGTCGCCGACGATGACCACAGGATCGCTTTTGCCGGCCTCAAGGCGGGGCTCACCGATGCCGCCACCCAGAAGCATTTCGGGCTGGAGGAGGCGCTGATCGGGCACCTTTATGTGGGACGTCAGCTCAGCCCTGGCGCCAGCCTGCCCCAGCATGCCAAATCGCTGATCGAGTGCGAACTGGCGATTCGTGTGGATGGCGCGGGACGTCCGTTGTCCGTGGCGCCGGCTCTGGAGTTCGTGCGGCTGGAGTTCGCCAGCCGGGAGGACATGACGGCGGTCAATCTGGTGGCCACCAATCTGGGAGCGGACCGATTTCTGGTAGCTGAGCCGCTGCCCTGGAGTGAGCAGACGTTGGAGGAACTGGCCGGCACCTCGGTGCGCCTGCTGCGTGATGGGGAGCCGCTGCTGGAGGCCGCCATCGCCACCTCTCTGGGGGGGCCGGAAAAAGCCCTGGCCTGGATGCTGGCGCAGGCGCGCAAGCGGGACTGGCCGCTGGGCGGAGAAACCATGCTGTTGACTGGCACGGTCGGTCGGCCAATCCCTTTCCAGCCAGGATCCTACCGGATGGAGTGCCGCACCGAAGAGGACACCTGGGGGGTACTTTCGTTCCATATTTCCTGAGGGCCGGCTGCCCGGTTCAGTCAGTGGAATTCCGAAAAGAAACGGGCCCTATTCCCCGCAATGAAAGCGTGACAACGGGAGCATAGTGGTGCCTCCTCAGGAGGACTCTATGAACATCGATCGCTTCAAGCAGCAGCATGTGGAAATCCTCAGCGCCATTCACGCGCTGCGCAAACTGGCGCACCAGGGGATTGCCGAACATGCCGTTGATATCGCTGATGAACTGAAATCACTGGCCCGGGTGGTCACCCAGCACCTTGCCGTCGAAGACCGGATTCTGTACCCCTCCCTGGAGAAAAGCGGCGACGACAAAATAGCGCGCATGAGCGCGTCGTATCAGGCGGACATGAAAGGCATTGCCAGCGGCTTCATCCGCTTTTCCCGGCACTGGGCGGATGCCCGCCAACTGGCCAGCCAACCGGAGGCGTTCAGAAAAGAGGCTAATCTGGTTCTGAAGCGGGTTCATGAACGGTTACAGCGCGAGAACCGGGAGTTCTATCCGGCCATCGAGGCCATGCCGGACGCCAGGGCGCCGGGGCATAGCTAAGACCGCAACGGAAACCGGGAACAACCACGGCTTCGATACCGGGAGCGCGAAACGAAGCAGGCTCCACGGCCGGCTATTCTGTCCTGTTGCCGACTGCCTTATTGGCAAGAAAAGCGTAAACTGGCGCTTTATTTTTTCAAGTGCAGTTCATGTCTATGCGAGTTCTTACCGGTATCACCACCACGGGCACCCCCCACCTGGGCAACTATGTCGGCGCCATCCGCCCCGCGGTGGCGGCCAGCCGCCAAACAGATGTCGATGCCTTCTATTTCATGGCGGACTATCACGCGCTGATCAAGTGCGACGACCCCGCCCGCGTACAACGTTCCCGCCTGGAGATCGCCGCCACCTGGCTGGCCTGCGGGCTGGACCCGCAGCGGGTCACGTTCTATCGCCAGTCCGACATTCCGGAAATCCCCCAACTGACCTGGCTGCTCACCTGCGTTACCGCCAAAGGGCTGCTGAACCGCGCCCACGCCTACAAGGCGGCGGTGGACAAGAACAGCGAAGCCGGCGAGGACGCCGACAACGGCGTCACCGCCGGCCTCTACATGTATCCGGTGCTGATGGCCGCCGACATTCTGGCGTTCAATGCTCACAAGGTGCCGGTGGGCCGCGACCAGATTCAGCACCTGGAAATGGCGCGCGATATCGCGCAGCGCTTCAACCACCTTTATGGCGACGAATTCTTCGTGCTGCCGGAAGTGTCGATCGAGGAAGACGTGGCCACGCTGCCAGGGCTGGACGGACGCAAGATGTCCAAGAGCTACGACAACACCGTGCCGCTGTTCGACGGCGGCAGCAAGCGCACCCGCGACGCCATCCTGCGCATCGTCACCGATTCGCGCGCTCCCGGCGAAGCCAAGGACCCGGATTCCTCCTCGCTGTATGCCATCTACCGTGCTTTCGCCGGTACTGATGAATCCCGCCAGTTCCGCACGCAACTGGAAGAGGGTCTGGCCTGGGGCGATGCCAAGAAGCAGCTGTTCGAGCGGGTGGAGGCCGAACTGGCGCCCATGCGTGAGCGCTACGAGACGCTGATGGCGCGCCCGGATGATCTCGAGGACATTCTCCAGGCCGGCGCCGCCAAGGCTCGCGCCATCGCCACGCCTTTGCTGGAGCGGCTGCGCGAAGCGGTGGGCCTGGGCAGCGGCAAGCCGGAACCGGGCCGCTCGGGCAAGGGCAAGCGCAAGGCCGCGAAGACCGCTCGCGTGGTCAGTTTCCGCGATGACGAGGGCCAATTCCGGTTTGGTCTGTTGGCCGCCGACGGCGACGAGCTGGCCCGCTCCGCGGTGTACGCCGACCCACGGGCGGCAGGTATGGCATCCCGGCGCCTGACCAGCGCCGCCGCGCAAATCACCCTTCGTGAGGAAGATGACGGCCGGCTGGCGCTGCTGCTCGACGGTGAAGTGCTGGCGCACAGCCCGGCCTACGACGACGATGCGCGCCGCGCCGCCGCCGAGCGTCTCAGCCAGGAAATAGCCGCGCTGGCCGTTGCTCAGCCCTGAGCGGAGCACCCGAACAGCCCTGAGCGGAGCACTACAAACAGCCCTGAGCGGAGCGTCACAAGGGCCTTGAGCGGGGCATCACAAGGGCCCTGAGCCGAATACCATCAATATGGTATATCCCGGCGCTGTGAAGCGTTTCATATTAGGAGGATGGGATGCCGTAAATAACACCAACGAGCCCGATTGGGGACAACCATGAAAGCGTTTCTCCTGGCTTCAACTCTTGGAGGGGTGCTGCTGCTGGCCGGCTGTGCCTCCACGCAGCAAGCGAGAACGGTGCAGACGGACAGCTTCCTTGCTCCGTACGCCCATCTCCTGCAACAGGATGGCAACGACAATCGCGCCCTCCTTCATTACAACAAGCCCGGCACCGACTGGGCCGCCTACGACAAGATCCAGTTGCTTCCCGTCAAACTGCTGACCGATGAAAAGGGCGAGAAGTCCGCGGAACAGAAGCAGGAACTGCAACAACTGGTCGACGGATTCTCCTCCACCCTGTACCAGAAGCTGGCCAAGGATTACGGCATGGTGCAGACACCGCAACCGGATACCTTGCAAATGCAGGTGGCGATCAGCCACGGCGACCCGTCCGAAGCGGGTCTGGCCTTCATCTCCCGGCTGCCGGGGCCGCAGCGGCTGCTCAGCACGCTGTATTCCAAGGTCAGCGGCACGCCCGCCTTCTCCGGCGGCATCACTCTCGAACTGGTGATCAAGGACGCACAGAGCGGCACTTTGCTGGCGGCGGCGGCGGATCGCCAGGTGGGCGGCATGCACATCGCCAAGCCTCATGCCTTCGATTCCTGGGGGGATGTGGAAAACGCCTTGCAGTTCTATGCGAACTCGATCGCCGCGCATCTGTGCAAGGCGCGGGGCGGTGATTCCTGCCAGGAGAATTGATCTCCGTGCCATGGCGGGATCATTTATCAATGCTGGATGAAACGAGGTTGTCGTGACGAGATGTATTGCGTTGCTGGCTGCCGTGCTGCTGGCCGCCACGCTGGCCGGCTGCGGCTCCGAGGAAACCACCGCGAGCGCCGACGTTCGTCCGGTGCAGACCCTGGTGGTGGGGGCGTCCAGCCAGGCGCAGGGCGCTACCTATTCAGGTACCGTCGAGGCCCGGCATCTGAGCCAGCAGGGTTTTCAGGTAGCGGGCACGGTGGCCAGGCGTCTCACCGAAGTGGGCGCGCGGGTGAAAAAAGGCGATGCGCTGCTGCAACTGGATCTGGCCGATCTGAAATACAAGGAACAGCAGGCCAGGGCACATCTGGATGCCGCGCAAAACCAGGCGGCCCAGGCCAAGGTCAATCTGGGCCGCTCGAAAATGCTGGTCGATGAGGATTTCGTCAGCCAGGCGCAATATGACGAAAGCAAGCTCCAGTACGAGCAGGCGCTGTCGAGCCTCAGCGCCGCCCAGGCCCAGTATGGCGAGGCCGAGAACGCGCTCAGCTATGGCACCCTGCGGGCGGCGGTGTCCGGCATCGTCACCGCCATCAACGTCGATGTGGGCGACGTGGTGCAACCGGGCAAGGACGCCGTGGACATCGCCCGTGACGGCGGTCGGGAGGTGGTCATCAGCGTACCGGAATCGCGACTCAATGAAGTGCGTGAAGCACAGGGCCTGAGCGTCACCCTGTGGGCCGCGCCGCAGCGAAGCTATCGGGCAAAACTGCGGGTGCTGTACCCCGATACCAGCAACAAGACCAGCACCTATGAAGGGCGCATCGCCTTGCTCGATGCCGACAGCCATGTGCATCTGGGCATGACGGCCTACGTTCATGTGCCGCGTGCCAGCGGCCAGCAGGGCTTTGCCGTGCCGCTCACCGCCATCTACGACGAAAAGGGCGATCCGCAGTTGTGGGTGATCGGCAAGGATTCCAAGGTCACCGCACGACCCGTGAAAATCGCCTCGTTGAGCGGGGATTACGCGCTGATCGCCTCCGGCATCAAGGCGGGAGAGGTGATCGTCACGGCGGGCGTGCAGATGCTCCACGATGGCCAGCGGGTCAAGCCGGTCGGTACCTACTTTCCACAGAGCCGCTAGCCGATGTCACGTTTCAACCTCTCCGAATGGGCGCTGAAACATCAGCAGATGGTGGTGTTCATGCTGGTGGTGTTCACCATCGCCGGCATCTTCGCTTACGCCAATCTCGGCCAGGAGGAAGACCCCAGCTTCACGGTACGCTCCATGACGGTGACCGCCTACTGGCCCGGCGCCAACGTCTACGACATGGAGAATCAGGTTACCGACAAGATCGCCCAGACCCTGCAATCGATCGGTGAAATTGACTATGTGCAGAGTTTCGCCAAGGCGGGCAGCACCCGGCTGACGGTCAACGTGCGCGGCGATGTGCCATCGGAACAAGTGCCCGACGTCTGGTATGACGTGCGCAAGAAGATCGGCGACATGACCTATCAATTGCCGAGCGAGATACAGGGGCCGTTCTACAACGATGATTTCGGCGAAACGTTCGGCAACATCTACGCCATCACCGGCGACGGTTTCAGCTACGCCCAGCTCAAGGAATTCGCCAAGCAACTGCGCAGCAAGATGCTGCACGTGGCCGACGTGGCCGAGATCGATTATCTCGGCGATCAGAATCAGGTCGTCTACATCGAGATGTCCAACGCCAAGCTGTCCACGCTCGGCATTGCGCCGCAGCAGATTCTGCAGGCTCTGTCGCAGACCAACAGCGTGCAGTCCGCCGGCACCATCGAAACGCGCAGCACGCAGATTCAACTGCGGGTGAGCGGCGAATTCACCTCGCTGGATACCATCCGCGGCATCGGTATCCGCGCCGGCGGGCGCGTCTTCAAGCTGGGCGATGTGGCCACCGTCAGCCGGGGTTATGTGGACCCGGCCAGCTACAAGATGTTTTTCAACGGCAAGCCGGCGGTGGGTGTGGCGGTCAGCATGCTCAAGGGCGGCAACGTCATCCGCCTGGGAAAAAGTCTCGACCACATCGTCACGGCCACGCAGAAAAGCTGGCCGGTGGGCGTCAAGATCAACACGGTTTCCGACCAGCCGGAGGTGGTCAAGGATTCGGTGAGCGAGTTCACCAGCGCCCTGTTCGAAGCGGTGATCATCGTGCTGGCGGTGAGTTTTCTGTCGCTGGGGTTGCGTACCGGTTTCGTTGTCGCCCTCTGCATTCCCTTCGTGCTGGCGCTGACTTTTCTGGCCATGTATTTCGCCGGCATCGACTTGCAGCGCATTTCCCTGGGCGCGCTGATCATTGCTCTGGGGCTGCTGGTCGATGACGCCATCATCACCGTGGAGATGATGTCGTTGAAGCTGGAAGAAGGCATGGGACGAGTGCGCGCCGCCACCTTCGCCTATACCTCCACGGCTTTTCCGATGCTCACCGGCACGCTGGTCACGGCGGCCGGTTTTCTTCCCGTGGTGCTGGCCAAATCGAGTGCCAGTGAATACACCCTGTCGATTTTCCAGGTGGTGGTGATCGCGCTGCTGTTGTCGTGGATCACGGCGGTGATCTTCACGCCCTTCCTGGGCTATCTGCTGTTGAAGGTGAAGGCGTCGCACCAGGGCGGTGGTGAACAGGCGGTGTTCCAGAAACCGTTTTATCGCTGGTTCCGCCGGTGCGCGAGCTGGTGCGTGGATCATCGCGGTCTGGTGGTGGCTGCTACCGTAGTGACTTTCGTGATCGCCATTCTGCTGTTCAGTTTCGTGCCGAAACAGTTTTTCCCGCTGTCCGATCGCAAGGAACTGGTGGTCGACATGTGGCTGCCGGACGGCGCCAGTTTCGCCGAAAGCCAGCGCCAGGCGCTGGCCTTCGACAAGATCATCGCCAAGGACCCCGACGTGGTGTCCCGCACCACCTACGTGGGCGGCGGCAGCCCGCGTTTCTATCTGCCGCTGGATGTGCAGAGCCGCAACGACAATCTGGCTGAAATCATCCTCATGACCAAGGATCTCGATGCGCGTGAGCGCGTCTTCACCCAGGTCCGCCATCTGTTCGATACGGGTTTCCCGATGGTGCGTGGCCGTGTCACCCGGCTGGAAAACGGCCCGCCGGTGGGCTATCCGGTGAAATTCCGCATCTCCGGCCCCGACCGCGACGTGGTCATCGCCGCCGCCGACAAGGCCATGGCGATCATGCGCGCCAACCCCAACCTGCGGGCGGTGAACAGTGACGCCGGCACCATGGCGCAGGTGCTGTCGATCAACGTCGCTCAGGACAAGGCGCGCCGGCTGGGCGTGACCTCCGCGGACATTTCCAATGCACTGGCCGCGTCGCTGAGCGGCGTGACCGCCACGGTGCTGCGCGAAGGCGATGACAGCATCAACGTGGTGGGGCGGCTGGTGGAATCGGAACGTACCGATGCCGGCAGTATCGGCAATCTGCTGATCAGCTTGCCGGATGGCAGCTTCGTACCGCTCTCGCAACTGGCCACCGTGACGGTGAAAAGCGAGCCCAGTGTATTGTGGCGGCGCGATCGCACGCCGACCGTGACAGTACAGGCGGACATGGCCACCGATGCCCAGCCCAACGACGTGACTCTGGCGTTGTGGCCCAAGCTGCAGAAACTCGCCGCCACCTTGCCGGAGGGTTACGGCATCGCCATCGACGGTTCGCTGGAATCCAGTGACACCAGCCAGACGGCGATCATGGCGACGTTGCCGATGGTCGGCATTCTGGTGATGTTCATTCTCATGATGCAGTTGCAGAACATCGGCAAGATGATTCTGGTGCTGCTTACCGCGCCGCTGGGAATGATCGGTGTCACCGCCATCATGCTGGCCTTTCAGATTCCGTTCGGCTTCGTGGCGATGCTCGGCATCATCGCGCTGTTCGGCATGATCATTCGCAATTCGGTGATTCTGATCGCGCAGGTCGATGAGGCGCGCGCCGAAGGGCTGGCACTGCGCGAGGCGATCGTCGAGGCGGCGGTGCATCGCTTCCGGCCGATCATGCTGACCGCCGCCTGCGCGGTGCTGGCGATGATCCCGCTGACGCTGTCGACGTTCTGGGCGCCGATGGCCTGGGCAATCATGGGCGGCCTGATCGGCGCCACCGTGCTGACGCTGCTGTATTTGCCGGCTCTCTACGCGCTTTGTTATCGCGCCGAAAAAGGCGACAGTGAAACCGCCGGGCGGCATCAGGGGGGTGAGGCATGAAAAAGCGGATGCGCCGATACGGGCCATGGCTGGTGGCGCTGTGTGTTTTCGCCATCGCCAACCGGGCGGAGGCCGTGGACCTGAGTGCCTCGGTGGCCAAGGCGGTGGCCTATGACCCTACCTTGCAGGCTTCCAATTACGCCCGCCAGGCGGGCATGGAAAAGGTCAAGCAGGGGCGGGCACTGTATTTGCCGCAGATTTCCGCCACCGGCGGCTATCAGCGCATGTGGAGCAAGACCACCATCGATGCGCCGCAGATCTTTCCGTTCCAGGTGCTGGCGCCGCTGGAAAGCAGTGGTGACATCTACGGTTACGGCATCACCGTGAAACAGCCGCTTTATGACACCGGCATTTCGGTACGGGCCACCAATCTCCGGGATCAGGCGCAACTGTCCGACCTCAATAACCAGAGCACCCGCCAGCAACTGCTGGCGAACGTGGCGCAGGCCTATTTCAACGTCATTGTCGGCGAAGAAACGCTGGTTTATATCCGCGCCGAAAAAGACGCGGTTTCCCATCAGCTTGCCGGCGCCGAGGCGCGTTTCAAGGCGGGGCGGGCGGACGCCACCGATGTGCAGGATGCCAAGGCACGCTACAGCTCCATGCTGGCGCAGGAGATCTCCGCGCTGAACAATCTGGCGGAATGGCGGGCGCGCTACCAGCGATCCGTGGGTGTGTCGCCCAAGGACCTGTTGCCTCTGCCGAAGGATTTTCAACCGACACCGCCGGACCCCGACGATATGCAGGCGTGGATCGACCGGGCCCTGACGGACAATCTCAAGGTGCGATCCGCGCTGGTGCAGCGCAACAGTGCGGAGAAACAGGTGGACCTCTATACGCTGTCCGGGCGCCCCAAACTCAACCTGGTGGCCAGCTATACGGACACCCGTCAGGACGGTGATCTGTCCATGCTGGCGGCGCCGGCTCGCAGTGAAAACAAGGTCATCGGGCTGCAACTCAGCGTGCCGCTGTATGCCGGTGGCGGGCTGGTGGCCAAGCTTCACGAGGCGCAGGCCAACAGCCTGCAAGCCGACGCGCAGGTGCAGGCGACGCGCTCGGATGTGGAAGTGCAGATGCGCAAGACCTTCCAGGATGTGGCCGCCGGCGCGCAACGCATTGCTGCGCTGGAGCAGACCGTCAAGGCATCGAAATCGGCGCTGGATGCCAATGAACTGGGGCTCAAGGCCGGCGTCAAGACCACCCAGGACGTGCTCAATGCCGAGCAGGCTTACTACCAGGCGCTGGAGCAACTGAGCCAGGCGCGTTATCAGTATCTGATGTCGAAACTCAATCTGGATCTGCTTACCGGTGCGCTGGACGAGACGTCCATTGCACGGGTCAACGGCTGGCTGCACGGCGGTTGAGCGGCGGGCTCGGGGAAACGAGGCATTCAGGGGGGAACGTCGGGGCCGGGCGCTGTGAAGCCCGGCCCCGTTTTTTCATCGCTTGCCGTAGATGCGATTGAGCTTGCGCATGCCGCCGATCCAGCGGTCGTAGTTCTCGGTCTTGTTGCGCATGTATTGCAGTACTTCCTTGTGCGGCAGCACCAGGAAGGTTTCCTGCTGAATCGCTTCCAGGCAGGCCCGGGCCACCGGTTCCGGCTCCATCATGCCGTCCTGGCTGGCGACGCCGTCTTCATGGCCTTTGGTCATGTTGCTGCGTACCGCCTGCGGGCAGAGTACCGATACCTTGATGCCGTCATCGCCGTAGGTCAGCGCGATCCACTCGGCAAAGCCGACGGCGGCGTGCTTGGTCACCGCGTAAGGCGCGGAGCCCACCTGTGACAGCAGCCCGGCGGCGGAAGCGGTATTGAGGAAGTAGCCGCCGCCACGGGCGATCATCTTCGGTGCCAGATAGCGTGCCGCGTAGACGTGGGCCATCACATTGATGTCCCAGATGCGCTGCCATTGCTCGTTGCTGGCTTCCGGGCCGCCGGGCACCATGATGCCGGCGTTGGAGCAGAACAGATCAATGGGGCCGACATTGGCCTCCACGTCGTCGATCAGCGCCTTGATGTCCTCGTCCTTGCCGACGTTCACCTGACGGGCGACGCCGCCGATTTCCTTGGCGGTAGCTTCGGCGCCGTCAAGGTTCAGGTCCGCGCACACCACTGTTTTCGCACCCGCTTCGGCGAAGGTTTTCGCCAGAGCATGGCCAATGCCACCGGCGGCGCCGGTGACGACCACTACCCGGTCTTTGATATCCATGAAGTTCTCCTGAGTCTGCTAGCCCGCGGGCAGCGGCCGTTGATTGGCCGGTCATGCCCGCGGCAAATGAGATGAGTGCTGGTTCAGGTCCACATGCCTGTTCAGGTCCACATAATAGTGCCGCCGTCCACCGTCAGCGCCTGGCCGGTGATGTAACGGCTGGCGTTGGAGGCGAGGAACACGGCGACACCTTCGAAATCGTCCGGCTCGCCGAGGCGGCGCAGCGGAATCTGCGAGTTGGCGCGCTGCTCCGCTTCCGGGTTGTTCCACAACGCCTTGGCGAAATCGGTGCGTACCAGACCGGGGCAGATGGCGTTGGCGCGGATGCCTTGCGGGCCATATTCCAGCGCCAGGTTGCGGATCAGGCCGATCAGCGCCAGCTTCGAGGTACCGTAAACCCCCAGCGTATCGGAGGGTTTGAAGGCGCCGATGCTGCTGGTGAACATCATCGAACCGCCACCCTTGGCGATCATGTCCGGCGCCACCAGACGGGCCAGCCACAGGTTGGACTGCACGTTGGTGTGCATGATCTTTTCGTAGGCTTCGTCGGGAATTTCGGAGATCTTGCCGTAGAAAACATTGACCCCCGCGTTGCCCACCAGGATGTCCACGGGGCCGGCGAGTTGATGGGTTTTCTCCACCAGGTTTTCCAGATCCGCCTTGTGGCCGGCGTTGGCGGCGACCGCGTGTACCCGCTGCGCGCCCACCGCCTGGTTGATTTCGGCGGCGGTTTCATCCAGAGCTTCCTGCGTGCGTGCGGAAATCACCACGGTGGCGCCATGGGCGGCCAGGGCATGGGCCATGGCCTTGCCCATGCCTTTGGAAGCGCCGGTCATCACCGCCACCTTGCCGGTGAGATCGAACAGTGCGGTATCGACCATGATCAGGCTCCTGACTGGTTGTAGCGGCTGACTTCGTTGCGGGCGATGACGTGGTGGTGAACCTCGTCCGGGCCATCGGCGAAGCGCAGCGTGCGTTGCTGCATGTACATTTCGGACAGCGGTGACCAGTGGCTGATACCGGTGGCGCCGTGCACCTGCATGACGTCGTCGATGATCTTGCAGACCTTCTCCGGCACCATGGCCTTGGCCATGGAAACCCAGATACGGGCTTCCTTGTTGCCCAGCACGTCCATCGCCTTGGCAGCCTTGAGCACCATCATGCGCATGGCTTCGATCTCGATACGCGAGCGGGACAGGGTTTCCATGTTCTTGCCCAGATCGAGAATCTTCTTGCCGAAGGCTTCACGATTGAGGCCGCGCTCCAGCATCAGATCCAGCGCCTTTTCCGCCGCGCCGATGGAGCGCATGCAGTGGTGGATGCGGCCCGGGCCCAGACGTACCTGGGAAATCTCGAAGCCGCGGCCTTCGCCCCACAGGATGTTGTCTTTCGGCACGCGCACGTTTTCCAGCTTGATGTGCATGTGGCCGTGCGGCGCATGGTCGTGGCCGAACACGCGCATGGGGCCGACGATGTTCACTCCGGGGGTGTCCATGGGCACCAGGATCTGGGATTGCTGGCGGAAAGACGGTGCATCCGGGCTGGTTTTCACCATGCAGATCATGATCTTGCAACGCGGGTCG
>CAYMKZ010000004.1:0-54067 GCA_964391345.1 uncultured Alcanivorax sp.
CCTTCTTCGATATTGCGCGCGGCGCCGAAGAAACGCTTGGGTTTTTCCAGGGCGTGGGCGTCGACACCACCGGTAAGCACCTTGCCGGAGCTGGGTTGCACGGTGTTGTAGGCGCGCGCCAGACGGGTGATGGAGTCCAGCAGAATGATCACGTCCTGCTTGTGCTCGACCAGCCGCTTGGCTTTCTCGATCACCATCTCGGCGACCTGAACGTGGCGCGCGGGCGGTTCATCGAAGGTGGAGGCAACCACTTCGCCGCGCACCGTGCGCGACATTTCCGTCACTTCTTCCGGGCGCTCGTCGATGAGCAGCACGATCATGTGCGATTCGGGATTGTTGCGGGCGATGGAGTGGGCGATGTTTTGCAGCAGCATGGTCTTGCCGGCTTTCGGCGGCGCGACGATCAGGCCGCGCTGGCCCTTGCCGATGGGCGCCACCAGATCGATCACCCGCGAGGTGATGTCTTCGGTGGAGCCGTTGCCGATCTCCATCACCAGCCGTTCGGTGGGGAACAGCGGGGTCAGGTTTTCGAACAGAATCTTGTTCTTGGCGCTTTCCGGTTTGTCGGTGTTGATCTCGCTGACCTTGAGCATGGCGAAATAGCGTTCGCCATCCTTGGGTGGGCGGATCTTGCCGGAAATAGTGTCGCCGGTGCGCAGATTGAAGCGCCGGATCTGGCTGGGGGAGACATAGATGTCATCCGGGCCGGCCAGGTAGGAGCCTTCCGCGGAGCGCAGGAAGCCGAAACCGTCCTGGAGAATTTCCAGCACCCCGTCGCCGTAGATGTCCGAGCCGTTCTTGGCGGCTTTCTTGAGGATGGAGAAGATCACGTCCTGTTTGCGGGTACGTGCCAGGTTCTCCAGGCCGAGTTCCTTGGCGATATCGAGAAGCTCGCCGATCGGCTTCTGCTTGAGTTCGGTCAGGTTCATGGGTGGTTTCAAGGGTGTCCAGGGGTGAATTGAAAGGTTGCGCCGGGTGACGCCACTGTTAGCGATTCGGTATGTGTGATGGTTCGATTCGCGCCCGTTCCGGTTTTGACGATAACAGTCTGTCGAGCGTGGCCGGTTCCACTGGGCCTGACGCGCTATACGGGGGCAAACAGGGATATGACCCTTGCGAAACCGCTCTTTGAATAATAAGTCATTTCGGCTTCGGAACGGCTGTTCCGCAAGTCCGAGGTCGGCTAACGCAAGCTTGAATCGAACGAAATCTGGGATCCCTGCACGAGGGAGTGAAAACGCTGACACCGGAATGTACCACCAGCGTGACGCCAATGTCCAGCCCGGTGATGAGGCCCGGCAATGCCCGTGCTACGGGGTTGGCGTGGCACAGGCACGGGCGTTTTCATCCGTGGATCAGATGGTGCTGTCCAGAAAGGCGCTGAGCTGGGACTTGGACAAGGCGCCCACCTTGGTGGCTTCCACATCGCCGTTTTTGAAAACGGTGAGCGTCGGGATACCACGGACACCGTATTTTCTCGGGGTCTCCGGGTTGTCGTCGATGTTCAGTTTGGCGATGGTCAGTTTGCCGGAGTATTCACTGGAGAGATCCTCGAGGATCGGCGCCACCATTTTGCAGGGGCCGCACCAGGGTGCCCAATAGTCCACCAGTACCGGGCCGTCGGCTTTGAGGACCTTTTCCTCGAAGTCCGCGTCCGTCACGTTGATAATCTCGCCGCTCATGGAATTCTCCTGCTGGGTTCTCTGCGGGATGGATCTGACATGGCGCATAATATCAGGGTCAGGGGCCGGGAATTCAAGCATGTGGAACAATGACCCCAACAGGGGTTGCCTATCGGCTACACTGGATGTCAGAAAACCGCCGGCTCACCGGCATGGAGGCGCTTTTGCAACAGCCTGAACAGTGGGCCGCTATCGATCTGGGGTCCAACAGTTTTCATATGGTGGTGGCCCGTCAGGTGCTGGGGGAGCTTCGCATTCTGGAAAGCCTGTCCGAGAAGGTGCAACTCGGCATGGGGCTGGACCGGGACAATTGTCTCGATGAAGCGGCGTTGCAGCGCGCCATGGAATGCCTGAGCCGGTTCGCTCAGCGCATCACCGGCATTCCGCGCGGCAATGTGCGGGTGGTGGGTACCAATACGCTGCGTATGGCCCGCAATGCCCGGCAGTTCATTCAACGCGCCGAGGCGGTGCTGGGCCATGACATCGACATCGTGGCGGGCCGCGAGGAAGCGCGGCTGATCTATCTGGGCGTCGCCCATAGTCTGGCCAACCATGATGGCCGGCGGCTGGTGGTGGATATCGGCGGCGGCTCCACGGAGTTGATCATCGGCGAGCATTTCGAGCCGCGGGAAACCGAATCCCTGCACATGGGGTGCGTCAGTTACGCGCAGCGTTTTTTCCCCGGTGGTGTGATCAGTGGGGAGGGGTTTCAGCGGGCGGTGACGGCGGCGCGCCAGGAGGTGCTGTCGATTGCCGCGATCTATCGCCAGTCGGGGTGGAGCCAGGCGGTGGGCGCCTCGGGTACCATCAAGGCCATAGCGCAGGTGTGTGAAAGCAACGGTTGGAACAAGGGTCGTGACTGGAACGAAGACAGTGGCTGGGGTGATGAATGGATCAGCGCCGGTGCGCTGAAGGTGCTGCGCGACAGGGTGATTCAGGCGGGCTCCGCCGAGGCGCTGGATCTGAAAGGACTGCGCGAAGACCGCAAGCCGATTTTCGCTCCCGGCCTGGCTATCCTGATCGGCATTTTCGAGCAGTTGCGGCTGGAATCCATGGCGGTATCCGGCGGCGCTCTGCGCGAAGGTTTGCTGTATGACCAACTGGGCCGTTCCGCCCATGAGGATATCCGCGAGCGCAGCATCCGCGCGCTGATGAATCGCCATCGTGTGGATCACGGGCAGGCGCAGCGCGTCATGGAGTCCGCCGTGCGTTTGCACGAACAGGCGCGGGTGCCCTGGGGGCTGGAAGGCGCCGCGGCCCTGGATACCCTGCGCTGGGGCGCTCTGGTCCATGAGGTGGGGCTGGCGGTGTCGCACAGCCAGTTCCACAAGCACGGCGCCTATCTGGTGTCGCAGACCGATTTGCCCGGTTTTTCCCGTCATGAGCAGCAGGCGGTGGCGCTGCTGGTGCGCGGCCATCGCCGCAAGATACCGCTGGCGGCGCTGGCGGAATGCCCGGAGAGCGATCAGCAGCGGTTGTTGCGCCTGTGTTTGCTATTGCGGCTGGCGTGCCGTTTGCATCATGCCCGTGACGAAGCGGCGCCGATTCCGGCTCTGGAAGTCACCGGGGATGGCCTGATTCTGAGTTTTCCCGAAGGTTGGCTGGACGCTCATCCGCTGACCCAGGCCGACCTGGAGCAGGAACAGAACTACTTTCAGGCCGCCGGTTACCGGTTGCAGGCGGTCTGATCAGCCGGTGGTGAAGCGGTGCAGCAGCGCCTGCTGGGCCGGAAACGGCGTTTCACCCTCGGCGGGTTGCGCCCGCACATAGCGGCCGTCACTGTGCAGTAGCCAGGCCTGGCAGTTGTCGCGCAGGTAATAGTGCAATCCTTCGTCCATGACGCGGGCCTTGAGCGTCGGGTCGTTGATCGGGAAGCAGGTTTCCACCCGGTTGAACAGGTTGCGGTCCATCCAGTCGGCGCTGGAGCAGTACAGCAGCTCTTCGCCACCGTGGTGGAAGTAATAGACGCGAGTGTGTTCCAGAAAACGGCCGATCACCGAGCGCACGCGGATGTTCTCCGAGAGGCCGGCGATGCCGGGCCGCAGACAGCAGGTGCCGCGCACGATCAGGTCGATTTCCACGCCCGCCTGGCTGGCGCGGTAGAGTGCCTGCATGATGCCCTTCTCGGTGATCGCGTTCAGTTTGGCGATGATGCGCGCCGGCCGCCCGGCGCGGGCCTGTTCCGTTTCGAAGGCGATCCATTCCAGCAAAGCGGGGTGCAGCGTGAACGGCGCGTGGCGAAGCTGTTTGAGACGCGCCGCCTTGCCCATGCCGGTGAGTTCCTGAAAAATCTTGTGCACGTCCTGGCAAACGCCGACATCAGCGGTCATCAGCCCGTAATCGGTGTACATCTTGGCGGTTTGCGTGTGGTAGTTGCCGGTGCCCAGATGCACGTAGCGTTTGATGCCGTCGCCGTCACGGCGTACCACCAGCAGCATTTTGGTGTGCGTTTTGTAGCCCACCA
The DNA here is from genome assembly GCA_964391345.1 of uncultured Alcanivorax sp. Classification (GTDB taxonomy): domain Bacteria; phylum Pseudomonadota; class Gammaproteobacteria; order Pseudomonadales; family Alcanivoracaceae; genus Alloalcanivorax. The sequence continues at coordinate 4,147 of CAYMKZ010000004.1, forward strand.
CGCCGTACACCACGATGGCACCAGCTTCCTGAAGCCGGTGTGCGCCCTCGATATTGGATTCCTCGTCGAAGCGGGCGCGCAGTTCCACCACGGCGGTCACTTCCTTGCCGCTGCGGGCGGCGGTTTCCAGGTGGTCGAGAATTTCCGAATTGGGGCCGGTGCGGTACAGCGTTTGCTTGATCGCCAGCACGCGGGGATCGCGGGCCGCTTCGGCGAGCAGGTTGACCACTGGCGTGAAGCTCTCGAATGGATGGTGCAGAAGGATGTCGCCCTGGTCGATGGCGTCGAACAGGCTGTCGCTTTTCCTCACGGCGGCGGGTATGCGCGGCGTGAACGGCGGGTAGTGCAGGCGCGGCCGGTTGACGCTGGTGAACATGCGCGCCAGATTCACCGGGCCGTTGACCTCGTAGACATCGTCCTCGGCCAGCTCGAACTGTTCCAGCAGATAGCTGACCAGGTGGCGCGGGCAGTTGTCGGCCACTTCCAGACGCACCTCATCGCCGTAGCGCCGTGACAGCAACTCGCCCTTCAACGCACTGGCCAGGTCTTCCACGTCCTCGCTGACTTCCAGATCGGCGTTGCGGGTCACCCGGAACTGATAGCAGCCGGTGGCCTTCATGCCGGGGAACAGATCGCTGACGTGGGCATGAATCATCGAGGACAGGAAGATGAAGTTGTCGTTGCCGTCCTCGCAGACTTCCGCCGGCAACTTGATCAGACGCGGCAGCGAGCGGGGCGCGGGCACGATGGCCAGCCCGGTGGAGCGGCCGAAGGCGTCCTTGCCGTCCAGCGGCACGATGAAATTGAGGCTCTTGTTGACCAGCCGGGGAAAAGGGTGGGCCGGGTCCAGCGCGATGGGTGTCAGCACCGGATAGATCTGCTCACGAAAGTAGCGTTTCACCCACTCGGCCTGGCCGGCATTCCAGCGCTCGCGGCGCAGAAAATTGACGCCTTCCCTGGACAGCGCCGGCAGCAGCACATTCTGCAACAGATGGTATTGCCGCTGCACCGCTTCGTGGCTGATGCGTGAAATTTCCGCCAGCAGTTCCTGCACCAGCAGGCCGTCGGGCCCCGGCTCGCCGGTGCCGGTTTCCAGCCGGTGACGCAGGCCGGCCACGCGAATCTCGAAAAATTCGTCCATGTTCGAGGAAAAGATCAGCAGGAAATTGAGCCGCTCCATCAGGGGGTGGTGCTCATCCATGGCCTGTTCCAGCACGCGCAGGTTGAATTGCAGCAGGCTCAGTTCCCGGTTGATGTAATAGTCGGGGTTGTTGAGGTCGCAAGCCTGGATATCGGCGCTGGCGTTCATGGTTGCTTCCTGTTCTGGCAAACGGGCCCTCCAGTGAGCAACATTAACATGGCCAGAAGGTGACGGCCGCGAGGTTTTGATCCCGAATCAGCGCGAGCCTCCCTGCCGGAAAGGCTTATACTCTCGGATCACTCCGGAAATGCCCGTGGGCAAGCTCGCATGAGGTAGGCCAATGAAGTTTTCCGCCAGTTTGCTGATCGTTGAAGATCACGCCGATCTTGCGGCGAATATTGGCGATTACATGGAGGCTGGTGGTTTTACCACGGATTTTGCCGCAGATGGACCCGCAGCGGTGCAGCTTGCCATTAATCATCACTATGATGCCGTTGTGCTTGATGTCATGTTGCCCGGCTTTGATGGCTATGAGGTTTGCAGGCGTCTGCGCCGGCAGATCGGGCTGAGTATTCCCGTCATCATTCTGACCGCAAGAGATCAACTGGACGACAAGCTGCTTGGCTTCGAGCAGGGCGCTGACGATTACCTGGTGAAGCCTTTTGAAATGAAGGAGCTGGAAGCGCGCCTCAAGGCACAGATTCGCCGTAACCGGGGTGAGCTTGAAAGTCGGCCATTGTCGGTGGGTGACCTGCTCTTTGACCCGGTATCCTTGCATGTCAGTCGTTCTGGCAGAACCCTTCGCCTGACCCCCATCGCCATTCAGATACTCAGAGTGCTGATGCGCGAATCTCCCGGTCTGGTGGCGCGCGAGTCAATCGAGCGCGAAATATGGGGCGATGAAAGCCCCGACAGCGATGCGCTTCGTAGTCACCTGTACAACTTGCGCAAGCAGGTTGACAAGCCGTTTGACAAGAAACTCATTCACACTGTCGCGGGCCTTGGTTACAAGCTGTGCACCGAAGAAGATTTGTGAGGCATCATGCGTGGAAACGAATCTTGATCCGGGTTCCTTCTCCGTAAGCGCTGCTAATGGTGAGCCGCCACCGGTAGCGGCTGCACAAGCGCTGAACAATGGCCATGCCGAGCCCGTATCCCGGAGTGCCGGATGAGTCTGTTGCTCGATAGAACGGTCGGGTTGCAGCCTGGATCTGCTCCTTTTTCATGCCGACCCCGCTATCGATGATGTCCATCGATTGGTCACGCAAGATGATCTTGACGGTACCCCGGGAAGTATAATTGAAGGCATTGCCGAGCAGGTTTCCGACCAGCATCTCCAGTACTTTTTCCGGTGCCCGCACTCTGAGGGGAGCCTCGTTGGTGACATCCACTCGCAGAGGCTTTTCGCCATGAAGCAGTTTCAGTGCTTCCAGTTTCTCTTGCACCAGAGCACTCATGTCGACATCACTGCTGGGGAGCGTTCCGCTTTCATCCCGAGCCAAAAGAAGCAGGGTTTCCGTCAACTCCTGCATATCACGGAGGGTGCGTTGCATACGCGTGATCGCCGGATCGGACAGCTCGGGGTGACGGCGCTCCAGTACTTCCAGAGCGCCCTTCAGAACGGCAATCGGTGTACGAAGCTCATGGCTGGCATCACGAGTGAATTCCCGCTCGCGTTCGACAAACTGGTGCAGGCGTTCGATGAAATGATTGATGGCCGTGACCATGGAATGGACTTCCAGGTTGTGGGCCATGTCAAAGCTTCCCACATCCAGAGGTGCCCATTTCCCGGTACGAAAATTCATCGCATCAACCTGGTTGGCGAGCTGCATCAGCGGTGAAACGGCCTTGCTGGATTGACGATAGGCAACCCAGGCCAGGAGGTAGAAAAATACCAGCACGAAAGCCAGCGGCAAAAGGCCGAACAACAAGGCCAGCCGAGAGACGCTTTTCTCGTCAAACACCAGATAGAGGCGGCGGCCGAACCGGTCGCTGACATAAACAATCGGTTGGTGCCCGGCGTAAGCGATGCGGTGCATGCCCGGCTGCAGGCTCTGGAAGGCGCTGGGAACGCCCTGTGTCGGGTGCCCCTTGGCGGACAAATAACCGGTGAGGTTCAGTGTCGTCGGCAACGGTTGCCGGTGGTCTTCGGCATAGCGTGCCCAGAAAAACGCGGCTTCACCTTCCAGCGCGCGATGAATCAGCACGTCCTTGACGATGAATTTGGCCGCATAGACGCCACCGACCACCAACAGGCTGATCAGCACGATCTGCAGCAGAAACACGTGGATCAGCTTGGTGCGCAGGTTGTTGCCTCTCTTTTGCAAGGCTTGAAACATGCGACATCTCCTGATGGGGTCAGCGATGGCTCTTGGTAAAGAGGTAATGGCTGATCAACCACTCGTTGCCCTGGTGGCAGGCAAACAGCTCGGCGCAGGCCATGAAGAAGAGGCGCCAGCGCTGCCACCAGAGTTTGCCATTGCCGGCGCCATAGCACGACTCGAACAGGCCAATGATGGCGGCTCGGTGCCGATCGCAGTTTTGCAGCCAGGCTTCGGCTGTTTTCGCATAGTGGCGGCCGTTGATCAGCCACTGCTGTTCGATGTTCAGTTGTTCCTGAAAATGCAGCAGGGTATCGGCGGCGGGCATCAGGCCGCCGGTAAAAAAGTGACGCCCCATCCAGTTGTCGTCGCCTTCCGGCTCGAACGGGTACATCAGGTTGCGGTGGCAGAAGAGATGGACGAACAACTTGCCATCGTCATTCAGCCAAGAGGCGATTTTGGCGAACAGCCTGCCGTAATTGCGCAGGTGTTCGAACATTTCCACTGACACAACGCGATCAAAAGCCCGTTCAAACTCCAGGGTGTTGACGTCACAGGTGAGCACATCCACGTTGGCCAGGCCGCGCTGCCCGGCTTCGGACAGGATGTGCTCACGCTGGCTGTCGGAGTTCGACACCGCGGTAATGTGCGCCTGTGGCAGGTGCTCCGCCATATGCAACGTCAGCGATCCCCAGCCGCAGCCCAGCTCCAGTATGTGCTGGCCGTCCTGCAAGTCGGCACGTTCCAGATAAAGCGCCAGCATGGCTTCTTCGGCATTGTCCAGGTGGTCCGTTCCCGGCCTGAACAGACAGGCGCTGTATTTCAGGTTTCGGCCCAGCACCTGGCGAAAAAAAGCCGTGGGCACTTCGTAATGCTGCGCATTAGCTGCCGCTGTTTCGATGGCAATGGGGCTTTCATGCAAGCTTGCCAGCAGCTCACGCTTCAGTGCATCGGCTGCTTCCAGGTCATCCGCACGCAGCTCGGTGAGGCGCTGTTTGAGAAGACGCTTTATGCCGAAGCGAACAAGGTGATCAGGCAGTGCCCCTTGCTCGGCAAGATCGATCAGGCTCATGGTCCGGGTCTCCAGGGGATGAACATGCTGGTGGATTTCTGATAGGCGCGGTAGCTTTCGCCGCGACTGCGCAACGCCTGTTGTTCGGTGTAGGGGATGCCCGTGATCCAATACAGCAGCAGCCACAGGGACAAAGGTGCCAGCAGCAGCCAGGGGCCTCCCGGGTACTGCCAGGCCAGTAGTGGCCAGACAAACCACTGCAACCACTCGAAGAAGTAGTTGGGGTGGCGGGAATAGCGCCACAAGCCGTGGCGGCACACGTTGCCGTGGTTTTCCGAAACGGCCTTGAACGCGGCCAACTGGGCGTCCGCCACTCGTTCTCCGCACCAGGCAACCAGCACCAGTACCGTGCCGGTCAGTAATTGCCAGCCAGCCACCGGAGCCGGGGCGACGCCATGGCCGGAAACGAACCAGGCCGGCAGCGTCAGCCCCCAAGCCAGCAGCGCCTGTACCTGGAAGAAGAGGAAATGCCAACGCCCGGCGTGGTCGCCCCAGTAAGTGCGCAGATAGCGATAACGGCCCTCTTCGAGTTGCCCGCGCATGCGCTTCAGCAGATGCCAGCACAGACTGCCGTACCAGAGCCCCATCAGGCCGCCGGTCAATGCCCTCACCGGCCAGGCCGCACTTCCCGAGGCGGCATAACACAGCCCGGCAGCGGCCATCAGGCCGGCCCAGAGCACATCGACGATGGCCGCGTTCCGATAACGTTGTTGCCATAACCAGCCGATCAGCATGACGGCACTCAGAGGCAACAGACTAATCCAGGGCAGGTTCACGAGCGCCTCCCAGTAGTCGGTTGTTGAGCCAGCACAGGCCATACAGGAACAGTGCCCAGGCGATCGGCATCATCAGCAGCAGCCATGCGGGTTTGAGCCATTGCACCGCGCCCAGCCGCTCGCCGGCGTAGTAGGACAGTGGCCCTGAAAGGGCGGCCAGCAACGCCATCCATCCGTAGCGAAACCGCAACCAGGAAAGGGAGTGATTGAGGGTGGCGGCAAAGGCGGCCCAGAGCCCCAGAATCCAGGGGGGAGACAGCACACCCCAGGGTGAGGCGGCATAGGACATGACACCGGACAGCGCCCACAGGCTGTCCAGCAGACCGCCACCCAGCACAGCCAGCAGGATCAGGGTCGCATCGGCTTTCGGGGCGCGGCTGATGGTCAGCGTGAAGGCCACGAACAGAGCAGCGAGCGCCGTTCCCGACCACGGCCATTGGTGCGCCGCGCCGAGCACGCAGGCCAGCCACGTCAACTGGAAGAGCGCGAAATTAACCAGCTTCGCCATGACGAACACCCTCGGTCATGGGCAGCCAGGACGGGCTGCGATTCCGCTCGGCGGCAAACAGCAGATGAACGTCACTGATGCTGCGCTCGCGAAATCCGCCTTCGCAGTAGCACAGATAAAACTGCCACATGCGGATGAAGGTCTCGTCGTACCCCAGTTGTTTTGCCTGGGTTAGTGAGGCGTTGAAACGTCGGTGCCAGTGATTCAGCGTCAGGGCGTAACTGCTGCCGATATCCTCCAGATTGACCAGACGCAGGCGCGCTTTGGCCGCACTGGACGTCAGCACCGAGACACAGGGAATGAAGCTGCCGGGGAAGATGTGGCGCTTTATGAAATCGACGCTGTGCAACGCCTGCCGGTAGCGGTGATCTTCGATGGTAATGGCCTGAATGATGGCCAGCCCGCCGGGCTTCAGCAGCGAACGACAGCACTGGAAATAGCGGTCGAGAAACTGGTGCCCGACGGCTTCCACCATCTCGATGGAAATCAGCTTGTCATATTGGCCCTCAAGGTCGCGGTAATCGCGCAGCAACACGGTGATCCGATCTTGCAGGCCCAATCGCCGTACCTTCGCGTAGGCGTACTGATACTGCTCCCTGGAAATGGTGATGGTGGTGACACGGCAGCCGTAATGGCGAGCGGCAAAAAGGGCACAGCCGCCCCAGCCGGTACCAATCTCCAGCAGGTGGTCCGTTTCCGTGAGTTGCAGTTTGTCGCACAGGCGATGCAGCTTTTGCTGCTGGGCCTGCTCCAGAGTGTCTTCCGGGGTCTGGAACAGGGCGGATGAATACATCATCCAGTCGTCATCGAGAAACAGCTCGAAGAGCTCGTTGCCAAGATCGTAATGAGCCGCAATATTGGCCCGGCTGCCTTTGCGGGTGTTGCGCCGCAGGGTGTGCCAGCCGCGCAAGAGCAGGCTGCCCAGTCGCGCCAGCCCGCCTTCCATGGCGTCCAGCAAATCACGATTGCGCACCAGCAGACGCACCAGTGCCACCAGGTCATCGCATTCCCACTTTCCCTCCATAAAGGCGTCGGCCGCCCCCAGGCTGCCGCCGGCGGCTAGACGCTCGAAGACGTCGGCATCGTGTATCACCAGCTGCACACAAAGGTCATCGGGCGTGCCGAAACGGGCTTCGCCGAGCGGTGACAGCAGTATCAGTTCGCCCTGCCGGAGCTTGGCCAGTTGCCGTCGAACTGCCTTGTACCACAGTGTCTGCCAGCGGTTGGCTTTGCCGACGCTGGAATGGCTTTGCGGGCTGGCTGTTGCCGGCCTCTCCGGCTGTGCTGTCGGGGGAAAAGCGCTCATGGATGTCTCCCGGAGTCCTGGCGTCGAGGATGAGAATAAAACGGCATGCGTTTGAGCCACAGCACCAGCGCATGCCAGTAAATACCGCCCACCACCCGTAAACATTGTGCGAAACAGCGCCACGGCAAACGGCCCATGGTGCGTTTTTCGAGAGGGCGGGCATGGGCGACGAAGGTGGCATCGAAATGACGGGTGTCGCCATCGAGCAATACCATGTGGATGACGCTGCGCCCGGGGCGAAACGAGAACTGCCAGCGATAGCGCAATGACATGGGCATGAAGGGGGAAACATGAAAGGTCTTGTCGAATTCGAAACAAGGCGCCTCCGGGTCGTTCCCCAGGCTCTCGGTCATTGGCAACACATAGACATGCCGCTCATTCCAGGGCGTGTTGTTGATCTCCGCGACGATCGTTTCCAGCTCGCCGCGGGCATCGTGACACCAGTAAAACGTCACCGGGTTGAATACCAGCCCCCAGAAGCGCGGCTGAGTGCAAATCTGCACCGGCCCTGTCGGCCGATGCCCGGTTCGTTGGGCGATCAGCTCGCGCACCGCCTGGTCCAGATTGGCGCCCGGTGCGTTCAAGTAATCGCGGCGACGGAAGGAGACCAGATTGAAGCGCTCCAGTGACCACCAGCGGCTGCGTTCGAAATGCTCGGACAGACGCGCCAGGTCGAGTTGCAACATCACCAGTGGTGAGCGGAATTGATGTGGGGCGGGTTGATGACGGCGATGCCTCACCCAGCCCTCGCAAATGGCATCAGGCTGCATGGCTTTTCTCTCCGATCTGTTCTTGAAACAAGGCCACAGCGCGCTGCGCACTGGCCACGCCGTCTTCATGAAAGCCCCAGCCCCAGTACGCACCGCAGTAGTACAAACCACCAACGCCGTTGATCTCGTGCCAGCGGCGCTGTGCCGCCAGAGTGTCGGCGGTATAAACCGGATGTCGGTAATGGCGCTCGGCGAATACCTGGGCAGGATCCACCCATTGCGAGGAATTCAGCGATACGATGAAGTCAACGGGGGCTTGCAGGCCCTGCAGAGTGTTCATGTCATAGCTGACCGTGCATTGCTGCTCGATATCGGGCCCGACGCGCACGTTCCAGCTTGCCCGTGCGGCCGGGTTGCGCGGCAGGAGCCGCGTGTCGCTGTGCAGTTGCATGTGATTGTCCTGGAATCTCACCGCGCCCAGAATACGTTCTTGCGCACGGTCAGGGCGGGCCAGCATGGCCAGTGCTTGATCCGCATGGCAGGCCAGGAACACCCGGTCGTAATCGCGCCATTCACCGTTGACGCGCAACCTTGTGGTTTTTCCCGGAGAGCGTGCCGGGTCTACCCGCTGCACGGGAGAGTGACAGAAAATCCGCCCGGCAAAGCGAGCGATCCAGGCATCCACATAGCGCTGGGAGCCGCCTTGTACAGTGCGCCAGAGCGGGCGGTTTTTGAGGCTCAGCATGCGGTGGTTGTACATGAACTGCACGAAGTAGCGGGCCGGGAAAGCGGTAATCGATGTCGTCGGGCCGGACCAGAGCGCGCAGGCCATGGGCAGCAGATGGTCATTGATGAACGCTTTGCCATAGTGCTTACGAGACAGGTATTCGCCCAGCGTCAGCGGATCATCCGGCTGCTGCAACAGGGCGGGGGCTTCCCGGTAGAAGCGCACCAGATCGCGAAGCATGCGATAAAAACGCGGGCTCAGCAGATTGCGGCGCTGACAGAACAGGCGATTGAGATCCGCCGGGTTGTACTCCAGACCGGACACCTGGTTGCTGACGCTGAAACTCATTTCCGTATCGCGTCCGGCCACGCCCAACTCTTCCAGAAAACGGCAGAAACGCGGGTAGTTCTCTTCATTGTAGACGATGAAGCCGCTGTCCACGGCGTACTCCCGGTCTTGTATTCGCACAGAGTGGGTATCGGTGTGCCCTCCCGGGTAACCACCGGCCTCGAACACATCCACCTCGTGGGATCTGGCCAGTTCATGGGACGCCACCATGCCGGCGATACCGGCACCCACAACGGCCACCTTCATGTCCGTGCTCCCTGTTTGAGCCGGCGTTCGGGAACCGTCTTGATGTCCCGCACCAGCCTCAGCCTGCCCATCAGGCAGATCAGGTAATAGCTGATATCCAGCTCCCACCAGTAAAAGCCCTGGCGTGCGGAGGCCGGGAAAAAGTGGTGATTGTTGTGCCAGCCTTCGCCCAGCGTGATGAGCGCCAGCAAGCCATTGTTGCGGCTTTCGTCGCCGGTATTGAACCGGCGGCGGCCCCAGCGGTGAGCCAGCGAGTTGATGGTGAGCGTGGCGTGCAGCAGCGCCACGGTAGAAATGAAGTAGCCCCATATCAGCATTTGCCAGCCGCTGGTGCCCCACTCCGGGTGCTGGATATTCAGCAGGCAGCCCAACCCGAAAACGCCGGTGGCGAGCAGCACGGGAATCACGAGATCAAAACGGTCCAGCCAGCGCAGTTCCGGGTATTTCATCCAGTCCTTGACGAGGGCGGGGTCAGCATGAAAGTGGTCCCGGCAAAGGAACCAGCCCATATGACTCCACCAGAATCCTCGCAATGGCGTGTGCGGGTCGGTCGGTGTATCCGCTTCGCGATGGTGTTTGCGGTGATGAGCCGCCCACCAGAGGGGTCCTCGTTGTGTGGCGCTGGCGCCCAGAACGGCGAAAATCAACTGGATGATGCGTGATGTCTTGAAAGCACGGTGGGAGAAATAGCGATGATAGAACGCGGTGATCGCGAACATGCGCAGCCCGTAGAGCAGCAGCGCAACAGTGATCGCCGGCCAGGAAATGCCAACCCAGAAAACGGCGAGGCAAGCGCCGTGCATGAGAATCAGGGGCGTTACTCTCAACCAGTCGATACGCAGCCAGTCGGCGCGCGTATCCGCTGCTCCAGCCTCTGGTGCCGTCGCCGCCGTGTCAAACCACTGAATGAACCGGTGCATGTCGTGGTGTCCTCTTCGTCGCTCGTCGAACAGCATAGCCGGTTGCCGTGAAATCGACGTGAAGAGAACGTTTTTCTCGTTCACGCGCTCTTCACGCCCTCAGAGTTAGCGTGGAGACCATGTCGAGAAGGTGGGTAATGCCATGAACAACACAGCATTGATGCGACTCGCTGTGGCCATCGTTTTCCTGGCCGCCTTGCCTCTGGCGGCATGCACTTCGGCCAGGCCGCCGATCCAGACGGTTGAACATGTGGATCTGTCGCGTTACATGGGGCGCTGGTATGTCATTGCCGCCATTCCCACGCCGCTGGGGAAAGGCGCCCACAATGCGGTTGAAACCTATCGGTTGAATCCGGACGGGACCCTCTGCACCTGGTTTCGACGACGGCCGGACCGTTTCACTGCACCGGTGGCGCTGCTGCACTCTACCGCCAAAGTGCAGGCAGGAAGTGGCAATGCCGAATGGGGGGTACAATTCATCTGGCCGATCACTTTGCAGTATCTGGTCGGGTGGCTGAGCAAGGATTACAGTCAGGTAATGGTCGTCAGAGATGCCCGGGACTATCTTTGGTACATGGCACGCACGCCCCAGGTATCCAGCTCTGACTATCACGCCATGCTTGAGCGGGCCAAGGCCATGGGATATGACGCCGGGGAAATACTGAAGATACCGCAGCGGTGGCCGGAAAACGGCTCCGGCAGCAACCGGTTTACCGGAGATTGCCCATGATCGACAGAAGCTGGTGGCTGTTCCGGTTACTGGTGCTGTTGGCTCTGCTGGCGCTTGGGCGGCAGGCGACGGCCGCGCACACGGCAGACGGATTTCACTTTCCCGTTACCACCACGATGACCGGCGTGACTTATCACCTGTGCAGCAGTGCGGACATGCAGGTTTATCTGTTTCTCGATATCGGTGATGTGGCGCTCTACCTGGCGGACTGCGGGCATGCGCCTTTTCTTGAACAAGGGCGTTTGCTGTATTTTCATTACAACCATTCATTCGACGCGAGTGATCTGCGCAAATCCAGCCGAGTGTTGTTGAAGAGAAACACCACGCCCTTGCAGTTTGATGCATTGAAGGAAAGTCTTGCCCGTTTCAATCGGCTCTATCAGCCCGTTCAGGAGGGCGATAACTATATCCTGGGGACGACATCCGGCGGGCGATTGGCTCTTTATCTGAATGGTCGGTACCTTGGCGAGACCCGCTCTCTGGCTCTCTCAAAGGCCTATTTCCGAATCTGGTTCGGCCCCAGGCCATTCGATGAGCAAGTCAAAATCGATCTGTTGCCCGGAAGCGACGGCGATGAGGAGTAACCAATGACATGGAGCAGCCCGTAATGCATGCGGCGGCGGAGCCCAAGCTCCCCATCGGCATCAGTGCCTGCCTGTTGGGGCAGAACGTCCGCTATGACGGAGGCCACAAGCATTCGCGCTACTGCACGGAGGTTCTGGCTCGTTATTTTGCCTTCCAGCCGATCTGTCCGGAAGTCGAAGCGGGGTTCGGCACTCCGCGTCGCGCCATGCACCTGGTGGATACCGGGGACGATATCCGTCTGCGCACTACGCCTCAGGCCAACAAGGAACCACCACAAGACCACACGGCGGCGATGGAGCGGCTGGTCGACAAGCGTTTGCCGACCGTCAAGCCGCTGCGTGGCTTCATTCTCATGCAGAAGTCCCCAAGCTGTGGCTTGCACCGGGTGCCTCTTCATGATGAAAACGGCAGCGTGGTGCGCCGAGACGCTGCCGGCCTGTTTGCCGCAGCATTGGTAGGACAATACCCGCTGCTGCCCGTCGAAGAAGCCGGGCGGCTGCATGATGACCGATTGTGCGAGAACTTCATCGAGCGAATCTATTTTCATGATGACTGGTGCCGGCTCGTGGAAGGCGGCTTGACGCCCGTCCGCCTTCTGGATTTTCACAGCCGCCACAAGTTTCAGCTTCTGGCCCATGATCAGGCAACGTATCGCCGCCTCGGCCCCGGCTTGGCCAACCTCAAAGCTCGGGAGTTGCAGGCCATTGCCGATGACTATATTCGCGAAGCGACGCAGGCGATGAAGCGGCTCGCTTCGCCCGGCGATCACGTCAACGTCATGATGCATGTGGCGGGTTATCTGCGGGACCATCTGGATGCGTATGAGTACCGCATGCTCCATGAGCAGGTAGTGGCCTATCAGCAGGGCGATGTGCCTTTGATCGTTCCCATGACGCTGATTCGCAACGCGCAGGGGCGTGTCGGTGAGCCCTGGCTGGCCAGGCAGGCGTTTTTGGCGCCCTATCCGGATCGACTCGGATTGCGCAACAAGTTGTGAGCCGGCTGCCAGCGAGCGGAGCAGGTGGTATTGGACAAAAAAGTCATGGAGGCATTTTGAGACTGGTCTGGTTTCGCAACGATCTGCGCACCAACGCCCACACACCGCTGGCCCAAGCACTGGCCAGCGGTGAAAAAACAATGGCTTTGCATCTTCTTTGTGCCGGCCAGTGGGACCAGCACGATGTGGCCCCGGTCCGGCGTCGGTATGTACTTGAAAGTCTGCTGGAGTTGGGTGATACGCTGGCGGCCGGCGGCGTTGTTCTGCATGTGCTGGATGCGGGCGACTTCGGTGAGGTTGCCCCCATATTGGAGCAATTTGTACGCACGCAAGACGTCACGCACGTCTATTGCAACCGTGAATACCCTTTGAATGAACGGCGGCGAGACCAGGCCGTCGCCGACCGGCTGGCGGCCAATGGCGTGGCTATCCACGGCTTTGATGACGGCATGCTGGTGCCGCCGCGTGCGCTGCGCAGCCAGAAGGGCACCCCCTACACGGTGTACACCCCCTACAGAAGGCGCTGGAGAGACTGGCTTGAACAGCAGGGCGAACGCCCTTCGGGCGAGCCTGTCTGGCCTGGGGGCTCGGCCGTCTTTGCCGGCCGGGATCGCGTTCTTGATGCCCTGAGTCGGCTGCCGGTTGATGAGCCGCACTCGTCGTTGTGGCCGGCGGGGGAACGTCACGCCTTGCGGCGTTTGTCGGCGTTCATCGACACCGATCTGCGTGACTACAAAACCCGGCGCGACTTTCCTGGGCAGGCGGGAACCAGCCTGCTGTCAACGGCGTTGTCGGCCGGAACTCTGGCCCCTGCCCAAGCCTGGCAGGCGGCCCATTACAGTCTCGCTGACCCGGCCAGTCGTGAAGGGGCGGAATGCTGGATCGGCGAGTTGGCCTGGCGGGATTTTTACCGTCAGATCATGCATTACTTCCCCGCGTTGGCTCGTGGCCATCCTTTCCGGCCGGAGACCGATCTGCTTCCCTGGAGTCAGGATCGCGAACACTTCAATGCCTGGTGCGAGGGCCGCACCGGTTACCCCTTGGTGGATGCCGCCATGAGGCAACTGGTGCAGACCGGCTGGATGCACAATCGGCTGCGAATGGTCGCGGCCATGTTCCTGACCAAGCACTTGTTCATCGACTGGCGCAAGGGCGAGCGATTCTTCATGCAGCATCTCGTCGATGGCGACTTTGCCGCCAACAATGGCGGCTGGCAGTGGAGCGCCTCCACCGGCACCGATGCCGTGCCGTACTTTCGAGTCTTCAACCCGGTGCGGCAAAGCCGGCGGTTCGACCCGGAGGGGCGTTTCATCAAACGCTTCGTCCCCGAACTGTCGGCGCTGGATGCCGGCGCCGTCCATGAGCCATGGAAGCAACCGTTGCTGGCGGTGGGCTATCCCTCGCCCATCGTGCCTCATGAGGGTGTCAAGATGCGGGTGGAAGCCGCCTTCCGGGCCGCCAAAGACGATTGGGAGCAGTACGAGCGCGGCTTGTGAGATCGCAACAACGTGTCGGAACGGCGGGCGGCGTCATCGGCTCATCCGAATATTTTCAATATGGCAATATGTCGCGTAAAAACTGCTATAAAATCGGCTAGTGCAGCGTTATAGTGCTGTAATGGACAATAAATGCACGATCCAGATTTTTCTCGATGGTGCCTGGCGTGATGCGGCCACCGTCAGCCTCGTGAGATCACCGGAGCAAGGGTGGCGTGCCGCTACCTATGGGGGCTACCTGTTCGAACATGCTTTCGATCACGCCGGTCGCCGGGATGCTGCCGCCTGCTCGTATCGTTTCCCCGTGGGCATGGATCTGTTCGAGGAAAGCACCTGGCCGGCCTGGCTGGTGGATTTGCTGCCGCAAGGGTACGGGCGGCAGGAACTGCTGCGGCAGTTGGACTTGTCCGAGAATACCGAAGCGCGTGGCGACTGGCCGTTGTTGCTGGTGGGTGCCGGCAATCCGATCGGCAACCTGCGCGTTAAAGAGGCGGCACAATGGCTGGCGGAGCGGGCGCCGGCAGACCTCCGGGGATTCCGTTTCGATGAGGTGGCCGGCCGACATGAAAACTTTGTCGAGCATCTGGCGGGCCACGGCCTGTTCGTGGCCGGGTCTTCCGGCGTGCAGGGCGAGTGGCCGAAGGTGCTGCTGGCCGAAGCGGAAGACGGCCTGCTGTATCTGGATCATGCCTTGCCGGACGAACGTGCGCAGCGCCACTGGCTGGTGAAATTCCATCGTGGCAACGACAGCGCACTCAATGACATTCTGGAAGCGGAAGCGCCGTACGTGGCATTGGCTCGGGAGCTGGGGTTGCGCGTGCCCGCGCCACTTCGGTGGCAGGGGCGGACGCTGTTCATTCCCCGCTTCGACCGGCAGTGTCACAATGGCCGCGTGGTGCGCATCGGCCAGGAGAGCCTGGCGTCACTGTGCGGCCGAGCCGGTTTCGGCATCGGTATCGATCATGAGCAGGCCTGCGCGGCTCTGGCCGACGCGGTGGACGATCCGGTTACCGAGATCGTCGAATACCTGAAGCGCGATCTGGCCAACCTGGCGTTGGGCAACAAGGACAACCATGCCCGCAATACCGCCATTGCGCGTCACCCGGATGGCCACATCGCCCTGACGCCCCTGTTCGACTTCGCGCCCATGGCGCTGCACCCGGACGGCATTGCCCGCATGGCGCGCTGGCCCGGTGAAAGGGGCGGGCAGTTGGATTGGACGGGCGTGGTCCGCTGTGCCGCCGAGGCCGCCGATATTGAGGCGGCGCCGGTGATGGTAGCGCTGCGCGCCATGGCGCCCAAATTGCACGCACTGCCCGAGCGCATGAAGCACTGGAGGCTCAAGCCGGCGCTGATCGACCACTTCGCGCCGGGGGCCCGGGCCTTGGCGAAAGCACTGGAGCAACTGCCTGATGGATAAGCGCTACACGGCCATGACACCGCACGAGCAACTGGAGCGGCGTCGGGCGGTGATCGAAACAGTGAGGGCGGAGCCGGGGCGGCCGATTTCCGAGGTGCTGGTGTTATTGCGCGGTGGATTGCGCCTGACGCTAAGCGAATACAGCCACCTGACCGGCGTATCGGCGCGGGTTATCCAGGACGTGGAACGGGGCAGCGGCAACCCGACGTTGGCCACGCTGGACAAATTGCTGCGGCCCTTCGGTCTCCGGCTCGGGGTGTTTTCCGCCAAGCCGGGTCAAGTGCCGAATACCGGAAACGAAGGCGAGCACCGCTGACTCAGCGCGTCAGTAGCTGCGCGGCCCGTTTGGCGAAGTAGGTGAGAATGCCGTCGGCGCCGGCGCGTTTGAACACCAGCAGCGATTCCAGCATCACTTTTTCTTCGTCCAGCCAGCCGTTCTGGAAGGCGGCCATGTGCATGGCGTACTCGCCGCTCACCTGGTAGGCGTAGACCGGCACGCGGAATTCGTCCTTCACGCGGCGTACCACGTCCAGGTAGGGCATGCCCGGTTTCACCATGACGATGTCGGCGCCTTCCGCCAGATCCAGGGCGATCTCGTTGAGCGCTTCGTCGCTGTTGGCCGGGTCCATCTGGTAGGTGGCCTTGTTGGCCTTGCCGAGGTTGGCCGCCGAGCCCACCGCATCACGGAACGGGCCGTAGTAGGCGGAGGCGTACTTGGCCGAGTAGGCGAGAATGCGCGTCAACGGATGGCCACTGGCTTCCAGCGCCTGACGGATTTCGCCGATGCGCCCGTCCATCATGTCCGAAGGGGCCACCATGTCGGCGCCGGCCTCGGCGTGCGACAGCGCCTGTTTCACCAGCGCCTGGATGGTTTCTTCGTTGAGTACGTAGCCGCTGTCGTCGAGAATGCCGTCCTGGCCATGAGTGGTGAACGGGTCCAGGGCGACGTCGGTGATCACGCCCATTTCCGGCACCGCGTCCTTGATGGCGCGGGTGGCGCGCTGCGCCAGCGCTTCCGGGTTCCAGGCTTCGGCGGCATCGAGGCTTTTCCTCTCCACTGGCGTTACCGGAAACAGCGCCATGGCCGGCACGCCCAGGCGCGCCAGCTCTTCCGCTTCGCGGCACAGCAGGTCGATGCTCAGGCGATCGATGCCCGGCATGGAAGGAATCGGCTCGGCGCGGTTGCTGCCTTCGTGCACGAACACCGGATAGATCAGATCATCGACGGTGAGCGTGTTCTCGCGCATCAGGCGGCGAGAGAAGTCATCCTTGCGCATACGGCGCATGCGGGTGGCCGGCCAGGGAGCACGGGGGAAGGTCATGCTTGAATCTCCTCGAAGCAGGGGGCGGAGAGCGGAACGGCCAGTTTACCAACAGGCCGGGTGAGTGGAAAAATGGACATTTCGTCCCACTATCGGAAACAGGACACCATGGGTCGTTGGCGCGCAAAAGGCAAACCCGCCTCCCGGTACATTACTCCGGAAGGCTACCGGAAGCTCGACGATGAGCTGAAACAGCTGTGGAAGCAGGAGCGTCCGCAGGTCACCAAAGCCGTGCAGGAGGCCGCCGCGCAGGGCGACCGCTCCGAGAACGCCGAGTATATTTACGGCAAGAAGCAGTTGCGCGAGATCGACCGCCGCATCCGTTTTCTCAGCAAGCGCCTGGAAGGCATGACGGTGGTGGACCGGCCGCCGGACGACCGGAGCCGGGTGTTCTTCGGCGCCTGGGTGGAGCTGGAAGACGATGACGGCCACCAGCAACGCTATCGCCTGGTCGGGCCGGACGAAGCCCAGGCTTCCTCGGGGCTGATCAGCGTCGACGCCCCTCTGGCCCGGGCGCTGCTGGGCAAGCGTGTGGATGACGAAGCCTGGGTTCACACTCCCGCTGGCGAGCGTTGTCTGTACATCAATCGAATCTGGTATCAGGAGTGATCTGGACTGATGGGCAACCGTAACGGCATCTGGTTCTTCATTCGCAAATCACTGCTTGGCGGGCTGGTGATTTTGCTGCCGATCTCGATCATCGCCTTCTTCTTCAAATGGATATACGACACCATCACCGGCCTGATTGCGCCCTTTACCGATCTGACGGTGCAATACGTGGCGTTGCCGAAGCTGGCCGCCGCCTGGCTGGTGGTGATTGCGCTGGTGGTGTTCTGCTTTCTGGTCGGCTCACTGGTGGCGACCCGGCTCGGTGCCTGGACCTGGCAGCAACTGGAAGAGCACAGCCTGTTCAAGCTGCCCGGCTACCGCACGGTCAAGGAGGTGATCGCGCAGCTGTTCGGCGACAACCCGGACAGCCCCTTCCGGCGTGGCGAGGTGGCGCGAGTGTGGCTGTACGGCCGGCAGGTGGACAGCTCCATGCTGGGGTTGGTCACCTCCCGCCACGATGACGGCGTGCTCACCGTTTTCATCCCCACCGGCCCGAACCCCACCTCGGGATTCATCTACCAGGTGCACGAAAGCCTGGTGGAGCGGCGGCCGGATATTCCCGTCGAGCAGATGATGAAGATGGTGGTGGCCTGCGGGGCCGGCAGCGGCAGGTTGCTCAAGCGCAATCCGGGCTGACCGCGCTCAGAGAGTCTGCTCGGCCTGCTCCAGCCGCTCCATGGCCTCCAGCAGCGCCATTTCCAGCTCTTCCAGGCGGTTCCTGCACTGGCCCTGCCGGGCCAGCAGGCGGTTGAGCTCGTCCTTGCGGGTGGCGTCGGTGTACAGCGCCGCGTCGCCCAACTCGTGCTCCGTGGTTCGCAGTTGGTCGGTCGCTTCTTCGAGCGCCTTTTCCAGCTTCTCCACTTCCCTTTTCAGCGGCCGCAACTGTTCGCGGCGGCGGGCGGCGTCCTGGCGGCGCTGTCTGGCCTCGTCGCGGCCGCTGCGTCCCGCTTCCGGGGTGGTTTGCGCTTCCCGTCGTGACTGTTGCAGCCAGCGCGCGTAGTCGTCCAGGTCGCCGTTGAACGGGTGTACCCCGCCGTCCGCCACCAGCAGGAATTCATCGACGGTGGTTTCCAGCAGGTGACGATCGTGCGACACCAGCATCACGGCGCCTTCGAAGCCCTGTAGTGCGATGGTCAGCGCTTCGCGCATTTCCAGATCCAGATGGTTGGTCGGTTCGTCCAGCAACAGCAGCGCCGGTTTCTGGTGGACGATCAGCGCCAGCGCCAGGCGCGCTTTTTCGCCGCCTGAAAAGCGTCCGATGGGTTCGAAAATACGGTCGCCGTGAAAGCCGAAAGCGCCCAGTTCGTTGCGCACTTGCTGCTCGGTCCACTTCGGGTGGGTGCGGTTCAGTAGTTGGTACGGAGTATCGTCGGCCACCAGGCGGTCCACCTGCTGCTGGTGGAAATAGCCGATGCGCAGATCCGGGTCGCGCTCCAGATGGCCGGTCAGCGCCGGCAATTCGCCCAGCAGGGTGCGGATCAGCGTCGATTTGCCAGCGCCGTTGGGACCAAGCAGCCCGATACGCGACTCCGGCCGCAGGCTCAGGGTGACGTTGCCGAGAATGGGCGCATTGGCATAGCCGCAGTCGGCCTGGTCCAGCAGCACCATCGGGTTGGGCAGCCGCTCGGGCTGGAGAAAGCCGAAGCTGAAACCGGAATCCACGTGGGCCGGGCCGATGCGTTCCAGCTTCTCCAGTGCCTTGACCCGGCTTTGCGCCTGCTTGGCTTTAGTGGCCTTGGCCTTGAAGCGGTCGATGAACGATTGCAAATGGGCGATGTGCGCCTGCTGCCGTTCGTGGAGTTTCTGCTGCTGGGCGAGCTGTTCGGCGCGCTGGCGTTCGAAATCCGAATAATTGCCGCTGTAGCGTTTCAGGCGGCGCTGCTCGATGTGCAGGGTTTCGTTGATCGTGGCGTCCAGGAAGGCACGGTCGTGGGAGATCAGCATGAACGCGCCGGGCAGCGCTTTCAGCCACTGTTGCAACCACAGGATGGCGTCCAGATCCAGGTGGTTGGTGGGCTCGTCGAGCAGCATCAGATCGGCGTCGCTGATCAGCACCTGGGCCAGGTTGAGACGCATGCGCCAGCCGCCCGAGAAGGCACTCACGGGTTGTTGCTGCTGGGCCTCGGAAAAGCCCAGCCCGGCCAGCAGCGTGGCCGCCCGCGCCGGCTGCTCCCAGGCGCGCAGCGTATCCAGGGCTGCCAGCGCGTGGGCCTCGGCGCTATCATCATGGCGGGCGCGGGCCTGGTCCCGCTCCGCTTCTGCCTGGCGCAGCGCTATGTGGCCGTCCAGCACGTAGTCGATGGCGGGCGCCGCCAGCGCCGGCACCTCCTGGGCCATCATCGCCAGCCGCCAGTCCGCCGGGCGGTTGACTGCGCCGGCGTCGCAGTCGAGTTCGCCGAGAATCAGCTTGAACAGCGAACTCTTGCCGCTGCCGTTGTTGCCCACCAGACCGACACGGGCGCCTTTGTGCAGCACGAAGCTGGCGTCTTCGAGCAGGGGTTCGGGACCGCGGCGCAGCGTGATATGTTCCAGAGAGAGCATGAGATATGAGCATGAGTGGGGCGCGACCGGCGCAGTGTATGGGATCGGCGCGGCCAACAGAAGAGGGGCCGGTGCGGGAGACGGATCGATGACGGAATCTTTATGGCGTTTTGCGGTGCAACGGTGGCGGCAGAAGCCCATCGAGCGCGCCTGTTTGCGGTTGCAGGACGAGTACGGCTCGCCGGTGGCGGCGGTGCTGACGGCGCTGTGGCTGGCCAGCGAAGGGCGTCCGCCGGATGCTCCGCTGGGCCGCCAGGTGCGCGCCCATGCCGATCAGTTCGAGAGTACCTGGTTGCAGCCGCTGCGGGCGCTGCGCCGGCAGGCGGCGCAGGAGCCGGCCACCAGCGAGCTGAAACGGCAGATCCAGGAGGCCGAGCTGGTCGGCGAGCGGCTGCTGCTGGAGCAACTGGAACAACTGGTGGGCAAACTGCCGGCGGCGGCCCCCACCAGCGCGCTGACCTGGCTGCTGATGGTGGTGCCCGATGCCGGCGTCTGTTTCGAGCAGCAGGCGCTGCTGTCCACGCTGGCCGATGCTGTGTCCTCCTGATACCGTCGCCGCCGGCCTGATGCGCACGGCTGTGTTAGCATCCGGGCCTGACTGCGGCAACCGGATTTCAACATGAGCGTCGATCTGCAATTTGATCGGGAACATCTCTGGCATCCCTATACCTCGACCTCCAGGCCGCTGCCGGTCTATCCGGTCAGGCGCGCCGACGGCGTCTACATCGAGCTGGAGGATGGCCGGCGGCTAGTGGACGGCATGTCGTCCTGGTGGGCGGCGATTCACGGTTACAACCACCCGGCGCTGAACCGGGCGGCCACGGACCAGCTCGGGAAAATGTCCCATGTGATGTTCGGCGGGCTGACTCACCCGCCGGCGGTGGAGCTGGCGCGCAAACTGGTGGCCCTGACGCCGGAGCCGCTGGACAAGGTGTTTCTCGCCGACAGTGGCTCGGTGTCCGTGGAAGTGGCGATCAAGATGGCGCTGCAATACTGGATGAGCCAGGGAAAAACCGGCAAGACGCGGCTGCTGGCGCTGCGCAACGGCTATCACGGCGACACCTTCGGCGCCATGGCGGTGTGCGATCCGGTCAACGGCATGCATGACCTGTTCGCCGGCATCCTGCCCCGGCACTTTTTCGCCGATGCCCCGCAAAGCCGTTTCGACGGCGACTGGGACGAGCGTGACGTGGATTCCCTGCGTCATCACCTGGAAACCCATGCCGATGAAATCGCCGCGGTGATCCTCGAGCCGGTGGTGCAGGGCGCGGGCGGCATGCGTCTTTACCATCCGCACTATCTGCGCCGGTGCCGCGAGCTGTGCGACGAGTACGGCGTGCTGCTGATTTTCGATGAAATCGCCACCGGTTTCGGCCGTTCCGGCAAACTGTTCGCGCTCGAACACGCCGATGTCTGCCCGGATATCCTGTGCGTCGGCAAGGCGCTTACCGGTGGCTACATGACGCTGGCCGCCACCTTGTGCACCGGCGCAGTGGCCGCCGGCATCTGTGACGGCCAGGCCGGCGTGCTGATGCACGGCCCCACCTTCATGGGCAATCCGCTGGCCTGTGCGGTGGCCTGCGCCAGCATCGAGCTGTTGCTGGACAGCCCCTGGCAGCAGCGGGTGGCGCGCATCGAGGCACAACTGGAACGCGAGCTGGCGGTCTGCCGGCAGTCGCCGCACGTCGCCGATGTGCGTGTGCTGGGCGCTATCGGCGTGGTGGAGCTGAAGGCCCCCTGTGATGTGGCCGCCGTGCAGAAACGGCTGGTGGACAGCGGCGTATGGATTCGCCCCTTCGGCAAGCTGCTCTACATCATGCCGCCGTTCATCATCGAGCCCGATCAACTGCGCATGCTCACCGACGCCATGGTGGCGATCAGCGCCGCGCCCTGATCCGTACGGAGAGCGAGGCGGCGCTATAGGGTGGAAAGCGCAGCGCATCCACCGCATCCCACCACCGCATTGACCGGCCCGGTGCCGGGGCCTTTAATGGTTTTCCAGCTTGGCCAGCGGGAGAAAACCGATGACGAAAAACCCTTTCGACGACAGCGGCGTGGAGCGCGGCCCCGATGGTGGCAAACGCTACGCCGATCAGCCTGCCTCCTTGGTGGCCATGTTGCGCGCCAGCGTGGAGCGTTCTCCGCAGGCGGAAGCGGTCTGCGAGATCGACGGTGAGAGCCTCAGCTATCAAACATTGTGGGAGCGAGCGGCGCGGGTGGCCGGTGGTCTGCGGCGCCAGGGGTTGCGGCGCGGTGATCGCGCCGCCATCCGGCTGGGCAACGGCATCGCCTGGGTGGAAGCGTTCTGGGGTTGTCTGCTGGCCGGTGTGGTGGTGGTGCCGGTCAATACCCGCTTCACCGAGGCGGAAGCCGAGTACGTGATCAACGATTCCGGAGCCAATTGGGTGTTCAAGCCCGGCAAGCCGCTGCCCGTGGGCGAACCGGAAGCAGTCGAGGATCTCAGGCCCGATGATCTGGCCGCCATCTTCTACACCAGCGGCACCACCGGCTTCCCCAAGGGGGCCATGACCAGCCACCGCAATTTCCTTTCCAACTGCGAAACCGCCCGGCGAGTGATGAATCTGCCGCGTCACGGGCCGGACATTCGCAACCTGGTTTCCGTGCCGCTGTTTCATGTCACCGGCTGCAACAGCCAGCTTTTGCCGACGCTGCAACAGGGCGGCACCACGGTGATCATGCCGGAATTCGAGGTGAAGGCCTTTTTGCGGGCGATCAATGATCAGCGCATCAACCTGCTGGCGTCGGTGCCGGCGATCTACTGGCTGGCCATGAACCAGCCGGAGTTCAGCAATACTGACGTTTCCCACGTGCAGTGGGTGGCCTACGGCGGCGCACCCATCGCGCCGGCGCTGGTGCGCCAGATCCAGGAAAATTTTCCCAACGCGCGGGTAGGCAATGGTTTCGGCCTCACCGAGACCGCTTCCATCACCACCTTTCTGCCCCACGAATTCGCCGCCGAGCACGCCGATAGCGTGGGCTTTCCCGCGCCGGTGATGGAAGTGGATCTGCTCGATGCGGACCCGCAGACCGGTGTCGGCGAATTGCTGATTCGCGGCTCCAACGTGGTGTCCGGCTACTGGAACAAGCCGCAAGCCACGGCGGCAGCGTTCGTCGATGGCTGGCTGCACACCGGCGATCTGGCGCGCATCGATGATGACGGGCTGGTGTACATCGTCGATCGCAAGAAAGACATGATCAATCGCGGCGGCGAGAACGTGTACTGCGTGGAAGTGGAAAACGTGCTTTCCGCGCACCCGGCCATCGCCGAGGTGGCGGTGGTCGGCGTCAGCGATACCATGATGGGCGAGAAAGTGGGCGCGGTGATCGTGCCGATGCCGGGGCAGGCGCTGGACAGTGGTGAAATCGTCGCCTTCTGCCGCCGGCAGTTGGCGGATTTCAAAGTGCCGCAGTACATCACGCTGAGCAGCGAGCCGCTGCCGCGCAATCCCGGCGGCAAGGTGCTCAAGCCTCGTCTGCGCGACAGCGTGCAGTGGGGCGCGGCGCTTTGGTGACGGACGACCCCCGCTACCGACCAAAGTGGGTCTTGACCTGCCGGCGAGCAGCCCGAACACTGAATCAATGGTGTCGATTGTCGGCAATAACGTGGCCTGGCGCTGCCGAGAGCGCCCCGGCCGATGCTGGTAACAAGGAGAAGAAAAAATGGAGACTCCCCTCACTCCGCTTGATTTCGCGCGCCGCGCCCGCAAGCTGTACGGCCCGCGTGAGGCGGTCGTTGATGGTGATGTACGCCTCACCTATGAGCAGTTTTCCGATCGCTGCGACCGCTGGTCGACGGCGTTGCAGAAGCTGGGCGTGCGCCAGGGCGAGCGGGTCGGCGTGATCGCGCCCAACACCCATCAGAACCTGGAGCAGTATTACGCCGTCCCGCAGATCGGCGCGGTGCTGGTGCCGATGAATTACCGCTTGCAGGCGGAAGATTTCGTTTATCTGGCCAATCACAGCGGCAGCAAGGTGCTGTGCGTGCATGCGGATTACCTGGCGGACGTGGACAGCGTGCGTGACCGCATGGAGACCGTCGAGCATTTCGTGGCGCTCGAAGGCGGCGGTGAAGGCTGGCTGGATTATCAGCAGCTGATCGCCCAGTCCAGCGCGGATTTCGTCGCGCCGGAGATCGCCGAAACCGATCTGATCACCATCAACTACACCAGCGGTACCACCTCCAAACCCAAGGGCGTGATGATCACGCACCGCAATGCCTGGGTGAATTCCATCGGCACCCTGGCGCACTGGCACATGACGCCGGCCGATCGCTACCTGTGGACGCTGCCGATGTTCCACGCCAACGGCTGGACCTTCACCTGGACGGTGACGGCGGCGGGTGCGGCGCATATCTGCCTGCGCCAGGTGGACCCGGTGAAAATCTACGAGCTGTGCAACGACGAGAACGTCACCCACCTCTGTGCTTCGCCGACGGTGCTGATCGCCATTGCCAACGGCCCCGAGGAGGCCCGCCAGCAGGTGCGCAAGGGCATCAAGGTATTCACCGCCGGGGCGCCGCCGGCGGCGGCCACCATCGAGCGGGTGGAAGGCGAGCTGGGCTGGGAAATCACCCATGTCTACGGCCTTACTGAAACCGCGCCGTTCATCACCATTTGCGAGCCGTTGCCGGAGCATGAATCGCTGTCGATGACCGAACGCGCGGACATCAAGGCACGCCAGGGGGTCGAGCTGGTGGCCTCCGGCGAGCTGCGGGTGGTTGACGAAGAAGGCCGGGACGTGGCCAACGATGGCGCCACCCTGGGCGAGATCGTGGCGCGCGGCAACGTCATCATGAAGGGCTATTACAATGACCCCGAGGCCACGGCCAAGGCGATCCAGGATGGCTGGTTCCATTCCGGCGACGCGGCGGTGGTGCATCCGGACGGCTACGTGGAAATCCGTGATCGCTTCAAGGACGTCATCGTCTCCGGCGGCGAGAACATTTCCTCCATCGAGGTCGAGGGTGCGTTTCTGCGGCATCCATCCGTGCTGGAAGTGGCGGTGGTGGGCATGCCGCACGAAAAATGGGGTGAATCCCCCCACGCCTTCATCGTGCTGCAGCCTGGCAAAACCGCCACGGAGGAGGAAATGAGAGCGTTTGGCCGCGATCATCTCGCCCACTTCAAGGTGCCGACCGGCTATCATTTTGTCAGCGAGCTGCCGAAAACCGCCACCGGCAAGATTCAGAAGTTCCAGTTGCGCGGCCAGCGCGCCGGCATCACAGCCCAATAGGAGAGCAGGCATTCCATGCACGGTGAATACAAGGTGCCCGGCGGCAAGCTGGTGGTGGCGGAAGTGGAAGTCGCGGATCGGCATCTTGCCCGCGTCAGTATTTCCGGCGACTTCTTTCTCGAGCCCGACTCCGCGCTGGCCACCATCAATGCCGCGCTGACCGGCATGTCGGCGGACGCCAGCGCCATGCAGATGGCCCACGCCATCGATGCGGCGCTGGATGAATCGGTATCGATGATGGGCTTCTCGTCCCGGGCGGTGGGCATCGCCGTACGCCGTGCGCTGGGCAAGGCGACCCGCTGGGACGACCACACTTTCGAAGTGATCGACGCCGTGCGCATGGATGCGGTCCAGCATGTGGCGCTCGATGAGGTACTGCCCGCCTCGGTGGCCGCCGGGTTGCGCGGCCCGACGCTGCGTTTGTGGGACTGGGGCGATTCGGTGGTGGTGATCGGCGCGTTCCAGTCGGTGGCCAACGAGGTAGACCCGGAGGGGGCGCAGCGTTACCAGAGCCGGGTGGTGCGCCGCATTACCGGCGGCGGGGCGATGTTTATGGAGCCGGGCAACTGCATCACCTATTCGCTGATCGTGCCCGCCTCGCTGGTGGAAGGGCTGAGTTTCGAGCAATCCTACGTCTTTCTCGATGACTGGGTGCTGGGGGCGCTGGCGGAAGTGGGCGTCAATGCACACTATGTGCCGCTCAACGACATTGCTTCCGAGCACGGCAAGATCGGCGGCGCGGCGCAGAAACGCTTCTCCAACGGCGTGGTGCTGCACCACGCCACGCTGGCCTATGACATCGATGCGCAGCGCATGACCGAGGTGCTGCGCATCGGCCGCGAGAAGCTGTCCGACAAGGGTATCGCCAGCGCCAACAAGCGCGTCGATCCGATGCGCAGCCAGACCGGCATGACCCGCGAGGACATCATGCGGGCCTTCCTGACGCATTTCACCGCGCGTTACGCCACCGTTGCGGGGCAGTACACCCGGCAGGAACTGGAACAGGCGGACGCCCTGGCACGCAGCAAGTTCCTGACCCCGGAGTGGACCTACCGGGTGCCCTGAGCCGGATCGCCTTTGTGACTATCTGTACTCACGATGCCGGCGGCGGCGGGTGGCAGTTGCGCTCTGTTCGCGTATATTGCTGGCGCAGCACTTATGAAAGCTGGCAGTATGGGCGGATTGCGCCGCTGGCGCCGGAAAAACAATCATAGCCAATGGAGGCAGAATGAAGAGATTGGGAATCGTGCTTGCCGGTACGGTATTGCTGGCCGCATGCAACGGAACGAACAGTAACAGCGGTGGCGACGTAACGCTGAACACCGCCGATCAGAAGGCGTCCTATGCGCTGGGTTTCCGCAGTGCGGAACAGATGCAAACCATGGACGGGCTGGATGTGGACGCGCTGGTGGCGGGTCTGCGTGACGGTTTCAAGGACAAGCCCGAGTCGCGCCTTGGCGACGAGGATTTGAACAAGCTGATCCAGGACTTCCAGACGCGCATGATGCAGAAGCGCCAGGCCAAGCTGGAGAAGGAAGCCGCGGACAACGAGAAGAAAGCCGAGGATTTCCTGGCTGAAAACGCCAAGAAAGATGGCGTAAAGACCACCGAGAGCGGTCTTGAATACCAGGTGCTGGAATCCTCCAGCAAGGACGGCGCCGCCTCTCCGACCCTCGACGACACGGTCAAGGTTCATTACGTCGGCAAGCTGATCGACGGCACCGAATTCGACAGCTCCGTGAAGCGCGGCAAGCCGGCGGTATTCGGCCTCAAGCACATCATCCCCGGCTGGCAGGAAGTGCTGCCGATGATGAAAGTGGGCGACAAGTGGCGCGTGTGGATTCCGCCCAAGCTCGGCTACGGTGAGCAAGGCGCCGGTGGGCAGATCGGCCCCAACGAAGTGCTGGTGTTCGACATCCAGTTGCTGGGCATCAACGAGCCCGCGGACGACGCTCCGGCTGCCGATCAGGACAGCGGCGACGCGGCCGGCGAGGCCAAGTAAGCCGTCGTTCTGAAAGCAGTCGCTTCAGAGCAGAGGGGAAGCAGTGTCGTCTTGCACGAGGCTGCTTTCCCGCTGCCCCGCGTGAGGTCCTCTTCCGCCATCCCGCGCCAAGTCCCATCATCTCGCGCGAAGTGCCGCATCTTGCGCGAAGTGCCGCATCTTGCGCAAAGCCCGTCATCCTGCGCGGAGTGCCGCATCTTGCGCGAACCCCCGTCATCCTGCGCGAAGTCGCAGGATCTCCCTGGAAAGACAAAAGACTGGATCCTGCGACTTCGCGCAGGATGACGGAAAGAAGGCTTCGCGCAGGATGACGGAAAGAAGGCTTCGCGCAGGATGACGGAAGGAAGGCTTCGCGCAGGATGACGGGGGCTCAAGGCTCGGTTTCATGCCTCAGTGGAGCATTGCCCGGCGATAGCCGCGCGGCGGCCGTTGCTGGTGAACGCTGAGAATGAGCCGGTCCTCCAGGGAGAAGCGATCCTCCAGTATCTCCGTCAGGCGCGCCAGCCGCTCCGGCAGCAGCCCGAGCAATTCGGGGCTGTGTCTGGCGGTGTCGTAGTCCTGGTTGAACGCCAGCGCCGCCAGGGTGGAGGTCTGTAGCCGCTCGAGAATGTGCGCGGCCAGCACCGGCGGATGGCCCTGCAACTGGCGCGCTTCGCGTACCAGCTCCCGGTAAACCTCGAAGTAGCCGGCGCTGATGTAATCCATCAGCAGTTGGCAGAATTCCTGAACGCGCGTGGGGGTCGAGCGGGGATGGTCGTGATCGAGTCCTTCCAGCCCTTGCAGTGTGCACAGCAGGACGATGACGCGCTGGCGCTGTTCGAGCCACACGCGCACCAGCGCTTCGATCTTGTGCCACTGGGTCAGGGTGGGCCTGTGCAGTCTGGTCATGGCGCTCCCTCCGTTGTTTTGTCGTATCAGACGGCATCGGGGTATGCCGGCATGGCAGACCTTCGAGGCTAGCGTTGTTGTCGCCAGCCCGGCAATGGCGGAAAACGGCCAGCACATTGACCTATGGCGGCAAACTACCGTGGCGGCGGATACTTGCGGGCAAAGACCGATTTGTCATAAGAGGGCCGCTGGATGTGCCCTCAGGTTGTCAGCCGCGCAGCGAGCGCGTCAGTTGCACCAGCGCCACTAGCAGCAGAATGATGAACAGCACCAGCGACCAGCCGGCCAGGCTCAGCCCGAGAAGGCGCCAGGTCACTTCGGCGCACTCGCCGGAGCCGGACAAGACCTTGGCCAGCACCTCGTGCAGCGGGAAAACATCCAGCATGTAGTCCAGACCCGGCCCGCACACCGGCACCTGATCCGGCGGCAAATGCTGTAACCACAATTGGCGCAGGGCGACACCGCCGCCAGCCAATGCGGCCAGTGCGGCCAGTGCGGCGTAGATGCGTACACCAATGCGCTTCGGGCCGTGCAGGAAGGCGACCAGAACGATCAGCGCCACGGCGATCACCCCCACACGTTGAAAGATGCACAGCGGGCAGGGCTCAAGACCCACCTGGTATTGCAGGTAAAGCGCTCCCGCCATGGCGGCCACGCAGCCGAGAAAGGTCAGACCGTTAAGGGCTCGGGGGGAAGGCAGGACCGGGTTCATTGTTGTTCTTCCTTGTCTGTGTTGAGGCGCCAGTGTCGAGAAGGGTGTCGAGAAGCACTTACCCTAAGCAAAGATGGCCACCGGGACAATACGTGGCTGCTGCAACCGCGGCTTTAACCGAAAAAGTAGGCATCCAGGTATTCCTCGAAGGGCAACTGCGGCTGGTCTTCCAGGGCGCGCTGCTCGGCCAGGCTGTCGCGGGCCAGTCGGGCCAGACGCTGTTCCGTGTCGGCATCCAGTGGGCGGGCGCGGAAATAGTCACGATGGGCCAGCGACTGCTTCATGGTGAAGCGGAAGAAGCTTTCGTGGTGGCGCTCCAGGTGCTCCAGGATGCGCCCGGACGGCGTGGCTTCCGGGTTCAGCAGCTTGTCGCGCTGGGTTTCCAGGGCGCAACGGTAGTTGTCGCACTCACCGCCGCCGTCGCCATAACAGCGATCGAACAGTTCGGCGATGGGTTGCATCTGCTCGATCTTTTGCAGGCCCCACTGTTTGAGGCTGATCGATTCGCCCTTCTTGTCCAGCGGCACGTCGGTATTGCGGCCATCGTAGACCACCTGCCGCAGATTGTTCTTGCTGGCTTCGAAATCGCGGCTTTCCATGTGCGGCGATTCGCACAGCAGGCAGTAGGTGGCGAACAGATCGAGGAAACGAATCTGTTGCTGATTGATGCCCACCGGCTCGAACGGGTTCAGGTCCAGGGCGCGGATTTCGATGTATTCCACGCCACGGCGCTTGAGGGCCAGGGTCGGGCGTTCGCCGCTGTGGATGGTGCGCTTCGGGCGGATCGACGAGTAGTACTCGTTCTCGATTTGCAGAATATTGGCGTTGAGCTGCTGGTACTGGCCCTGAGCATCGCGCACGCCGAGCCGCTGGTAGGCCGGTTCCGGGGTCTTGATGGCGTGCGTCAGCGTATCGACGTATTCGTCCAGGCTGTTGTAGCTGACGGTCAGCGACGACTGGGCGTTGTTCTGGTAGCCCAGATCGCTCATCCGCAGGCTGGTGGCGTTGGGGCGGTAGAGGCTGTGATCGAAACGCTCCAGCAACTGGTGCTCACGGCCGGCGAGGAACGAGGCGCACAGTGCCGGTGAGGCGCCAAACAGATAGACCAGCAGCCAGGAATAGCGCTGGAAGTTGCGGGTCAGGTCGAAATAGCGGCGCGATATGTAGTCTTGCAGATCGCCGTGGTCGCCTTCCAGCTCCTGGTTGATGCGCCAGAAGGTGTCCGGGAAGGAGAAGTTGTAATGGATGCCGGCGATGGTCTGCATCTTGCGCCCGTAGCGGTGGCCGAGACCGATCCGGTAGATGTGCTTCATGCGCCCCACGTTGGCGCTGCCGTATTCCGCCACCGGCACGTCGTCGTCGCGGTGAATCATGCACGGCATGGAGTTCACCCACAGCAATTCGTCACCGATGTGCCGGTAGGTGTAGCGGTGCAGGTTCTCCAGGAATTCAATCGGCTCGCGCAGGCAGGTGGTCGGTGGCGTGATGAATTCCAGCAGCGATTCGGAGTAATCGGTGGTGATGTAGGGGTGCGTCAGGGCCGCGCCCAGTTCCGGCGAGTGCGGCGTGTGCGCCAGCGTCCCGCCGGTGGTGATGCGCAGGCTTTCCTTTTCGATGCCGCGACGGATCGATGCCAGCGTGCTGGCGGCGTTGGAATCCAGCAATGCCTGGATGCGTTGACGGAGAGTGTCTGTCATTGGCCCGTCCGGTGGGGGGCGGTGCCGTTCACCGCCCAGGTTGTCGTCGGCACAGTCTCAACCTTTCTTCTGCTGCTGCAAAGCCTTGGCCAGCGCACCGGCCAGCGCGCCCTGCGGCTGCGGTTCCCTGCGCTCGCGCGCCGCGCCGCCGCGCTGGCCTCGGGCCGGGTTGCCCCGCGAGCGGGAAGGCGCTCCGGCGCCGGCGGTGGTGCTTTCCTGCGGGCGTTCGTCGAGGCGCATGGTCAGGCTGATGCGCTTGCGCGGCAGATCCACGTCCAGCACCTTCACCTTGACGATATCGCCTGGTTTCACCACGTCGTGCGGGTCTTCGACGAACTTGTCCGCCAGTGCCGATACGTGTACCAGACCGTCCTGGTGCACGCCGATATCGACGAAGGCGCCGAAGTTGGTGACGTTGGTCACCGCGCCTTCCAGGATCATGCCGGCCTTCAGGTCCTTGAGCGTTTCCACCCCTTCCTTGAATTCCGCCGCCTTGAATTCGGGGCGCGGGTCGCGGCCCGGTTTTTCCAGCTCGCTGAGAATGTCGGTGACGGTGGGCAGGCCGAAGGTGTCGTCAGTGAAGTCGGCGGCGCTGACGCTTTTCAGGAACCTCACATCGCCGATCAGATCCTTGATCGGCCGGCTGTGCCGCTCGGCGATGCGCTCCACCACCGGGTAGGCTTCCGGGTGCACGGCGGAGCCGTCCAGCGGATTGTCGCCGTGCATGATGCGCAGAAAGCCGGCGGCCTGCTCGAAGGTGCGCTCGCCCAGCCGGGGCACCTGCTTGAGCGCGTCGCGGTTGCCGAACGCGCCGTTCTTCTCGCGGAAGCTGACGATATTGCCGGCGATGGTGGCGTTGAGGCCGGCGATGCGCGCCAGCAGCGGCGCGCTGGCGGTGTTGACGTCCACGCCCACGGCGTTCACGCAGTCTTCCACCACCGCGTCCAGGGAGCGCGACATTTTCACCTGGCTGACGTCATGCTGGTACTGGCCCACGCCGATGGATTTCGGATCGATCTTCACCAGCTCGGCGAGCGGGTCTTGCAGGCGGCGGGCAATGGAGACCGCGCCACGGAAGGACACATCCAGCTTGGGAAATTCCCGTGCCGCCAGCTCGGAGGCCGAATATACCGAAGCGCCGGCCTCGGAAACCATGATCTTCTGCATCGCCTGTTTGTCGCGCAGGGCCTTGACCAGTTCGCCGGCCAGCTTGTCGGTTTCGCGGCTGGCGGTGCCGTTGCCGATGGCAATCAGCTCCACGCCGTGTGTGGTGCTGAGCTTGGCCAGCGCGGCCAGCGACTGGTCCCACTGGTTACGCGGCTGGTGTGGAAAGATGGTGGTGTGTTCCAGCAGCTTGCCGGTGGCGTCCACCACCACCACCTTGACGCCGGTACGCAGGCCGGGGTCCAGGCCCATGGTGCATTTCGGGCCTGCCGGAGAGGCCATCAGCAGGCTCTTCAGGTTGCGGGCGAAGACCTGGATGGCTTCCTCTTCGGCCAGCTCGCGGACGCGGCCCAGCAGCTCGGTTTCCAGATGGGTGGCGAGCTTGATCTTCCAGGTCCAGCGCATCACTTCGCCGAGCCAGTCGTCGGCGGCGCGGCCCTGATGGCGCCAGCCGTTCAGCTCGGTGACCATGGCCACGCAGGGGTGGGGCTCGGCGTTTTCCAACTCCTCGGGCAGCACCATGGAAATGTGCAGCACGCCTTCGTTGCGGCCACGGAACAGCGCCAGCGCCCGGTGGCTGGGAATGCGCTTGATGGCTTCGTCGTGCTCGAAGTAGTCGCGGAACTTGGCGCCGTCCTGCTCCTTGCCCTCGACGACCCGCGCCTGGACCAGAGCCCGTTCCCACAGGAAGGTACGCAGCCGGGTGAGCAGTTCGGCATTCTCGGCGAAGCGCTCCATGAGAATCTGCTTGGCGCCGTCCAGCGCGTCCTTGGCGGTGGCGATCTTGTGTTCTTCGTTGAGGTAGCCGGCGGCCTCGTTTTCCGGGTCCAGCGACGGATTGTCGAGCAGGGCATCCGCCAGCGGCTCCAGCCCGGCTTCGCGGGCGATCTGCGCACGGGTGCGGCGTTTGGGCTTGTAGGGCAGATACAGGTCTTCCAGGCGGGTCTTGGTGTCCGCCTCGCGGATGGCCTTTTCCAGCTCCGGCGTCAGTTTTTCCTGCTCGCCGATGCTCTTGAGAATCGCCTCGCGCCGTTCCTCCATCTCACGCAGATAGCGCAGCCGTTCTTCAAGGGTACGCAGCTGGGTATCGTCGAGACCTCCGGTGGCTTCCTTGCGGTAACGGGCAATGAAAGGCACCGTGGCGCCCTCATCCAGCAGCGCCACGGCGGCGTGAACCTGCTCGGGGCGGGCGTTGAGTTCCTGGGCGATGGTCTGTTCGATACTGGGCATGACGATTCCTGGCTGGCACGCATTGCGCCGGCACAACCGCAGGTTTGCTGCGGCCGGTCGTATCGGGACCGGGCATGTCGACGCCTGTAAAATGAAACGACCGGAATCATAGGGAATGATGCCAGTCGTTCATAGATTGACTTGCAGGGGCCTGCTGTGATTGCGATTGCCCCTCCGACAGAGCGTTTTATAGCGTGAAGGCCGCAATGTTTCTATACAATCTCGATGCGTGCTACTGGATTGCCGCCCGGTATGGTAGGGGGATGTGGCGGCCGTCCGAGCGACTTGAGGAGTCCCATGACAGAGCAAATTGAAAAGATCCTGGTGGTGGATGACGACGCCCGCCTGCGCGGGCTGTTGCAGCGGTTCCTGGAAGAGCAGGGTTATGCCGTGAAAGCGGTGGCGGACGGCGAGCAAATGGACCGTGCGCTGTCCCGCGAGATCTATTCACTGATGGTGCTGGATCTGATGCTGCCGGGCGAGGACGGCCTGTCCATCTGCCGCCGCTTGCGCGAGGCGCAGAATGACATGCCGATCATCATGCTCACCGCCAAGGGTGATGATGGTGAGCGCATCGAAGGGCTGGATTCGGGGGCCGATGACTACCTGGCCAAGCCGTTCAATCCCAAGGAACTGAGCGCCCGCATCCGCGCCGTGTTGCGCCGCCAGGTGCGGGAGGTGCCGGGCGCGCCCAGCAAGGAAGAGGTGATCGTCGAATTCGGCCCCTGGTCACTGGACCTGGCCAGCCGCACGCTGACCCGGGAAGGCGAGCCGCAGCCGCTGACCACCGGCGAGTTTGCCGTGCTCAAGGCGCTGGTGCAGTATCAACGCGAACCATTGACCCGCGACAAGCTGATGAGCCTGGCCCGTGGCCGCGAATGGTCGGCGATGGAACGCTCCATCGACGTGCAGGTATCGCGGCTGCGGCGTTTGCTGGAAGATGATCCTTCCAAACCCCGTTATATTCAGACTGTCTGGGGCGTGGGCTACGTGTTCGTGCCCGACTGACCGGGGACAGACCGAAAGAAGCGAATTCGATGCCAGGATTGTTGCCGAAGTCCGCCTTCATCCGTTCCGCGTTGATCGTGGGGCTGGTGATCGGCCTCAGCCAGGGGATCACCCTCTGGTTCTTTGCCCGCAATGCCTACCTGCCCGGCATCCGGGAATACGCCCGCTTGACGGCCTTGCAGGCGGAGCTGGAGTTTCACACCGGCAGCGACCCTTCTCCCTTGGGGGCACGGCTGGGGAAAGCCACCGGCATCGTGCCGGCCGGGCCTCCCGAGAGCGTGCATGGTCCGGGCGGCATGACGCTCTCCCGGGTAGTGGTCGAGCAATTCCGCGCGGAAATATCCCGGTTGCTCGGTGAGCCGGCGACGGTGTGGCTGGAGGAGTCGCGCCAGCCGATTCTGTGGGTCACCGCGCCTTCCTTCCAGGGCCACTGGCTGCGCGTACCGATGGCCTTCTTCCGTGATTACGATCGCTACCTGCTGCTCGGCTGGGGAGTAACGGTACCGCTGTTGGCGCTGATCGGCGGGCTGCTGATCGCCCGCAGTCTCAACCGGCCACTGAAACGCCTGGCGCGAGTGGCGCTGAAAGTGGGGCGCGGTGACGCGGTGCCGGTACTGGACGACACCATCGGGCCCACCGAAATCCAGGCGGTGAACCGGGCCTTCAACCGCATGACGCGCGATTTGCAGCAGGCCCAGCGCGACCGCGCCCTGTTGCTGGCGGGGGTGTCCCATGACCTGCGAACCCCGCTGACCCGTTTGCGGCTGTCGGCAGAATTTCTCGACGATGAAGAGCTGTCCGGCGGCATCATTGCCGATATCGAAGACATGGACGCCATTCTCGAACAGTTCATCGCTTTCATTCGTGACGGTGCCGACGAACAGCCCGACTACGAAAACCTCAACGACCTGATCGACGAAGTGGCGGCCAAGTACCCGGCGGACCAACTGCGGGTACGCCAGGGGGATGTGCCACGGCTGATGCTCAAGCGCCTCACCGTCAAACGCATGATCTCCAACCTGATCACCAACGCGCTGAAGTACGGCGCCGCGCCGGTGGAAGTGGAAACCGGCGTGGCCGGGGAAGGGCTGTTATTGACCGTGCGCGACCATGGCAAGGGCGTGCGCGAGGAAAACATCCCCATGCTGCTGCAACCGTTCTCCCGTGGCGAGAAGGCGCGCACGCTGAGCGGCAGCGGGCTGGGGCTGGCCATCGTCAACCGCATCGTCGATATGCACCACGGCAAGATGGTGCTCGACAATCATCCCGGCGGCGGTCTGCGGGTGCGCATCTATTTCCCCTTCACCGGGCAACTGGTGCAGCCGGAAACCTTGTCCGCCGGCGTGCGCTGAGCGGTACGTACCGTCACGAAGGTAATGCCGGCCGCCGCCAGGTTGGCGATGACGCTGGCGACGATGGGCAGTGTGTAGCTGTGGCTGAAATCGAAGGCGAAACCGGCGGCGGTGGGCCCCAGCAGGGTGCCGACGGCGGCGCTGGTATAGAGCGCGCCGATGATGCCGCTGACGTTGCGACCGCCGAACTGGTCAGCCACCACCGCCGGCAGAATGGCCACCCAGCCGCCGTAGAACACCCCGAACAGAAAAGCGAATCCGGCCAGCGCCCAGACGCCGCCGGACAACGCCCAGATGGCCAGTGAGGCGGCCATCCCCAGATACATGGCGACCAGAAACTGGTCGCGGCCGAGGCGGTCGGCGATACCGCCGAGAAACAACCGGCCCGCCGTGCTGCCGACACCGATCATACCGATCAGCAGGGCGCCGGTGGTGGCCGGGATGCCATGATCGGCGGCGTAGGGCACCAGGTGCACGAAGGGCACGAAAACCCCCAGGGAGCTGGCCAGACCGGCCGCGTACAGGCCGATGAAGCGAGGCGTAACAATGGCTTCTCTCAAGGTCATGCCCGGCTGAACGACGTCGGTAGCAGGGGCGGTGATAGCCCCTGCGGGTGTCTGGTTTGTGGCAATATCGTCTGTGGAACCCTCTTTTGTGGAAATGGGGTCGAGACGCTCGCCGTCCGGGCCGGTACCTTTTTCATGCGGGTTGTCCGCCATGAAAAACGCCGCCCCCAGGCCGGCGACGATCACGAACAGGCCCAGCATCAGATAGGTATGACGCCACCCCGTGTCGGCGATCAGCCAGGCCGCCAGCGGCGGCATCACCAGCGTGCCCACGCCGATACCGCTCACCGCCAGACCGGAGGCCAGGCCGCGCTTCCTGACGAACCAGCGTTGCACAGCGCCCACCGTCGGCACGTAGGCGCAGCCCACGCCGACCCCGATACCGATGCTGTAGGCAATGTAGACCTGCACCAGAGAGTGCGCCTGAGCGGCCAGGATCAGCCCCACTCCGATCAGCACCATGCCCAGCGCCGCCAGCCGCCGCGCTCCCCAGCGGTCTGCCAGCGGACCGGAAATGATGCCCAGCCCGAAATACAGAAAGCCGGCCAGGGAAAACACCAGGGAAACCGAGCCCCGCGAAGCGCCGAATTCCTCCTGCAACGGCTCCAGGAACGAACTGAAGCTGTAAGCGCTGCCGAAACCGATCAGGGTGATGACGAAAACCGCCAGCACGACGACCCAGCCGTAAAAGAATTTTGTTGTGGTATCGGTGGCGTTCATGAAAAAACTCCCGTGCCGGCGGTAGCGACAAAGCGCTGATGGCCAGCACTGGCGTACAAGCATGCAGGTTTTCACTCCGTACCGCGACAGGTTTCGGCCGTCTCTCCCTCAGCGGTACAGGGCGATGTGGCGGGCCGGACGTGACCGGCCCTCTGTTGCCGAGTACCATCAGGACCGGGCGAAGCCGGGGGTTCCCGCGCCGCCGCTGATTTGTGAAGGAGCATCATCATGAACGATTCATCACGCCGCCGTTATTCCTCGTCGGTGGTGGACGGCGTCGGCAAGGCGCCCAGCCGGGCCATGCTGCGCGCCACCGGTTTCACCGACGAAGACTTCCACAAGCCGCAGGTGGGCATCGCTTCCACCTGGAGCCGGGTGACGCCGTGCAACATGCACATCAACGACCTGGCGGAAGAGGCCGGCCGTGGCGCGGACGCGGCGGGCGGCAAAAGCGTGATTTTCAACACCATCACCATTTCCGACGGCATTGCCAACGGCACCGAAGGCATGAAGTATTCGCTGGTGTCGCGGGAGGTGATCGCCGATTCCATCGAAACCGTGGCCGGCTGCGAAGGCTTTGATGGCCTGGTTGCCATTGGTGGTTGTGATAAAAACATGCCGGGTTGTCTGATGGGGCTGGCCCGGCTGAACCGGCCCTCCGTGTTTGTGTATGGCGGCACGATTATGCCCGGCAAGAACCACACGGACATTATTTCTGTATTTGAGGCCGTTGGCGCACACGCCCGGGGCGATCTGAATCTGATCGATGTAAAACAGATCGAAGAAACGGCCATTCCCGGCCCGGGCTCCTGCGGTGGCATGTATACCGCCAATACCATGGCATCTGCCATTGAAGCCATGGGTATGAGCCTGCCTGGCAGTTCGGCCCAGAATGCCGTCTCCAATACCAAAACGGAAGATTGCCGTGCCGCGGGTGCAGCGGTTCTGAACCTGCTGGACAAGGACATCAAGCCATCGGACATCATGACCCGTGCCGCGTTTGAGAACGCGATTACCGTGGTCATTGCGCTTGGCGGTTCCACGAATGCCGTGTTGCACCTGCTGGCCATGGCCAGCACCGTCGGGGTTGAACTGGAGCTTGACGACTTTGTGAACATTGGCAAGCGGGTACCGGTACTGGCTGACCTGCGGCCCAGTGGGCAATACATGATGTCGGAGCTGGTCGCTATTGGCGGCATTCAGCCGTTGATGAAAATACTGCTGGAGCGTGGGTTGCTGCATGGTGAGTGCCTGACTGTCACCGGGCAGACACTGGCAGAAAATCTGGCCGACATTGCCCCCTATCCGGAAGGGCAGGATATTATCCGGGCCTTTAATAACCCGATCAAAGCCGATACCCACCTGCGTATTCTATACGGCAACCTTGCACCAACTGGTGCGGTGGCAAAGATCACGGGCAAAGAAGGGACGCACTTTACGGGCCGGGCCCGTGTGTTTCATTCTGAAGAAGAGGCGCAGGCCCGCATTATGGACGGTACCGTGGTTGCCGGAGATGTGCTCGTTATCCGCTACGAAGGGCCCAAGGGCGGGCCAGGCATGCGGGAAATGCTCACGCCGACTTCCGCTATCATGGGCAAGGGCCTTGGCAACGATGTGGCACTGATTACTGATGGTCGGTTCTCCGGCGGCAGCCATGGCTTCGTGGTTGGCCATATTACCCCGGAAGCCGCTGAGGGTGGCCCGATTGCCCTGGTTGAAGAGGGCGATACCATTACCATTGATGCCATCAGCAATCAGATAGAGCTGGATATTTCTGAAGAAGAACTGACGCGCCGCCGTGAGAACTGGCGTGCACCAGAGCCCCGCTTCAGGCGTGGCGTACTGGCCAAATACGCACGTACGGTCAGCTCAGCCTCTGAGGGTGCCGTTACAGATATGCCATAACAGGCAAATAAACCCTATGGTTCGGGGGGCAGGCGTGAGGGCCGCCCCCAGTAATAACCCTGGCCGTGCAGGCCCGGGAACTGTTGTAGCCAGATGGCAATATCTTCATCCTCCACACCTTCCACCACCACATCCAGATCCAGAGCCTCCCCCAGCTCCAGAGCCGCCCGGAATATCCGTTGCCGGGTAGAGTGCAGGAGAATTCCCTGAAGAAAGCTGCGGTCAATTTTCAGTTCATCAAGCTCAAAGGTTGCCAGTGCCGCCAGGGACGAATTTCCCGTACCAAAATCGTCCAGAGCAATTCCGAAGTCGGACTGGCTTAGTAATCTGATCATCTCGCTGGCAGCTGCAGCATCGGCCATCACTGCGGTTTCCGTGATTTCCAGAACCAGGCTGGCAGGTACCATGTTATAGCGCTTCAGAATGGCCGTTATTTCATCAGGAAACGCCGGGCACGCAAGATCCTTTGCCGAAATATTCACGGCAATGGTCACCGCTTCACCGTACAACCGCTGCAACTGGTGAAAATCGCGACAAACCTGTTCAATGACCCACAGAGTTACCAGATGGATCATGCCTACCTGTTCGGCCAGCGGAATCCAGTGGCCGGGAGCTACGTTCCCGAACTCCGGGTGTCGCCAGCGAATGAGCGCTTCAGCGGACCGGATGCGGGCATCACGAATACTCACCTTGGGCTGGTATTCCAGCCAGATATCCTTGGTTAAGAGCGACTTTTCAACATCGAGCATCAGTATCTGTTGCTGATACTGCCACTTTGCAATGGCTGGGTCGTAAGCTGTCAGTGGGTGGCGCCTGTCCGCCGCTGCGACACTGGCGGCAGACAGGATGTCGGCCGTAACGGTGCCGTGCTCCGGTGCATGAGCGACGCCCATCGATACGCCCCATGAGAAGGAGAAGCGCCCTTCCCGGTATTGTTCGCTGAGCCAGCGTATGAGCCCAGCGGTCAGGCTCTGATCGGTGCTGGTCTGGTCATTGCGGAAGAAAGCAAAGGCGTGGCTGGTTGTGTCAATACTGGCCAGGGCGGAGCCATTAATCGAAATTAGCCGGTCTCCCAGGTGTCGCTTGAGGTAGCGATTTAATTGCCTCAGATAGTTTCTCAGCAGGTCTTCTGCCATCCGGTAGCCCAGTGCCTGCTCTATTTCATCAAACCGGGTCAGATGAAACAGGGCGACCGTGTAGGGTTGATGATTACTGTTCACCGCCCCAAGCGTCTCTTCCAGCATTGAGCGGTTGGGCTTGCCGGTAACTCTGTGAGTTTTAAGCAGACGGTCGTAATCCTGCTCAATCCGGGTTCTTAATTGCTGCTCTTGCCGGGCACGGATATCCGCGTGCATCCGCTTTTTGCGTTCATTCAGAATTTGTCGCCCGACACCGCTGGTCAACACCAGCGAAGCAACCGCTGAACCCAGGAAAAATGAGGAGTCCGTCAGATTGTTTACCGGCACCCAGCCAACGGTTCTGAATACGGACACAAGCCCGCCAATTAACATGGCCAGCAACGAAAGAGCGTAATAGCGTGCGTAAACATGGGCATTGAACTGAGCCAGTACAATGCCAACCAGTACAGCCCCGCCAACCAGTGCCAGCAGCAGGAATGTGCCCTGCCCAAACATTGGCAGGTGCATTGGAACGGCGAGTAAACAGCCAGCCGCGAGAACGCTGATGGTATTCAGAACCCGCGTAGCGGTGTTTGATATAGCCATGAAGTGAGGGGTGAACTGGCACAGGGAGATCAGGCTTAATGGCAGGCTGATATTCAGCAATGTGTTTAACTCTGGCCATTCAGGCCACAAAAACCAGAGCCCAATGCCCGTCATCACCAGTTGCGTATGAATGATGCAAAGCATCAGCACGCTCAGCCAGGCCAGCCCTGGACGTTTCAGCCTGACCACCATGCTCAGGTTGAACAGCAAGGCAAACACCAGCACTCCCAGAATCAGCGCTTTCCAGATGAATGCTTCTGAATGCTTGCTGATTACGGTTTCGGGTGTGGCAATAGACAGCGGCAATAAGGTGGGGCCGCTATTGGTTATTTCGAATAACAGGGTCGATCTGCCCGGCGGCAGGGTAACCGGCCAGATCCATTGTGGTAACTCAATCATGCGGTTGTTAAAGGGGTAAAGATCGCCCATTTCAGGCAGTCGGGAAAATGTGCCATCAGTGCCTGCCATGGCCGGCCTGATCCGGTCCAGGTAGGGGGCAGCGATAACGGCCCATTGCTGCGTAGCCACCGGGCCGGGATTCTCAACAATTACCCGGAAAGTAGCAGGCGAGTCGAGGTAGCCAATGCCAGAGTAGCCAACCGTTGCCGGGTGCCAGTCGGAACTCAGCCAGCGCTGCTGATCAAGAACCTGCTCCAGTGGTACGGCCTGATACCCGGCATTCAGTATATGGACCGTTTGATTGTCAGCTAGGGTCAGCGAAGGTTGTGATGAGGCAGGCAGGGTTGCACCGGATGCGATAAATAATGGGGCCAGCAGGCCATAGCCCATTGCTGCGACCAACAGTACAAACGGCAACCAGCGACACTGGCTCCATCGGTGGATGTGAGCCACAGCCTGCAAGGGCATGGCGAGCTTGCCTGATGGTGGGGTGTCTGAATCCATTCGCACACGATTCTCTGTTAACTGGGAGGCAAAAAATGCCGGCGTTACATTGCAATTACATTGCGAAATAAATTGTAACATTCTGAATTTAAAGCAATTTTAATGTATTTTTAATTATTTTGCATTTCTTGTTTAAAACATAAGCCGGAAAGAAGGGCCTGATGGTGTGGCGAATTCGCTGGTATAGTGTTGTCACGTTGAGGGACAACAGAACACACGCGTACATCGTGCTACTATCCGGCCGGCTGCGTGGTTTATGAACAGAAAACAGGGTTTGGCTGATGAGAGTGCGCGGAATTGCCCCGCTGATAGTGCTTTTGATGTTGTACGTGCCGGCAGTAATCGCTGCCGTACCGGACGCCTCTGGCACAGAGGTTTCCGTTGCGCCGGCGGGGCCAAACCTGGCCTCGGTAAATGCAGCGGTCGCCTGGGCCGGGGACAACGAATTAATTTATGGCAAAAACGCCAACCGCCCGGTCCCCATCGCTTCCATTACCAAGCTGATGACTGCGCTGGTGGTGCTCGATTCCGGAGAGCCCCTGGATGCCTGGCTGACGTTTCACAAGCGCCATACGCCGGCGGCTGCCAATGCATACAGCCGAATCCGCATTAACTCGCAGATGCGCCGTTCAGACGTTTTGCGCATTGCTTTGATGTCGTCAGAAAATTTTGCTGCTTACACCCTGGCACGCAGCCATCCGGGTGGCTTTGATGCGTTTATTGAGGCGATGAATGCCAAGGCACGGGAACTGGGCATGGCTGGCACCCATTATGTTGACCCAACCGGGCTGTCGGCTGGCAACCTGTCCACCGCCGCCGATCTGGTCAGGCTGGTTAATGCGGCGGCCGGTTACCCCGAAATTCATGAATACACAACGACTGAATATTTCCGTGGTCAGTTCCGAAATCCACGCTATAGTCTATCGTTTGGTAACACCAATCCATTGGTACACCGGAAAAGCTGGGGCGTCAGTTTGAGCAAAACCGGCTACCTTACCGAAGCTGGCCGCTGCCTGGTGATGATTTCCCGAATGAATGGCAAGCAGGTGATCACGGTCTTGCTGGACTCATTGGGCACCCGCTCTCCGCTGGGTGACGCGGGCCGGATCAAGCGATGGCTGGACACAGGTGCCCGCGGTACGGTGGCCAAAGCCGCCCGGCGCTACGAGCAGGAAAAAAATACCGCGTATGCGACTGCGGCACCGGATACCGCCAGTGTGAATTAACCTGCAACACAGAGATTGCCAGTCATGATTCAGATTTTTACCACGGGTGGCACCATCGACAAGGTGTATTTTGA
The DNA here is from genome assembly GCA_964391345.1 of uncultured Alcanivorax sp. Classification (GTDB taxonomy): domain Bacteria; phylum Pseudomonadota; class Gammaproteobacteria; order Pseudomonadales; family Alcanivoracaceae; genus Alloalcanivorax. Next base: position 46,346 of record CAYMKZ010000004.1, read on the forward strand.
TGCCAACAGCGAATTCGAGGTAGGCAGCTCCGCGCTTTCCGAGTTGCTGTCTGAGTCCAATATTCATGAGGGTTACCAGCTTCAGGAGCTTATGCGTAAAGACAGCCTGGAGATGGATGATAAAGACCGGGAGTCTGTTCTTGATGCCGTTCGTAAGTGCGAGTGTGAACATATTCTGATTACCCATGGCACAGACACCATGGCGGATACCGCCGCGGTTCTTGCCAGTGTCACGGGGAAAACCATTGTGCTGACGGGCGCCATGCAGCCGGCACGTATGCGCCGTACAGACGCCACGTTCAATCTCGGGTTTGCCTGGGCCTCGGTGCAGTTGCTTCCCGCTGGTGTGTATATTGCGATGAACGGCGAGGTTTTTGAGGCGGGCTCTGTCCGGAAAAACCTCAAGGCCCAGCGTTTTGAGCGGGCCTGAGGGTTACCTTACGCTGTCGGTTTCATCGATGGTCAGTGCCCGGTAATGACCGGGCTCAAGCTCTGAATCCAGCACAATGTCACCAATGCGCACGCGGTGCAGCGCCTCTACATGGTTGCCGGTGGCTGCCAGCATGCGTTTCACCTGGTGGTACCGGCCTTCGGAAATGGTGAGATCTATCTCGTAAGGGGTTATCTGCTGCACCCGTGCGGGTTTGGTCGGTATCGGATCATTTCTGAGTATCAGCCCCTGTTCCAGAGCACGAATCGCCTGCTCTGACAGCGGGCTGTGCAGGGATACCCGATAGGTTTTCGGGCAGTTGACTCTGGGTGAGGTGATCCGGTGAGACCAGTGGCCATCGGTAGTGAGCAACAGCAACCCGGTGGTGTCTGCATCCAGCCGTCCGGCAATGTGCAGGTTTGGCCTTAACTCCGGGGGCAGCAAGTCCAGTGCCGTTGGGTGGTCGCTGTCCCGGGTGGCACTGACAACACCAGCCGGTTTGTTCAGCATCAGGTAGCGTTCGCCCGGTAGTGCGCAGCGTTGGCCGTCCAGCGTGATACCCGCATCGGTATCAATCTTTGTACTGGGTGATTTACAGGGCGTGCCATCAATGTGAACACGCCCTGCCTTAATGGCCTGTCTGGCATCTTTGCGGGTGAGTGCCGTGCTGTTGGCAACAAACTGATCCAGCCGCATAGGGTGTTTTACCGGGTATCTGTAATGTTCAGCTTATGCAATACCTCATCTCCCGGATAGCCGTCGGCTATCAGGCCGGATGCCGCCTGGAAATGCCGGATAGCAGACCGGGTGCCCGGGCCCATAATGCCGTCAGGTTTACCGCTGTCATAGCCACGACTGTTGAGTGCTTCCTGAAGCGCCTGGATGGTGCTTCTTGATAACGCTGGCATATCCTCCGGTGGCGGGTTTTGCAGAACGCCTGCGCCCGCCACGCGATCAGCCAGATAGCCGACCGCAATGGCGTAATATTCGGAGCGGTTCCAGCCCATAATCACCTTGAAGTTATGGTAGGTGAGAAACGCCGGGCCTTCATGGCCTGCGGGGACAATCAGCCTGGCCTTAATGGGCTCTTTTGCCAGCGGGTTACCGAAGGCATCAGTAATGCCCAGTTTCCGCCACTCATGCAGTGGCAGGCGCCGGCCATCGGCCAGCGAGTAGTCGAAGCGTTCGGGTAACAGAACCTCGCGGCCCCAGCGGTAATCGCCATCCCAGCCCATGGATTCCAGAAATTTCCCTGCCGACATCAAGGCATCGGGCAGGCTGTTCCATAAATCGCGCCGGCCATCGCCGTCAGCGTCTACGGCGTGTTTCAGAAACACCGTTGGCATAAACTGCACATGGCCCATGGCCCCTGCCCACGATCCTTCCATCTGATCCACTGGAATAGCACCTTCATCAATAATACGAAGGGCTGCAATGAGTTGGGTGGTGAACAGGGTGCTGCGGCGGTCATCACAGGCCAGCGTGGCCAGTGCGCTGGGCACGGACATTTTTCCGAAGTAACTGCCGTAATTGGTTTCCAGCCCCCAGAAAGCGACTAAATAGGGCGCCGGTACGCCGGTTTCCCGGGTAACCCGTGCCAATAGTTTCTGATGCTCTTTCAGCAGTTCACGCCCTTTGCTCACTCTGTCGTCGTTCACACGGCGATTAAGGTAATCGGCAAAGGTCGTGGTGAATTCAGGCTGCTTCTGGTCCAGTTCAATAACCCGGTCCAGGTGTTGTGCTTTTGCCATCACTTCCCGGGCTGTTTTTGTGCTGACCCCTTCGGTAACTGCCTGTGCCTGTATCCGGGCCTTACACTGGGAAAACCCGGAATTGATGGTGGTTTCTGTATTTCCCTGGGCAAAAGCCGGGAGTGCGAATGTGGCCAGAAAACCCGTAACCGAGAGACGGAAAACAGTGCTCCGGCGGGGCAGAATCCTTGCAAACGTGTTCAGCACGCTAAACCTCGATCAGAGTAGTGGTGTGAAAATCCTGATCCCATGGTAGCGCGTTTCAGAGCAACAGAAACACCGGGAAGTGCGATCAGGAGTGACAATTGTTTAACCTCGGGATTTCCTTCTCAGTAGCTGGCGTCATTTGTGGTCTTTTTGTAGTGATGCACCCCCGGAGCGATGCTTTGTTCTATAGTTGAACAGTAACCCCAAATGTGTGGCAACTGAAGGTCTGGAACATGGCAACGCTGAAAGCGCTGGTGGTTGACGACGCCAGTTTTGTAAGGGATCTGGTTAAGCGGACGGTGCGGCAGCGGTTCCCGGTAATTGAAACAACCGATGCTGCCAATGGCCGGCGGGCGCAGTCACTGATGTCCCGTAACGCCTTCGATCTGGTGCTGTGCGACTGGGAGATGCCGGAAATGTCCGGGCTGGAGCTGCTGCAGTGGATGCGCCAGCAACCTCAGTATAAAAGTGTACCCTTCATTATGATCACCAGCCGGGGTGATAAGGACCACGTGATCGAAGCTGTAAAGGAGGGCGTGTCTGAGTATCTGGGCAAGCCCTTCAGTCCCGAAGGTTTGAGCAAAAAAATCATAAAAGTGATGGGCAACACGCTGAAACAGGCAATGGACCGGGGGGGCAAACCCATGGCCCGGCCTGCAGACGCCTTTCAGGAGTCGGCGTCATTGTTGACGCGGAAGCGCGACCCGGCACCAGAGACAGCCACGTCGGCCGCTACTCCGGAGGCTCGTAAGCCGGCACCGCCCGGCAATAAAAAGACGGCAGGCAAACCCGCGATGAGCCTGGCATCGGTGCGGTTTGCAGACAGTACGCTGAAATCGGTCGTCAAGGACATTAATCTCACCGAGGTACGGGTGATCGCACGGCGAGACCAGGCATTTCCGGGCATTCTGGACCAGGCTGTGGTGGACATAGAAACCGGGGAGGGCCAGATGGCCCGGCTGAATGGATACGTACACCAGCTTCAGGCCGTGGACAAGCGGCAGGACACAGACTTTGTCGGCGTTACCATTCGTTTTGTGGATGAAGACCCGAAAAAAATGGAAGAGTTGTCGCGGTTCATCGCTCGTTTTCGCTCTGGTAGCCGCTGATCAGCCGGGTTCTTCCGATTCTGTGTTTTGTATCCGTTTGAGCGGGAACCAGCAGATAAACTCGCTGCCCTCGCCAGGACAGCTTTCTATATCCAGATGACCACCGTGGTTGATCAGCACGTGTTTAACAATGGCCAGCCCGAGACCTGTGCCACCGGTTTCCTTCTGACGGCTGGGGTCTGCGCGGTAAAAGCGCTCGGTCAGGCGCGGGATATGGATCGGGTCGATGCCGTTACCGGTATCCCGTACGGACAGGAAGGCCCCGTTTGTGTCGCAGCCCCAGGTGACAACGATCTGGCCATGGGCCGGGGTATATTTCACCGCATTGAATATAAGGTTTGAGAAGGCGCTGCGTACCTGGCTTTCATCGCCCCTTAATGGCCGGTTGTCGTTAATGTTAAGGGTGAGGTCATGTTGCTTTTCACCGCTCAGGGTCCGGGCGTCGGTAAAGATTTGCTGAAGAAGAGGCCTTATCTCGATGTGCATATTGCTGCTCATCTGTTCCCCGGTTTCAATACGGGAAAGCAGAAGCAGGTCAGTCACCAGAGCTTCCATCCGGGATGACTGGGCCGACATGGTGCTGATGGCTCGCTGCCATCTGGCTGGCACGTCTGTGGCGCTGTCTTCCAGAGTTTCCAGATAGCCGCTGATAACGGTGAGCGGAGTCCGGATTTCATGGGAAACATTGGCTACGAAGTCCCGGCGCATTTGCTCCAGCCGGTGCAGGCGGGTGACATCTTTGGCGACGATCAGGCGGTCATCGTCGCCAAACAGGCTGATCTGTATCAGCATGCGAATGTATGGTTTCGCCGGAGAGGGTAATGCCAGTGGTTCCTCAAATGCCCCCGCTTCAAAGTACGCCTTGAAGGCCGGTGTGCGAATCAGGTTAAAAATGTGCTGATGCCGGTCTGTTGTTCGCTGGAAACCCAGAAGGTCACAGGCTGAATCGTTCCACCACTCCATGACACCTTTGGCGTCAACGATGATAACGCCGTCGTGCATGGCATTGGTGGACTCCTGAATACGGTCGATTCGCGCTCGCAAACGGTCCAGATTTCTTCGGTGTTGTCTGTCCCGCTTATGAATATGATCAAAGATGCCCCCCCACAGACCAACGCTTTGTGGGGCCTCTTTGTTCGCATCGGGACGGGTGAGCCACAGGTAAAGGCGGCGCGCCTGAACCTGAGTCCATACAAAATAGATGACCAGTCCCGTGGTGAGGCCGAGCAGTGGCTCGCCCAGGTAAAGCCCTGCAAGGGTAGCAACGGCTAGCCCGCCAAGCATCAGTCGTTGATATTGAAGCCCGTTGAGTTGCATTTAAGCGGCTCTGTGTCGTGCCGGTGACCGGCTAAATGACTTTTCTGGAAAACCGGTAGCCGGCTCCGCGCACCGTTTGTATCAGGTAGTCGTGCTTTTCTCCCAGCGCTTTGCGTAACCGGCGTACGTGAACATCAACGGTTCGTTCCTCAACGTATACATTGCCTCCCCAGACCTTATCCAGTAACTGAGAGCGGGTATAAACCCGCTCCTGATGAGTCATGAAAAACTGCAGCAAACGATATTCAGCCGGTCCCATCGGCAGAGCCGCGCCGTCGGTGGTCACCCTATGTCCCGCGGGGTCCAGGACAAGGCCGTTCACCTCTACGGGGGTGTCTATGCCGGACGGTGTGGTCCGGCGCAGCACGGCATTCATGCGTGCAATCAGTTCCCGGGGGCTGAAGGGTTTGGTGATGTAGTCGTCCGCCCCGACTTCAAGACCCTGAACCTTGTTATCTTCCTCAACCCTTGCGGTCAGCATAATGATGGGAATGTCTGCGGTTACTTCTTCTTTTTTCAACCGCCTGGCCAACTCAATGCCGCTGGTGCCGGGTAGCATCCAGTCCAGCAGAATCAGGTCCGGACGCTTGTCTATGGCCAGGGAATGGGCATCCAGCGCGTTGGCAGCCTCCAGGTAGTCAAAGTCAGCCATATCAAGAGCCACCGCGAGCATTTCGCGAATGGCGGCTTCGTCATCGACAATCAGAACGGTTTTTCCGGGCATAAGCTATAACCTGTGTCAGAGCATTCTGTGTTGTCTGAGTATTACAACGCCTGAGTGTTACAGGTATATGACACGTTCAGCGAAAGGCGAAATCGAGTATCAGGCCAAGGAAGACGGAAAAGCCCGCCCAGTTGTTATTCAGAAAGGCTTTAAAGCAGCCCTCCCGTTCACGTTCTCTGGCCAGATACTGCTGAAAAACAAACAGGCTGGCCATGCCCACCAGGCCGAGATAGTAAAAAGTGCCCAGCTCTGCCCGGCTACCCACCAGAATCAGAACGACTACCACCATCACCTGTATCATGCTGATAATCGCACGATCAGCATCGCCAAACAGAATGGCAGTAGATTTGATACCTACTTTCAGGTCGTCGTCCCGGTCCACCATGGCGTAAAGCGTGTCGTAAGCAACTGTCCAGAGCACGTTAGCGGTAAATAGAAGCCAGGTGATCTGGCTGAGCTCGTTGGCCTGTGCGGCCCAGGCCATGGGGATAGCCCAGGAAAACGCCGCACCCAGAAACAGTTGGGGAAGGTGTGTGTAGCGCTTGGTGAACGGATAAATAAAGGCAAGCAGAGCGCCGCCGAACGACAGGTAGAAGGTGAGTGTGTTGGTAAACAGTACCACCATCAAAAATGACACAAGGCACAGGCCTGCGAACAGGGCGACTGCTTCCCAGGCCTGAATGCGCCCCGTAGTCAGCGGGCGATCCTGAGTGCGCTTAACGTGCCTGTCCCAGTCACGATCTGCAAAATCATTAATGGCGCACCCAGCGGCACGCATAAAGAAAACACCCAGGGTAAAAATAATAATATTGCCAATGCCGGGGTTCCCGTCTCCGGCCAGCCAGAGTGCCCAGTAGGTTGGCCAGAGTAACAGGAGGCTGCCAATCGGCCGGTCAATTCTCAGTAATTTCGCATAATCGGCCAGCCGGTGCTGGATATGTTCGGGCAGGGCATCAAGCAGCATGGGTTGTTTCCGGTTATGAATGAAAGGGTCCTAGCGATACAGTACCGGAAGAAGGTACTCGCCAACCAGTAGTGCTCTGGGGCCGTTACGGAACAGTGACCGGCGGGCGATGGCGGGCTGGCCTTCTATCCGGCGGTGGCATAGCCCGGTTTCCAGTGGCCCGCGCTGCCAGTTGGCACTGCTGAACAGGTAGGCCCCAAGGGGCTTGCTGCCCAAATGAAGCAGGCGGCGGCCCTCACCCTCCAGGCAATAGAGCGGAATAATGGTTCTTGCCAGCACCCAGGGCGTGCCATCGCCACACAGGCGAACCTCACGAACCCAGGCCCGCTGTCGCGCGGGAATGGCCAGCCGTCGGGCCTCTTCTGCCGTTGGCAGGGAAAAACCCTGGTAACGGACCTCAACATGGAATGAGTGCTGGCACTTTTGCTGAACAGCGCGGGTAAACGAGCCTTCCACCTGTAGCCAGTATCTGGCGGGGCCATGCACTTCGGAATTCCTTAACCCCGCTGCCGCAAGAGACTGGTACCAGTCTGTTGCCGGAATACTCAGGCATCGTTCATCGGCTAAGCCGGCGGGCTGGCTTGCGCTGGTGTCAAAGTCCTTTAACGGCATAGATACCAGGAGCGTTGCGCCAGTAGCCTTTGTAGTCCATGCCATAACCAAACAGGAAACGGTCTTCCACTTCCAGGCCAGTGAAGTCTGCTTTCAGGCCAGGCTGGGCCTTGCGATCGTGTTGTTTATCAACCAGTGCGGCGGTATAGACTTCTTTCGCACCGTGGGCCCGGCAATAATCGGCAATCGCGCAGAGGGTTGTGCCTTCGTCCAGAATGTCGTCCACAATCAGGACCGTACGGCCGGCCATGTCTGCATCCGGGCGCAATCGCCAGTCGAGGATACCGCCGGTCGTTTCCTGACGGTAGCGGGTGGCGTGCAGATACTCTGCCTGAACAGGAAACAGAAGCCTGGGCAATAGCTGCCCGGTAAAAATAAGCCCCCCGTTCATTACACAGAACAGCAGGGGGTTGCTGTCCTTAAGGCGGCTGGTGATTTCGTCAGCCATTTTAATGATGGCCGCCTGGACCTGTTGTTCATCTACCAGGCAGTCGGCTTCGGCCATTACCTGATTAATTTCGGCGACGGTATCAGTCATAACAGTCGGGTCCTGTCGTAAAACAGGCGATTATACCGGAGAGGACAGCCTGAGGGGAGGGGGAATCTGG
>CAYMKZ010000005.1:0-43066 GCA_964391345.1 uncultured Alcanivorax sp.
GCCGATTCTTTCACAGAACTCGACTCCAAACAGGTCCCACACGTTTGCTTGCCTGATTGTTAAAGAGCTGCGGGGCTGACCGCTTGTGCTGTTGCCCCGTCGAGGAGTGCGCATTCTAGGGATTTACCGCCGGGCGTCAACCCTTTTTTCGAGGTTTCCCCGAAATTGTTTTCAAGTGAGCAAATTTCACTCGATCCGCCTGACGGCAGCGCCTCCGGAGCACCAATCTACTACCGAATCACCACTCGGGCTATCTTCTTTTTGCCGGCCTGGATCACCGCGCTCTCGCCGCGCGTGAAAGTGCGGTCCCCTGTGATCTGTTCGCCATTCACGTAAACCGCGCCACGGGCGAACACATCCTTGGCTGCCTTGCCATTCTGTGCCAGCCCGGCCAGCCGCAACAGCGGCACCACATGAACCTCGTCGCCCTCCTCCAGAACAACCTCCACCTCCGGCACATTGTCCGGAATCGCCCCCAGCGCCGTAATATTGCCCGCCGAGGACGGCGCCGCCTGCGCCGCCGCTTCGCCGTGAAAGCGGGTCACCATCTCCAGGGCAAAAGCCTTCTTGGCCTCCTGGGGGCTGCCCAGCCGCTCAGCCTGCGCACGGCGCTCCGCCAACTCCTCGTTGGAAATGCCGCTCAGCAACTCGTAATAGCGCCAGGTGAGGGGGTCGGGGATGGACAGCAGCTTGCGGTACATGTCGCCGGGGGCGTCATTGACCCCCACGTAGTTCTTCAGCGACTTGGACATCTTCTGCACCCCGTCCAGCCCTTCCAGAATCGGCATGGTGAGGCAGATCTGCGGCGGTTGCCCGTAGGCCTTCTGCAAGGTACGCCCCATCAGCAGGTTGAACTTCTGATCGGTACCGCCCAGCTCCACGTCGGCGCGCATGGCTACCGAGTCGTAGCCCTGCACCAGCGGGTAGAGAAACTCATGCACGGCGATCGGCTGATTGGCGCCATAGCGCTTCTCGAAATCATCACGCTCGAGCATGCGCGCCACGGTGTACTGGCTGGCCAACTGGATCATGCCGGCCGCGCCCAGTTTTTCCATCCAGGAGGAATTGAACAGCACCTCGGTCTTGTCGGGATCGAGAATCTTGAATACCTGGTCCTTGTAGCTCTCGGCATTGCGCAGCACATCCTCGTGACTGAGCGGCGGACGGGTGGCGCTCTTGCCCGTCGGATCGCCGATCATCCCCGTGAAGTCGCCGATCAGAAACATCACGTGATGGCCCAGTTGCTGAAACTGGCGCAGCTTGTTGATCAGCACCGTATGGCCCAGATGCAGGTCCGGCGCGGTGGGGTCGAAGCCGGCCTTGATGCGCAGCGGGCGGCCACTGGCCAGACGCTCTCGCAGTTCGTCTTCCTGGATGATTTCATCCGCCCCGCGGCGCAACAGCGCCAGTTGTTGATCCACCGTGACCATCAATTACCTCACGTGACTGGCGCCACACCCGGCGCCCCTTGACGATAAAGCGCCGTATTGTAGCACCTGAATGCGGTTGTAAAAGTGGCGGCAAGACAGGTATCTTCTGTGTCCATCACAACAACGCCCGCCCGACCACAGAGAGCCTGACCAGAACATGCGTTTTTCGATTTCCGCCCTGGGTGCCGCGGCCCGTCATTTTCCGCGCCCTCATCTGATCATCTCGACCGTGCTGGCAGGCGCCCTGTTGATCACCGCGCTGGCGCCGGGATCGGGGGAATCACGCACCGAACCACCGCAACCCGTGCTGCTCCCTCTGCCGCCTCAAGCGGCCAGCGCCCCCCGGACCACCGACGACAAAAACCACCACGAGCAATTGCTCGACAGCCTGGATCGCCCGCCCGCCGTCGCCCAGACACAGACCGGGCCGTCGCCGGACTGGATCCAGCTGACGGTGCAGCCCGGCGACACCCTGTCGGGGTTATTGCAGGCACGCGGCGTCACCGCCAACCAAATCTATCACTTGCTCAACGGCGACCCACGACTCAAGGCGCTGGCCACCATCCGTCCCGGCGACAGACTGCAACTGGCCCTGGACGATGACGGCAAGTTGCGGACATTGCGCTATCACCCGACGCGAATCGATACCGTCGAAGCCACCCTCAGCGACGGACGCTGGCAGGTGCAAAGCCACACCCGCGAATACCAGCGCCAGTTGAGCCTCGCCGAAGGGACCATCAACAACTCCCTGTTTCTGGCCGGCCAGCAGGCCGGTATCAGTGACAACATGACCATGCAGTTGGCCAATATTTTCGGCTGGGACGTGGATTTCGTGCAGGACATCCGTCAGGGCGACCATTTCCGCGTGCTGTACGAGGAGCTGTATCTGGATGGCGAGAAAGTGGATGACGGCAACATTCTGGCCGCCGAATTCTGGAACCAGGGCCGGCATCTGACCGCTTACCGCTTTCGCCACCAGGACGGCGGCACTGAATATCTCGATGCCGCCGGCCACTCTTTGCGCAAGGAATTCATCCGCACCCCGGTGGCGTTCACGCGCATCAGCTCTCGTTTCAGCATGGGCCGCAAACACCCGATCCTCAACCGGGTACGCAAGCATGAAGGCATCGACTACGCCGCGCCCAGCGGCACGCCCATCAAGGCGGCCGGCAAGGGCAAAGTGATCTTCGCCGGTGTCAAAGGCGGCTACGGCAACGTCATCATTCTCAAACACGGCCAGAAGTACTCCACCCTGTACGCGCACATGCGGCGATTCGCCAAAGGCATCCGTGTCGGTACCCGTGTGGATCAGGGCCAGACCATCGGCTACGTGGGTTCGACCGGCCTGGCCACCGGCCCGCACCTGCACTACGAATTCCGCGTCAACGGCGTGCACAAGAATCCGCTCACCGTACCGCTGCCACAGGCCCAGGGCGTCAGCGACAGCGAACGCCCCCGCTTCCTGGCCGAGGCCCGGCAGCTGCGTACCCAGGTGGCAACACTGGCGGGCACTGCCACCCTGGCCAGCAACCGTGAACTCTGAACATGAGCTCTGAAGGCCTGTTCGCCGGACTCATGACCGGCACCAGCCTGGACGGCGTGGATGCGGTGCTGGCGCGTATCGGCGAGGGTCGATTCCAGTTGCTGCACCACCACAGCCAGCCTTTGCCCGCCGCCTTGCGCAACGATCTGCGGGCGCTGTGTCTGCCTGGTGACAACGAAATCGACCGTACGGGCCCGGCTCATCGTGCTCTGGGACGCTGTTACGCCAGCGCCATCAAAGCACTGCTGAGCGCCGCCGAAACCGCCCCCCAGACGGTTACCGCCATCGGCTGCCACGGCCAGACCATCCGCCACCGCCCCGGGGCGGATGGCTTCAGCCTGCAACTGGGCTGCGCGGACACTCTGGCCTGCGCCACCGGCCTGCCGGTGATCAACGATTTTCGCAACAAGGACATGGTGCTCGGTGGCCAGGGCGCGCCGCTGGCACCCCGCTTTCACCAGTTTCTGTTCGGCCAGCCGGGAAAGCGGACGGTGGTGCTCAACCTGGGGGGTATCGCCAACGTTTCGCTGCTGGACGGCACACGGCTGGTCCAGGGCTTCGATACCGGGCCGGCCAACACCCTGCTCGACGACTGGTATCAGCGACATCAGAGTGGTGATTTCGATATCGACGGCGGCTGGGCCGCGGGGGGACGGGTGCTCCCCGAGTTGCTCAATGCCTTGCTCGCCGACCCCTACTTTGCGCGCCCTGCGCCGAAGAGCACGGGGCGGGAATATTTCCACGGCGGCTGGCTGGCCGCGCACCTGCGCTCTACTCCCGGCCACGACGCCAGGGATGTGCAAAGCACCCTTGCCGAACTCACCGCCCGCAGCGTTGCCGAGGCGATTGCCGGCTTCGCGCCACAGCGGCTGCTGGTTTGCGGCGGCGGCGTTCACAACGATGATCTGATCAACAGGCTGGCGCGGCTCACGGGCCTCACGCCAGAAAGCACCTCACAGGCCGGGCTGGACCCGCAGTGGGTGGAAGCCGCCGCCTTCGCATGGCTGGCCTGGGCCTTCTGGAACCGCGTCCCCGGCAATGCGCCCGTGGTCACCGGCGCGGCGCGGGAAGCAGTGCTCGGCCACTTGACCCTGCCCTGAACCCTCACACCAGCATGGCGACAACCGCGCAAACCCCGCCCAGCACGAAGTGCCCCCAAGGCAAAGTGCTCACCATGGTCACGGCCGAGCAGCCATTCAAACGGAAAACGACGACCCGCAGCCGCAGGTGGTGGCGGCGTTGGGATTGTGGACGATAAAGCGCGAGCCCATCAGACCCTGCTCATAATCCACCTCCGAGCCGTCCAGATACTGGATGCTCATGGCATCCACCAGCAGCGTGACATCCTCGCGGTCCACCGAGGTATCATCGTCGTTGACCGTCTCGTCAAAGGTGAAACCATAGGAAAAACCGGCACAGCCTCCGCCCGTGATGTACACGCGCAGCTTGAGTTCGGGGTTTCCTTCGTCTTCACGCAGCTCGCGCACTTTGGCGGCGGCGCGCTCAGTCAGAATCAGGGGATCGATGTCGCTCATAGGAATCCAGGGTTGCGTTACCCGCTAATGGTCCAATACCCGAGTATTACAGTCAAGAATGGTCGGGCCCGATCTTGCCCGCTTCCGGCGTTGCCGCCGGCACCGGGATTTCGCTGTGGATCTTACCCTTTTCCTGCCCGTCAGGATGGACGATCACTTCGAGAGAGACCGGCTCCACCCCCTTGGGAAGGGTCAGACCGCCTGCCAGTTCCTGGAAATAGCGGAACCGGAAACCAGGGGCCTTGCCACCGTCCAGCATGGCGCCGCCATCCATGACCACGGACTTGCCGTCACGACGGCCCTGCAAGCGGAATTCAACCTGGCCCGACAGGTCCCGCTGCTTGTCACCCGGCTGCACCAGCACCACTCGATAACGAAAACGCCGCGCACCCACCGCCGGCGTCAACTCGAATGTCTGAATACGAAGAGGGCTGTGGTGGCCGGCGGGCGCCATCACGTTCTTGTAGAACGTCACCGCCTCTCTGAGTTCGGCGATCTGGTCACGCAGAGAACGGATTTGCTCTCGCAGTTGATCACGAGATTGGCGGCCGACCTGTGATTCCGCCTGGGACACCACCAGACGCTGGCGTGCTGTCTCAAGCTCGCCCAGGGTGTCTGTCAATCGAGCCTGCAAGCGCTGGTTCTGTTCCACAATACCGGCATTGCCGCTACTCCCCAGCCAGAAGCCGACGCCCAACGCTCCCGGCAGCAACACCAGCCCCAGCAACAATCCGGCCCACCACCAACGCCAGCGCCAAAGAGCGGGGCGGGCAGGCGCGGCGGCCACGTCATCTGTCGTGTTTTCAGTCATCTCCCCACTCCGTCCAACCGCAACGCGCATCGATTTTCGCATCATAGGAACCAGCACCCCGGCCGGCAACGCAGCCGCCACCGGCGTGGTAGCCGGTCGGCAAGATGGTTAGTATACCCCGGCACCCACCATCCTTCCTGCCAGGAGACAATCCATGCTGTGGCTGAAAGCCTTCCATATCATCGCTGTTGTTTGCTGGTTCGGTGGCCTGTTCTACTTGCCCAGATTGTTCGTCTATCACGCCATGGCCGAAGACGACATCAGCCGCGAGCGTTTCAAGGTCATGGAACGCAAGCTCTACCGGGGCATCATGAACCCGGCGATGATCGCCACGCTGATTCTCGGCATCTGGATGCTGGCGCTGCACTGGGACTACTACAAAACCCAGGGCTGGATGCACGCCAAACTGGGGCTGGTCATTCTACTCCTCGGCTATCATCATCTGTGTCTTGCCTACATGAAGAAATTCGCCCGTGACGAGAACAGCAAAAGCCACAAGTTCTTCAGGGTGTTCAACGAAATTCCCGTGCTGCTGCTGATCGCCATCGTCATTCTGGTGGTGGTCAAGCCTTTCTGAACCACGACGGAGCTTTACCCGCAATGAAGCCGAACGTACTGGTGATTGCCGGCCACGACCCCTCCGGGGGCGCCGGCATCCATGCCGACATCGAGGCCATCCACAGTCTGGGCGGCTTCGCCAGCACGCTGATCACCGCACTGACCGTGCAAAACAGCCGCAACGTCAGCAGCTTTCAACTGACCTCCCTGGATCTGCTGGAGCGCCAGGCGGACAGCCTGCTCGCCGATTACCAGTTCCAGGCCGTCAAGATCGGCATGACCGGCTCGGTGGCCACGGTGGAATGGATCGCACGTCTGCTCTCGCGTCTGCCTGCCGGAGTTGCCGTGGTACTGGACCCGGTGCTGGCCGCCGAGGCTGGCGGCAGCCTGGCGCAGGGCGACCTCAACGAGATACTGATGGAGCAACTGGCGCCACGGGCCACGGTACTGACTCCCAATCTGCCCGAAGCGGAACACCTCAGCGGCCTGACCGGCGTCAGCGCCGCCGGGCGCGCCCTGAGCCAGCGGTGCGGACGGGCGGTGCTGGTCACCGGCACCCATGACGATACCGATCTGGTCAGCAACCACCTGTTCGATGGCGGCCAGATACGGCAATGGGACTGGCCGCGCCTGCCACACAGCTACCACGGCTCCGGCTGCACCCTGGCTTCGGCCATGGCCTGTTTGCTGGCTCGCGGAGAAAGCCTGGAGAGCGCCACGGAAAAGGCCCAGAGCTGGATATATCAGGCACTAGAGCAGGCCTGGCAGCCTGGCGGTGGTCAATATGTCCCGAACCGGAGAGCCTACTGATGCCCGCCACCAGACTCGCTGCGGTTCAAGGCCTCTACGCCATCACCGACCCACGGCTGATCCCCGCCGAACGACTGCTGCCCACCGCCGAAGCGGCCCTGCAAGGCGGCGCCCGCCTGTTGCAGTACCGGGACAAGGACGCCGATGCCCCCACCCGCCGGCAACGCGCCACCGGGCTGGCGCGCCTCTGCCGACAATACGACGCCCTGTTCCTGGTCAACGACGATCCCGCTCTGGCGGCCGAAGTGGACGCCGATGGCGTGCATCTGGGCCAGAGTGACGGCAGCGTGGCCAAAGCCCGCGCCATCCTCGGCGAGGACAGACTGATTGGCGTCTCCTGCCATGGCAGCCTGGATCTGGCGGCGCAGGCCGCGGCGGAAGGGGCCGACTACCTGGCCCTGGGCCGCTTCTATACCTCACACACCAAACCGCAAGCACCACCGGCGGCGATTCCGGTACTGGCCGAAGCACGCCGGCGCTTCCCGCACCAGCGGCTGGTGGCGATCGGCGGCATCACCCCGGCCAACGCCGAACCGCTGATCGCCGCGGGCGCCGACGCCGTAGCGGTGATCCACGCCCTCTTCGCCGCCGACGACGTGGCAGCGGCGGCACGCCGCTTCAGCATCCTGTTCACGAACAAACCCTGAGCTCCGGTCACCGGGCGCCGCCCCGCCGGCGCTGGATGCGATTGTCCGGAACCCGCATAATGCCCGGTCCCGATTTGATTCACCGTTCACCGCCCACAGCGGGGCAATGCCAAGGAGCCGCCATGAACCGCCAGCAATCCGAACTGTTGTTCCAGCAAGCCCAGGAGCACATTCCCGGCGGCGTCAATTCCCCCGTGCGCGCCTTCAAGAGCGTCGGCGGCACTCCGGTTTTCTTTCGTCGCGCTGAAGGCGCCCATCTGTACGACGAGGACGACAACCGCTACGTGGATTACGTCGGCTCCTGGGGGCCGATGATCGTTGGCCATAACCACCCGCAAGTACGCGAAGCGGTACAACGCGCCGTGGACAAAGGGCTGAGTTTTGGCGCCCCCACCGCCGCCGAGGTGGAGCTGGCCGACCTGGTCTGCGAACTGGTGCCGTCCATGGCCATGGTGCGCATGGTCAGCTCCGGCACCGAAGCGACCATGACCGCCATCCGCCTGGCGCGCGGCTACACCGGGCGCGACAAGATCATCAAGTTCGAAGGCTGCTATCACGGCCATGTGGACAGCCTGCTGGTCAAGGCCGGTTCCGGGGCGCTGACGCTGGGCGCGCCGAGTTCGCCGGGCATCCCCAAGGCGGTCACCGACGACACTCTGGTGCTCGACTACAACGACACCGACAGTCTGGAAGCCGTGTTCGCCGCACAGGGCGAACAGATCGCCGCGGTGATCGTCGAGCCGGTGGCCGGCAACATGAATTGCGTGCCGCCCAGCAGCGCTTTTCTGCAAGCCTTGCGCGACTACTGCGACCGGTATGGCGTCGTGCTGATCTTCGATGAGGTGATGACCGGCTTCCGGGTGGCGCTGGGCGGCGCCCAGGCCCATTACGGCATCACCCCCGACCTGACCACGCTGGGCAAGATCATCGGCGGCGGCATGCCGGTCGGCGCCGTCGGCGGCAAGAAAGCGATCATGGCGCACCTGTCACCGCTCGGCGCGGTGTATCAGGCCGGCACACTGTCCGGGAACCCGGTGGCCATGGCCGCCGGGCTGGCCACCCTGCGGCTGCTCAGGGAAGAAGGTTTCCACCAGCGGCTGACGGCCCGCACCCGGCGCCTTACCGAAGGTCTGGAACTGGCGGCCAGGGAATGCGGTGTCCCCTTCACCACCACCATGGCCGGCGGCATGTTCGGCTTGTTCTTCTCCCGGCAAACCCGCATCAGCCGCTTTCAGGAAGTCATGGCCTGCGACCAGCAACGCTTCTCGCGCTTCTTCAACGCCATGCTGGAACGAGGCGTTTATTTCGCGCCCAGCGCCTTCGAGGCGGGCTTCATGTCGATCGCCCACAGCGACGGCGACATCGACGCCACGCTCGCCGCTGCCAGGGAAGTGTTCGCGACGCTGTAAGCGACAAACCCGCTGGACGACGCTGCCGCGAAAAGACGGCCTGGTGACCCGCCAGCGGGCCGGAAGCCCTAACGCGACAACGGCGCCAGACGACCGCCGGTGAGCGCCAGCAGATCCGCCGGCGCCATCTCGATTTCCAAGCCGCGCCGACCGGCGCTCATATACAGGGTTTCCAGCCCCGCCACACTGTTATCCAGCCACAGCGGTGATCGCTTCTTCTGACCCAGCGGGCTGATACCACCCAGCACGTAGCCTGTCAGACGTTGCGCCAGAGCGCCCTCCGCCATGACCGCCTTCTTGCCGCCGCTCGCTCTCGCCAGGGCTTTGAGATCGAGTTTCATGGACACCGGCACCATCGCCACCGCTGGTTCATCGTCGATCAGCGCCAGCAGCGTCTTGAACACCCGCGCCGGATCCACCCCCAGTGCTTCGGCGGCCTCCAGTCCATAGCTTTCCACCTCCGGGGCGCTGTCGTAGCTGTGCAGGGAAAACGTCACACCGGCCCGCTCGGCGACCTTCACCGCCGGTGTCATGCGTGTGTCTCGCGCAATTGCTCGGCTTGTTGCCGGGCCTGATCAGCGCCGTTCTGATTGCCCTGGCGGGCACGGCAGGTGGCAATCAGCTCCCATAGGTCGGCGCGGTAATCATTGTTGTCCGGAGCCAGCCGCAGCGCCCGCAGCGCCAACCCTTCCGCACCATGGGCATCCCCCTGCTGCAAGCGCAGGCGGGCCAGCGACTGGTACAGCCAGGAAGAATTCGGCGCCATTCCCAGCGCTCGCTCCAGGTATCGGCCCGCCGCCGCCAAGTCACCCTGGGAGCGCGCCTGGTCGGCGTGTTGCAGCAATGACAGCGCTGGCGATCCGGACAATTCGGTCTCGGCACTGACCGGCTGCGCATTCTGCTGACCGGTCGGCGCCAGGGCGCAACCCGACAGCAATGCGGTCAGCACAATCAGTCGAACAAGCCCTTGAACCATTCGATCACTCCTTTTTTCACCTGGGTGGCGGTGCCGCAGCCATCGCTGTCTTCGGGGATCGACGCCTTGAGCATCGGATAACGAACCGCACCGGAGCATCCTTCACCGCTCTGTTTGTCGCCGGACGGCGCCATCCATATCCGTTTCACACCCGCCGGCAACCGATCAGAAAGGCTACGCTCCGGCAGCGCCGCCATCAATTGCGACCACACCGGCAGAGCGCCAGTGGCGCCGGTCAGGCCAGTGCTCTCATTGTCGTCCTGCCCAACCCAGACCACCGCCAGATGGTTGGCGGAGAAACCGGCAAACCAGGCATCGCGCAAATCATTGCTGGTACCGGTCTTGCCGGCGACGCGCAGATTCGCCGGCAACACCCGCCGCGCGCCGCGCCCGGTGCCCTGGTTGACCACCTGCTCCATGGCCCACTGCACCAGGTAAGCCGGGCCGGGGTCGACCACTTCCTGGGTCTCCACCGGGTAGCGGGCGAGCGGCTGGCCGTCGCTGTCCAGCACGTCGGTGATGGAGCGCAGATGGGTGGCAAAACCGCCGTTGGCCAGCGGTTGGTACATCATCGCCACCTCGAACGGCGTCAAACCGATACTGCCCAGCAGGATACTGGGATAAAGCGGAATGTCCTCGCTGACGCCCAGGTCTTGCAAGGTGTCGCGCACCTTGTCCAGCCCCAGTTGCAGCCCCAGGCGGGCGGTCGCCTGGTTGCGCGAATGCACCAGCACCTGCAGCATCGGGATGGGGCCCAGGGAATCGCGTTCATAGTTCTGCGGCGACCAGACATTGCCGTTCTTCAGCTTCACATGCAGGGGTTCGTCACGAATCAGCGTCGCCAGGCTGTATTTTTCCGGCTCTTCGAGGGCAGTAAGAATCACCGCCGGCTTGACCAGCGAACCGATCTGGCGGTGGGCATCCAGCGCCCGGTTGAAGCCCGCATCCCGCGGCCGCCGGCTGCTGACCAGCGCCAGCACGTCGCCCTGCGCCGGCGACACCAGCACCACCGCCCCTTGCAGTTTCTTGCCCAACGGGTCCCGCTTGGCAAGCTGCTGGCTGAGCGCCTTTTCCGCCGCCAGTTGCGCCAGCACGTCCAGCGTGGAGTGAATGCGCAAGCCATCGGTATCCAGCACCTTGGCGGGATAGTCCCGCGCCAATTGGCGTCGCACCAGATCGATGAACGCCGGGAAGGCATACAGCGCGGAGGCGCCGCGCGGCACCACATCCAGCGCGCGCTGTCGATAACGCTGGTACTGGGCATCGCTGAGCACACCCTGCTCCTCGGCGACGTACAGCACCGTGTCACGGCGCGCCCGCGCACGCTTGGGATGATCGCGCGGGTCGTAATAACTGGGCCCTCTGAGCAAGCCCACCAGCATGGCCAGTTGATGCGGTTCCAGCTCCTCCAGCGGGCGGCCGAAATAAAACTGCGCCGCCAGCCCCATGCCATGGATGGCACGCCCGCCATCCTGCCCCATGTATACCTCATTGAGATAGGCTTCGAGGATCTGGTCCTTGCTGTAGTGCAGTTCCAGCAATACCGCCATGGGAATTTCCAGCAGTTTGCGGAAAATACTGCGATCCCGCGTCAGCCAGAAGTTCTTCACCAACTGCTGGGTCAGCGTGCTGCCGCCCTGTACGAAAGCACCAGCGCGGATATCCGCCACCAGCGCCCGGGCCAGGCCCCGAAAGGAGATGCCATGGTGGTGATAGAAGTCCTGATCCTCGGTGGCGATGAGCATTTTCACCAGCAGTGGCGGCACCTTGTCCAGCGGCACATAGACCCGGTCCTCAGTGTGTCCGGGGTGGATGCTGCCGATCAGCAAAGGCTCCAGCCGCGCCACCGACTCACCGGTGCTGGTCCACAGCCCGGTGATCTCGTCATGACGCACGGTGACCTTCAGCAATTGCGACTTTTCGCCACCGTCACTGTCGTGAAAGCCTCGTGTATGGATCTCCAGCACCGCACCGTCGGTATCGTAGCTGCCCGCCACCGGGGCGCCCTGTTCGCGCCGGTAGCGCATCAGATCCAGAGTCTTGAGCAGATCACTGCGTGACAGAATGCGGCCGTCATAAAGCTCGGTGGGACGGGCATAGACCCGCGCCGGCAACTGCCAGACGTGGTTGGCGAATTGCTGACGGACCCAGGCGTCCATGTAAACGCCAGCGACAATCAGCAGCACCAGACAGACCAGAGCCAGCTTGGCGGTCAACCGCCAACTGAACCAGCGCCGCTTGTCCCTTTTCTTTCGTGATCTCTTTCCCTGAGAGGCAGGGCGACGCCGAGGCGCCGGTTTTCTCGGTTTTTTCGCCATGGCCGCGAGTATAGAGCTTTGCCGTCGAAGGTCCATAAGAGTGCGGCGGAAGCATTCCGGTTCCGCACCCGCCTGTGTCGCAGTTGGCATTCCCGGCGGCACTCCGCCGGTTTACGGTTTGGCAAGCTCCGGCGGCGACACCATAATGGGCCCCTCACCCATCAGTCCGGAGCCTTCATGGAGAAAAAATACGACGTCTACGCCATCGGCAATGCGCTGGTGGACACGGAAATCGAAGTCGGCGATGACTTCCTGAAGCGCATGGGGCTGGACAAGGGGCTGATGACACTCGTCGACGAAGCCCGCCAGGAACAGTTGCTGAAAGGCCTGGCCAGCGAGACTCGCGCCCGCAAACGGGCCTGTGGCGGCTCCGCCTGCAATACCGTGGTCGCCACCCGCCATCTCGGCGGCACCAGCTACTACGCCTGCAAGGTGGCCAACGACGAAACCGGCGACTTTTTTGTCCGCGATCTGCTGGCCGCCGGCGTCGACACCAACATGGGCGGCGCCCGCGAGGATGGCGTGTCCGGCAAGTGTCTGGTGATGGTGACGCCAGACGCCGAGCGTACCATGAATACCTTCCTGGGCATCTCCCAGTCGGTTTCCGACAGCGCCCTCGACGAACAGGCCATCGCCGCCTCCCGCTATGTGTACCTGGAGGGCTATCTGGCCAGCGCCGACAACGCTCGCGCCGCCGCCGTACGTCTGCGTCAACTGGCGGAAAAGCACGGCGTGCGTACTTCCCTCACCTTTTCCGATCCGGCCATGGTGCAATTCTGCAGGGACGGGCTGGCGGAAATGCTCGGCGACGGCGTCGATCTGCTGTTCTGCAACCAGGACGAGGCACAGGGTTACACCGATACCGACAGCCCGGAAGCTGCCTTGCAGGCATTGAAGCCCCTCTGCAACAGCCTGGTCATCACGCTGGGCGCCAAAGGTGCTCTGCTATGGGATGGCGTGGAAAACCACTACATTGATCCGGTGCCTACCAAGGCAGTGGACACCAACGGAGCCGGGGACCTGTTCGCCGGGGCCTTTCTGTACGCCATTACCCACGGCCACGATTTCCCCACCGCCGGTCGCCTGGCCGCTGCCGCCAGTTCCAGGCTGATCACGCGATTCGGTCCCCGGCTGCCCGCCGGCGATCTACTGGCGGTGCGCCGCCAGGCTCTCGGTGAATGAACAGTGCTTGATGAACAGACAGGAGCAATGATGAGCGAATGGCACGATCTGTGCGCCGTGGACGACATCGAGCACGAAAGCGCCCGTGAATTCCACATTGATGACCAGCCGATCGTCGTGGTCCGCTATGACGGCCAATTTCACGGCTATCTGAACTGGTGCCCGCACCTGGGCATCGAGTTGAACTTCATGCCCGACCAGTTTTTCGACGATGATCGCCGCTTCATCCACTGCGTCAACCACGGTGCCCTGTTCGAGCCTTCCAGCGGCGCCTGTCTGGCCGGCCCCTGCAGCGGTGATCATCTGATCCCGGTGCCCATACAGGTACTGGACGGTCGCGTGCTGGCCGGCCAGGTCGAGCCGCCGGAATGAGCGGCCATCCCTATGACAACCTGACACCGAACGTGCTGCTGGCCGCCCTGGAGGGCGCCGGTTTTCATACTGATGGACGGCTGCTGGCGCTGAACAGCTTCGAAAACCGGGTCTACCAGATCGGCATCGAGGACGGCGCGCCGGTGATCGCCAAGTTCTACCGTCCCGGCCGCTGGAGCGATGCACAGATCACCGAGGAACATGAATTCAGCCGCTTTCTGCATGGCAACGATCTGCCGGTGGTGGCGCCGCTGGCCAGCCCGCAGGGTCAGACGCTGTTTGCCCATGCCGGCTTCCGTTTCGCCGTGTTCCCGCGCCAGGGTGGGCGAGCCCCGGAGCTGGACAACGACAATCACCTGCGCATGCTCGGCCGGACCCTGGCGCGCTGGCACGCGGCGGGCAACGACCGCCCGTTCCAGGCGCGGCCGCGGCTGGACATCCTCAATGACAGCCGTCAGGCCGTGCAGCAGGTAGGTAACGGTGTCATCGATCTGAACGTGGCGGGACGCTACCGCGAGCTGACCGCCTCGCTGCTGGAACAGTTGGCGCGGCTCACCGACGGCGTGGCACAGGACCCGATCAACGTCCACGGCGATTGCCACACCGGCAACATTCTCTGGCGTGACGACCGTCCGCATTTCGTCGATCTGGACGACAGCCTGCGGGCGCCGGCCATGCAAGATTTGTGGATGCTGCTGTCCGGCGACCAGGAAGACAACCGCCGGCAACTGGCCATCCTCGCGGAAGGCTACGAGACCTTTCTGCCCTTCCCCTGGCACCAGCGCCGGCTGATCGAGCCACTGCGCACCCGCCGTATTCTCTGCCACAGCGCCTGGCTGGCGGAACGCTGGGACGATCCGGCGTTTCCCGTGGCCTTCCCCTGGTTCGATTCACCACGCTACTGGCAGCAGCACATCAGCGACCTGGAACAGCAACTGACCGCGCTGCAAGCGGACACCGGCGACTGACACCCGCGCTCACCGCCAGGCCGGCGCCCATCCATCCGGAACCACCTGATCCACCATCACTCAATCCAGCACCAGCGGCAACGGCGCCTGTATCACGAACTCCTCCGCGTCCATGTGCGTGCGCCAGGCCAGCACTTCCACCCCCGCCGCCAGCGCCTCGCGCAACAAGCGGCCGTAGCGCGGATCCACCTGATCCGCAGGGCCGGCAGCGCGGGCGCCGTCATGCTGTACGCAAAAGAACAGCACCGCGCGATGGCCGGCTCGCACCACTTCCATCAGCGTGCACAAATGCTTCTGGCCACGCTCGGTCACCGAGTCGGGAAAGCGGATGATGCCCAGGTCCGGGTCATCCGGCCCCGGCCCCAGCGTGACATTCTTCACCTCGATGAAGGTATGCGGCGCCTGCCGCTCACCGAGCGCCAGATCAAAGCGGCTGTCACCATAGGTCACTTCCCGTTCGACGCCATCGTCCGGCATCAGCTGCGGAATTTTTCCGGCCAGCACGGCCTCGGCCACCAGCGCATTGGCGCGTCCCGTATTGACCCCGGCCCAATGGCCGTGAGCAACGCGCAGCGCCTCCAGGGTACAGCGGTACTTTCGTTGTGGGTTGCCGCTGTCGGAGATCAGCGCCGCCTGCTCCTCTCCAGGCAACACACAGTTGCGCATGGAGCCGGTGTTCGGACAGTGCACGGTCATTTCGCTGCCATCCGCCCGGCGTACATCGGCAAGAAAGCGCTTGTAACGGCGCAGCAGGGTAACCGCTTCCAGCGGCGGCGCGAATTTCATTGGCTCAACCTCGTTCTGCCGATTTCATTGCCGCCCTGTTTGCCGCCCCATGAAGCCGGCAATACGCCGCAGGGCTTCCCGCAAACGTTGCTCATCGCAGGTGTAAGCCAGCCGTACATAGCGCCGCGGCTGGTGATGCCGCCCGAAATCCAGCCCTGGGGTCATGGCCACGCCGGTCTCTTCCAGCAGGTCGCGGCAGAAACCGAAACTGTCGTCGGTATGCGCACTGACATCGAGATACAGATAGAAGGCGCCCTGCCCACCGCCGACCACTGGCAACCCCATGGCGGGCAGCGCCTCGATCAGCAAGGCACGGCGCCGCTCCAGCCGTTGACGGCGCTGCTCGGCAATGGCCAGGCTTTCAGTGGAAAACGCCGCCAGCGCCGCGTGCTGGGCCACGGTGCCCGGCGCCAGGAACCAGTTCTGCGCCAGCCGCTCGATGGCCGGAACCCACTCCGTCGGCGCCACCAGCCAACCCAGCCGCCAGCCGGTCATGCCGAAATACTTGCTGAAACTGTTGATCACCAGGGCCGGGCTGTCATGACGCAACACGGTGTCCGCCGGGGCGTCGTAACACAGCCCCTGATAGATCTCATCGACCACCAGCACCCCGCCCTGCTCATCGCACCAGCGCGCCATCGCCGCCAGTTGTTCCGTACCCATCAGGTTGCCGGTGGGATTATCCGGGCTGGCCACCATGGCGACGCGGGTACGCGCCGTCCAGGCCGATGAAAGCCGCTCCAGGGAAAGGCGAAAATGCTGCCGCGCCGGCAGCGGCAACGGTTTCGGTATGCCGCCGAACATCGTCACGAACTGGCTGTTGCAAGGGTAACCAGGATCGCACAGCAACACCTCGTCACCGGGGTTGATCAGCGCCCCCATCAGCAACTGCAAGGCACCGGACGCCCCCGGCGTGACCACCACCTGCTCGGCCTGTACCGGCGCGCCCAACCGCTGCCGATAATCGCAGGCGATCGCTTCGCGCAGCGCCGGCAAACCCGCGGCGGGAGTATAACGGGTCAAGCCCGCATCCAGCGCCGCGCGCGCCGCCGCCATGATCGGCTCGGCGCAGGGAAAATCCGGCTCCCCCACTTCCAGATGAATGACGTCACGGCCGGCCGCCTGCAGCGCCTGGGCGCGTTCGAGCAACGCCATGACATGGAAAGGCGGGGTGTGATCAGCCAGGCGCGACAGCGTCCGGGGCGTGGTGCTGTTGATCGATGGCACTGGAAACCTCTTCCTTGTTCACGAGCGATGGCTATAATCCCGGATTGCGCCACACGGGCGCGTCGTCATCAACATGAACGGCGGCCCGGGACGGTGGGCGCCGGCACAGCTTATTCGAGCGACATCAGGGTGACAAAGCTTGTGCTAAAGCGGTATGGTCGAAGATTGCACTATTGGAACCTCCGAAGGGTCGAAGGCAGAGTTGAAATCGTGGCCCGGGAGGTAACGAGCGCCCCGGATTGGGCAGCCCGGCCCGTTCACCGGGCCAGATAGCACGAGTCGAGACTATGATAAGGGAGTTTCTGAAAATGGCTACCGGTAGCAAAGCAAAGAAGAAGAAACCGACCGCCGCCGCCAGCAGCAAATCCGGCGCCAAACCCACCGCTCGTTCCGCCGCCAGCAAGACCGCCGGCAAGAGCACGACTCGGCCCACCGCCAGCAAAAAAGCCGCTACCCAGAAAACCGCTACCCGTAGTGCAAAGACCACCAGCAGTTCAAAGACGGCCGGCAAGTCTCCCGCGCCCAAGAAAGCCGCGGTGAAAAAGCCGGCCGCCGCCAGCAAAAAAACGACAACACAAAGCGCCAGTGCAAAACCGGCCCCGGCCAAGAAAGCCCCAGCCAAGAAAGCCGCTACTGCAAAAGCAAAAGCGCCGGTGAGCAGCACCGCGACGCGCAAAGCGACGCCAGCAAAAGCCACCCCGGCAGCGAAAAAGACGACGAAGACCGCTCCGACGGCGAAAAAGGCCACGACAAGCAAGCCGGCGACAAAGAAAACAGCCAAAAAAGCCGCCGTGCCCAGCAAGAAAGCAGCAACCACTGCAACCAAACCGGCTCCCAGGGCCGCCGCCCGCTCCCAGGCGACGGCCAAGGCCACCCCAACGACGACCAGCAGCGGTTCCCGCAGCGCCAAGCGCGCCGCCGGAAAGGCCCCCGGTCGCGGGACCAGCGCCCGGTCGAGTTCACGACATTCAGATCAGGTGACCACCAAGGTGAAGAAATCCTCTGCTTCCGCCGCCAAGGCGGATACGCTCGTTCATGGTTTTACGCCCTATGTTGCAAAGAAAGGCGAGGAGTACATGAGCGAACCCCAGCGAGCGCACTTCCACAAGATTTTGATGGCATGGCGCCAACAGTTGATGGAAGAAGCCGACCGCACCATGCACCACCTCCAGAATGAAGGCGCCAACCTCCCTGATCCGGCGGATCGCGCCACCCAGGAAGAGGAATTCGCTCTGGAGCTGCGCACCCGGGACCGTGAGCGCAAGCTCCTCAAGAAGATCGAGAAGGCCATCGCGCAACTGGAAAAGGACGACTACGGCTTCTGCGAAGCCTGTGGCGTGGAGATCGGCATCCGGCGCCTGGAGGCACGCCCCACGGCGGAGCTGTGCATCGACTGCAAGGAGCTGGCGGAAATCAAGGAGCGACAACTGGTAGGCTGAGGCCAGACAGGGAGGCATGCGCTACAGGTGCCTTATATCGGTCGCTTTGCGCCCACACCATCCGGACCACTGCATTTCGGATCTCTGGTGACGGCTCTGGCCAGTTGGCTGGATGCCCGTTACCACGGTGGGCGCTGGCTGTTGCGCATCGACGACCTGGACCCACCACGCCAGCAACCCGGCGCGGCCGACACCATTCTTTTCCAGCTCGAAGCATTCGGCCTGCATTGGGACGGCGAGGTGCACTATCAGAGCCGCCGATACGACGCTTACCATGCCGCGGTGCAACGGTTGCTCGACCAAGGGCAGGCCTTTTACTGCTCGCTGTCACGCCAGCAGTTGGCAGAGCTGGGCAACATTCACCCCGGCCCCGTACTGGCCCGGCCGCCCGGCCCGGATCAGGCGATCCGCCTGAGCGTACCGGATGCGCCACGCCATTTCGAAGACCGCGTGCAAGGCCGCGTCAGCGGCAATCTGCAGGAACAGGGCGGCGCCTTCGTCATTCGCCGCCGCGACGGCCTGTTCGCCTACCAGTTGGCCTGTGCTCTGGACGACACCGACCAGGGCATCACCGATGTGGTGCGAGGTTGCGACCTGCTCGCCTCCACTTTGCGGCAGCGCCATGTGCTGGAATGTTTGCAGGCAATGCCACCGGCTTACGCACACCTGCCGGTGGTGATGGCTGCCGACGGCGGCAAGATGAGCAAATCCGCGGGCGCCTCGATGCTGGACAGCGAACATCCCGGGCCCGGTCTGTTCGCCGCCCTCGCCAGTGTCGGGCTGACACCCGGCGCGGAGCTGCGTCGGGCACCGGTCGATGAGCAGCTGGCCTGGGCCCGCCGGCACTGGCATCCCGGTCTTTTGCCACGCGGTCTTCGGCTGCCGCCACCGGCACTTTGACAGCCCGGCCATGGCCCGCGGCTGCCAAAGCCAGCAAGAGTGACGTATCCTCGTGTACTGGGGCTGCCGGACCCCCAGGCCGGGGTTCTCACCATGCTTGGGAGCAACGATGTACACCGACCGTCTGCTGATCATTTTCATTCTCGGCACCTACCTGCTGTCACCGGCCATCATCGACTGGTGGAGCGAGGGCGGGCGGGCCTGGTATCGCCCCTATCTGATCTGGCTGGTACTGATTGCGCTCAGCTACTGGATTGCCCACAGCCGCAGCAGGAACAACGATGATCTATAGTGTCGGCGAACTGATCCTGATCGCCTGCGGCTACCTGCTGTTTCTGTTCCTGGTGGCCTGGGTCACCGAGCGCGGCTGGCTGCCGACACGGCTGGTCAGACACCCGCTGGTCTACGTACTGTCGCTGGGGGTCTACGCCAGCGCCTGGGCGATTTACGGCACCGTGGGCTACGCCTACCACTACGGCTACAACTTTCTCGCTTATTTTCTGGGCATTTCCGGTGTTTTCCTGCTCGCCCCGATACTGCTCGCCCCGCTGCTGCGGCTGACCACCAGCTACCAGCTCGGCTCGCTGGCGGATCTGTTCGCCTTCCGCTACCGGAGCCGCGCCGCCGGTGCGCTCACCGCCCTGATGATGGTCATCGGCATGTTGCCGCTGCTGGCCATGCAGCTGAAAGCCGTGGCCGAGTCGATCCAGATACTCACTGACGACCCCGACCCCACCTGGGTTGCTTTCTGGTTCGGCCTGCTGATCACCCTGTTCGCGATTCTGTTCGGTGCCCGCCATACCACCGCACGCGAGCGCCATGAGGGTCTGGTGGTCGCCATCGCCACCGAATCGCTGATCAAGATAGTCGCCTTCGCGGCGGCCGCCCTGCTGGGTCTGTTTGGCGTGTTCAACGGCCCGGACGGGCTCAGCCAGTGGCTTGCCAGCCACCCGGAGATGCTGGCGCGGCTGTACGGCCCGCTGGAAGACGGCGCCTGGCACAGCCTGATCATGGCGTTCTTCGTCTCGGCGGTGGTCATGCCACACATGTTCCACATGGCGTTTGCCGAAAATCTCAACCCGCGCGCCATGCTGTCCGCCAGTTGGGGATTGCCGCTGATGTTTCTGATCATGGCGCTATGCGTGCCGCTGATCCTGTGGGCGGCACTGGCCAGCGGTGCCACCACCGACCCGGACTACTTCACGCTGGGCGTGGACATACATGGCAGCGGCGCCGTGCTCGGCTACCTCGCCGGGCTGGCTGGCGCCTCCGGCATGTTGATCGTCGCCACTCTGGCTTTGTCGGGCATGTGCCTGAACCACCTGGTGCTACCGGCCAGCCCGCTGAATTCCGCCCACGATCTGTATCGCAACCTGTTGTGGGCCCGGCGCGTGCTGATTGCCGCCATCCTCGCTCTCGCCTATCTGTTTTATCGACTGGTGGGGCCTTCCCACTCGCTGGTGGAGCTGGGGGTTCTGTCGTTCGTGGCCGCCTTGCAGTTCGTGCCGGGGCTGATCGGCGCCCTGTTCTGGCCATCGGGCAACCGCGCCGGGCTGTTCGCCGGCATCAGCGCCGGCTTCGCGCTGTGGGTGGTGGCCCTGTTGCTGCCGATCGTGCGCAGCGACTGGCAGGTATCACCGCTGCTCGGCATGCTGGGGCTCAATGATGTACAGGGTTTGAGCCAGTGGAACCAGGTGGCCATCGCCTCGGTGGCGCTCAATGGCATCATTTACGCGGTGGTGTCGATCATCATCCCCATGCGCCACATCGAGCGCACCGCCGCCGAAGCCTGCGCCGTGGACAGCTTGCGCCGCCCGTACCGCTGGGAGCTGGACACCAAGACAGTGGATGATTTCGTGCATGCGCTGTCCGGCCCGCTGGGGCCAGTGACCGCGGCGCGGGAAGTGGATATCGCGCTGCGCGACCTGCGCCTGCAATACAATGAAACCCGTCC
Organism: uncultured Alcanivorax sp.; assembly: GCA_964391345.1. GTDB lineage: Bacteria > Pseudomonadota > Gammaproteobacteria > Pseudomonadales > Alcanivoracaceae > Alloalcanivorax. Next base: position 20,866 of record CAYMKZ010000005.1, read on the forward strand.
TTACCCCCTGCGCCGGCTGCGCGATCAGTTGGAAACCAACCTGTCCGGCCTGCTGGGGCCATCCGTTGCGCACCAGTTGATGGACGACAACCTTCCCTACAAGCCCCAGGCCGGCAGCTCGGGGGAGGATATTCGCTTTATCGAGGCGCGCCTGGAGCAATACCGCGACCGGCTCTCGGGGTTGGCCGGCGAGTTGGACAGCCTGCGCCGCTTTCACCGGCAAACACTGCTGGAACTGCCGATCGGCGTGATCTCACTGGGCGCGGACGGTGAAATCATCGGCTGGAACCGGGCCATGGAAGAGCTTACCGGCATCGAGGCGGAAGACATCATCGGCTCGCGCCTGGACCACCTTACCGCCCCCTGGGGTGATTTGCTGGCGGAGTTCAGTGATGGCGACCCCTCCCACGATCCGCAGCGGCAACTGACGGTCGATGGGCAGCCGCGCTGGCTCAGCCTGCACAAATCACAGATCCAGAACCCCGGCCCCACCGGCGAGAATGGCGGCCAGGTGCTGGTGCTGGAGGACATTACCGATCTGCGGCAAATGGAATCACATCTGGCGCACAACGAGCGGCTCGCCTCCATCGGTCGTCTGGCCGCCGGCGTGGCCCATGAAATCGGCAACCCGGTGACCGCCATCGCCTGCCTGGCCCAGAACCTGGAGGGAGAGCTGGACGTCGAAGAACAGCACCTGAGCAGCCGCCAGATCGTCGAGCAGACACGCCGCATCAGCCGCATCGTCGAGTCGCTGGTAACGTTCAGCCACTCCGGCGGCCTGCAAAATACCGTACAGGGGCCTGTCAACCTGGCCGCCACGGTGCATGAATCGATCGCCCTGCTGCATCTGGACCCGGACCATCGTCTGCAGCAGTTCGCCAACCACTGTGACGAAAGCATCGAGGTGCACGGCGACCCGCAACGGTTGTTGCAGGTCTTCGTCAACCTGCTCGGCAACGCCGCCGACGCCAGCGACGATGAGAGCCCGATTCGCGTATACAGCGAACGCGCCGACGGGCGGGTAACCATAACAGTGGAGGATTACGGGCATGGGGTGCCGGCCGAACTGCAGGGGGCGCTGTTCGAGCCTTTCGTCACCAGCAAGCCGCCGGGCCGGGGCACCGGCCTGGGGCTGGCGCTGGTGTACAGTATCATTGAAGATCACCACGGCACGGTGCAGGTGGAAAGCCCGCTCCAGAACGGACGCGGCACCCGCTTCATCATCAAGCTGCCCTGCTACCAGGGCGACGAGACCCCCACCAGCACCTCGACCGGGGCCGCGACAATCGATACGGCAACAACCGACACCGCAACAACCGATACCGCAGCAAAAAGGGGACGGCAGGCATGAGCCACATATTGATCGTAGAAGACGAACCGGTAATTCGCGGCGCATTGCGCAAGTTGCTGGAACGGCACGATCACTCGGTGGCAGAAGCAGATTCCGTGGAGGAAGCCGAGCAGCTGGGCCTCAATCATTACGACCTGATCATCAGCGATCTGCGTCTGCCCGGCGAATCGGGAACCACGTTGATCGACAAGGCGCGCACGGTGCCAGTGTTGATCATGACCAGCTACGCCAGCCTGAGATCCGCGGTGGACGCCATGCGCCAGGGCGCCGTGGATTACATCCCGAAACCGTTCGACCATGACGAGATGCTGATGTCGGTGGAACGAGTACTCAAGGAGCGCCGCATCAACCGCGGCAACCAGGCGCTGCGCCGGGATCTGGAGCGTGCCTACCCGGTACACTCGATGATCGGCGACTGCGACGCCATGGCCGATCTCAAGCATCGCATTCAACGGGTCGCCCCCACCGATACGCCGGTGCTGATCCTCGGCGAAGCTGGCACCGGCAAGGAGCTCACCGCACGTGCCCTGCACGAGCACAGCAACCGCGCCGACGGTCCGTTGATCACCGTGCATTGCGCCGCGCTGCCGAAAGCCATGCAACTCAAGGATCTGTTCGGCGATGAGGAAAATCAGGGACGCATCGAGGAGGCAGACGGCGGCACGCTGTTTCTCGATGAAGTGGGCGAACTGAACGGCGAAGTGCAAAGCCGTCTGCTGACGCTGCTGGAACAGGGAGAAATCCATCGCCAGGGCTCAATCACCCCGCGCCGCGCCGATGTGCGCGTCATCGCCAGCAGCCAGATGGATTTGCCGGCACGGGTCAGCGCCGGGCGTTTCCGCGACGACCTTTACTTCCGGCTCAACGTGATGGAGCTGGAACTGCCGCCGTTGCGGGAACGCGAAGACGACATTCTCGGGCTTGCCAACGCCCTGCTGGAACGGGCCTGCGAAAAGCTTCACCACGGGGAACTGTATTTCACCGAAGCGGCGCTCAGCGCCATCAATGACTACAGCTGGCCCGGCAACGTGCGTGAACTGGAAAACGTGATCGAGCGTGCGGTCATTCTTACCGAAGAGGAGGGCATCGGCCCGGCGCAACTGGGTCTGAACCCGAATCGCACCCCACAGCGCCTCAGCCGCGCCAGCCTCGACCCCTCCGAGGATCTCTCCCTGGAGGATTATTTCACCCGCTTCGTACTGGAAAACCAGGACAGCATGACCGAAACGGAACTGGCGCAGAAACTCGGTATCAGCCGCAAAAGCCTTTGGGAGCGCCGTCAGCGGCTGGGCATCCCGCGCAGCAAACCTGCCCGGCGCTGATAGAACCAGCGTTAATCGCCTCTGAGTGTTACCTTACTACACAACGAGGTAACACTCGCGCCGCCAGCCCCACGAAAATAGTTGTTCACTTTTTCGTTGATTTTCGTAAGTCATTGATTTGTAACGATTTAACAACATGTTGCAAAGCCAAAAGCATCCATGCACTATGAATCCCACGCCAGATAACGAAAACAACCAAGGCGTACACAGCAAGTAGCAAGCAAGTAGCAAGAAGAGGTTCACCAATAAGAACAAGAAAGAAGAACAACAAGTTCGTGAACCTGAAAATGCCGTAACGGCTTTATTGGTTACGGCTCAAGGCAGAAAACAACACAAACAATAACAACAACAGAATCAGCGCATAGGGGCCTACAGCCAAGGTTGTAGGCCCTCTTTACTTTCAGACCTACCGAAACACCACAAGTTCATTCCGGATTTCATTTCAATGCCCACCTCTCCAGAAATGGAACCACTCCGGCAGAATGAGACAGACAGTAAACGCCTGACCTGAAAAGGTGTTACCATTCCGCCTTTCTTTCCTTCTGAGCGTTGAGAATTCGATGGCGTCAAAGTCCTCAGGGCATCGCAAAAAGCCACTAGTGTCTTGGTTGACTACCATCTTCCGCAAAGGTTCCAGCCCCAACCGCCTTCCCGTGGCCGAGGTCATCCCTCGCGACCGGCATCCCATCTCCCGCAAGCAGGTATCTCGCGCGGCGCTCAACGTACTCTATGGGTTGCACAAGGGTGGATTTCAAGCCTATCTGGTGGGCGGCTGCCTGCGTGACCTGCTGAGCCACCGCAAGCCCAAGGATTTCGATGTGGTCACCGATGCCACACCGGAGCAGGTGCGGGAGCTGTTTCGGCGCAGCCGCATCATCGGCCGCCGTTTCCAGATCGTGCACGTTCGCTTCGGATCGGAAGTCATCGAGGTGTCCACCTTCCGGGCGCTGCACGAGGGCGAGGACAACGAACAACACCGGGCTCACGAGGAAACCGGGCTGGTTCTGCGCGACAATACCTGGGGCAACATCCAGCAGGACGCCGTGCGGCGCGATTTCACCATCAACGCGCTGTACTACAACATCGACGATTTCGCCCTGTACGACTTCGTCGGCAGCCGCAAGGACATCGAAAGCGGCGTCATCCGCCTGATCGGCGACCCGCAGCAACGCTACCGCGAAGACCCGGTGCGCATGCTGCGCGCCGCGCGCTTCGCCGCGAAACTGGATTTCGTCATCGACGACAGCAGCCGGGAATCCATTCCCGACATGGCTGAACTGCTGCTGCAAGTGCCCGCCGCGCGCCTGTTCGACGAAGTGCTCAAGCTGTTTCTCAGCGGCCATGCCCGCGCTTCCTATCAACAATTGCGCGAGCTGGGGCTGTTCGCCTTTGTTTTTCCCGATACCAATCAGTGTCTCGATGAGCATGACCCGGAAGGCATCTGGGAGCGGCTGATACTGGCGGCCATGGACAATACCGACCGGCGGCTGGAGCAGGACAGACCGGTGACCCCGGCCTTCATTTACGCGGTACTGCTGTGGCCGGTGGTCAACCAGCATCTTGAGCGATACCGTCAGGAGGGCCTGCCTCCGGCGCCAGCGTTGCACAAGGCGGCCAGCGCCGCCATCGGCACGCAGATACAGCACACCGCCATCCCGCGCCGCTTCTCGTCGGTGATGCGGGAGATGTGGGAGTTGCAGCAGCGGCTGCCACGGCGCGGCGGCAAGCGTACCGACAGCCTGCTCGAACATCCCCGTTTTCGCGCCGCCTACGATTTCCTGCTGCTGCGTGAAGACGCCGGCGAAATCCGTCCCGGCCTCGGTGACTGGTGGTCCCGCTACCAGGAAGCGGACGACCACCAGCGCAAAGAGATGAATCAGGCGCTCGGCCAGCAAAAGAGTGCCGGGCGACGCCGGCGCCGTCGATGAGCGTGCTGATCGGGCTGGGCAGCAATCTCGACGACCCCCGGCAACAGGTGACGGCGGCCCTGCGGGCCCTCGCCGCCCTGCCACAAACCCGCCTGCGGCGACATTCCGCTCTCTATCTCAGCGCCCCGGTAGGGCCGGCGGACCAACCCGATTTCATCAATGCCGTGGCCGAGCTGGATACCGAACTGACGCCGCTGGCGCTGCTCGATGCCTTGCAGGGCCTGGAACAGGCCGCCGGACGGGTGCGCCGCCGCCACTGGGGCGAACGGACGCTGGATCTGGATATCCTGCTGTGGGACGAGCAGACGCTGGACCATCCGCGACTGGTGATCCCCCACCCGGAAATGACCCGGCGCGCCTTCGTGCTGCGCCCGCTGCTCGATCTGTGGCCGCACAGCCGCCTGCCCGACGGCACGCCGCTGGCCGACTACTGGCCGCAAGTGGCCGACCAGCCGCTGCGGCGCCTCGATGATCTGCCGGAAAACCGGTTGGCCGGCTGAGGCCGCTGCGGAACCCATTGGCAGTGACGCGGCAAGGTGCTGGACATCCGCACGGACCGCTACTATTTTAACCCCCGGTCGCTGGTTTGACGCCCATTGACAGCCAGGCTCGTTGCGCTGCGAAGCCTCCGGCTGGGTGCGTCCGGCTCACTTTTACCAGCCAATTCAGCCTCGATTCAGGGGAACACCATGCCCGTAACCATCCGAACGCTCCAGAAACGCAAAGCGGAAGGCGGCAAATTTTCCGTACTTACCGCCTACGACGCGACTTTCTCCCGACTGATCAGCGAAGCCGGCGTGGACGCCATGCTGATTGGCGACTCGCTGGGCAACGTGGTTCAGGGTCAGGACAGCACCGTACCGGTAACCCTGGAACAGATGGTTTACCACACCGAATGCGTGGCGCGCGGCAATCAGGGCAGCCTGATCATCGCCGACGTTCCGTTCATGGGCGCCGCCACCCTGGAAAGCACCCTGGAATCCGCCGCCGCGCTGATGCAGGCCGGTGCCAACGTCATCAAGCTGGAAGGGGGCGCCTGGCTGGCCGAGGCCATCACCATTCTCAAACGCAACGGCATCCCGGTGTGTGTGCACATGGGGCTGACGCCCCAGTCGGTCAACGCTTTCGGCGGTTACCGGGTGCAGGGCAAGGATGAGGACAGCGCCCGCCAGCTGATGGCGGACGCCCGCGCCCTGGATCAGGCCGGCGCCGCTCTGTTCGTGCTCGAATGCGTGCCGCGCCAACTGAGCGCTGATATCACCACCGCCGTACAGGCGCCGGTGATCGGCATCGGCGCCGCACCGGAATGCGATGGCCAGGTTCTGGTGATGCACGACATGCTCGGCCTGAATCCGCGCCCGGCGCGCTTCGTGAAAAACTTCATGGCCGCCGCCGGTGGTGATCTCGCCGCCGCCTTCCGCGCCTACGATCAGGCCGTCAAGGATGGCAGCTTCCCGGCCGCCGAGCACTGTTTCTGAGCGGAGCGGCAGCCATGAAGATCCTGCACCATGTTGCCGAGGTCCGGCAGCAGATCGCCGACTGGCGTCAGGGCGGCAAAACCATCGCCCTGGTGCCCACCATGGGCAACCTGCACCCCGGCCACCTGAGCCTGGTCGAGACGGCCCGCCAGCACGCCGACATAGTGGTGGTGTCGATCTTCGTCAACCCCACCCAGTTCGGCCCCCACGAGGATTTCGACAGCTATCCGCGAACACTGGAGGCCGACGCCGCCCAGTTGCGCGACAGCGGCGTGGAGCTGCTGTTCGCCCCGGCGGTGGAGGAAATCTATCCGCTGGGGGAAAACCGCACCTGGGTCGAGGTGGACCAGCTCGGCGATCATCTTTGCGGCGCCAATCGTCCCGGCCACTTTCGTGGCGTCAGCACGGTTGTGAGTAAACTGTTTCATATTATCTGGCCAGATGTAGCCGTGTTCGGCGAGAAAGATTTCCAGCAACTGGCCATCCTGCGCCGCATGACCGAAGAACTGCTGTTCCCGATCCGCATCATTGGCGCCCCCACGCACCGGGAAGCGGATGGCCTGGCACGCAGCTCCCGCAATGGCTACCTGAGCCCGGACGAGCGGGCACGCGCACCGTTATTGCAACAGCATCTGCGGGAGGCCCGCCAGGCCATCGAGAACGGCGAACGGAACTACCGTGCCCTGGAACGACGCGTGGCGGCCTCGCTCACCGAGCAGGGCTTCGCCGTGGATTACATCACCATCGCCAACGCCACTACCCTGGCGCCAGCCCGGCCCGAAGACCGGCAACTGGTGATCGCCGCCGCTGCCCACCTCGGCAAGCCCCGGCTGATCGACAATCTGACCATCAGTCTGCCCTGACAGGCGGCCTGCCGGGCCATCGGCGCCGGCCGGCACGGATTCTTGTATGTGACCGGTGGTTCATGCATACTGCCGGCCCCTGGCCGGTTGTGCGTTGACAGGGTGTTGGAAACAAGGCGTCCACGGCGGTTTGCTGAGCCTCGTGGCAAGGGGCCGGTTTTCGATATTCTGCCCGGTCTTCGGGTCGTACAGAGAGGTATTGAATATGCAGTTCACCATGATGAAGGGTAAGTTGCATCAGGCTCGTGTTACCCACGCGGAGCTTGAGTACGAAGGTTCCTGCGCCATCGACGGTACGCTGATGGATATGGCGGGCATCATCGAATACGAACAAATCCAGATTTACAACGTGGATAATGGCCAGCGCTTCGAAACCTACGCTATCCGCGCTGAAAACGGCTCCAGAATCATCTCCGTCAACGGAGCCGCCGCTCACCGCGCCAAGCCCGGTGATCGCGTCATCATTTGCTCATACGCCAGCTACTCCAGTGCGGAGATAGCCAACTTCAAGCCCCGCCTGGTCTACCTGGCCGAGGGCAACGAAGTGAAAGGCTCCAGCAATGCGGTGCCCGTACAGGTCGCCTGATTCCACCGTTTTCCCTCTGTTTCCTGTTTCCTGCCTATACTTCAACGCCGGCCTTCACGCCGGCGTTTTTTATTGTCCGCACGCTCACAGCCGCGGCTCACCGTGGTATGTTGGTCCTCATCTCATTAGACAATGGTTTAATTTCGGTGCTGGATGACAAAGCATGATAATCAGTCATCCATAGGCTCCCGACTTCCAGTTCATTCTCTGGCGGGCCCTGGGTCCGCCGCGACTCCGGGAGCCACCGACAACAACACCAGGTGGGCAGTATAAGGAGGCCGACATGTCCGAGCAGAAAATCCACCCCGTTCCCGATTCTTTCAAGCGCCAGACGCTGATGGACCGTGAAACCTACCAACGCTGGTACCAGCAGTCCATCGATGATCCAGACACCTTCTGGGCCGAGCGGGCTGATGAATTGCTGGACTGGCACACACGCTGGAACAAGGTCAGCGATTGCCACTACGAAAACGGCGAAGGCAAGGCCGCCTGGTTCGTGGGCGCCAAACTCAATGTCTGCCACAACTGCATCGATCGCCACCTGCCCAAACGGGCCAAGCAGACCGCCATCATCTGGGAAGGCGACGAGCCGGACCAGGACAAGCACATCAGCTATCAGGAACTGCTGGAGCACGTCAGCAAATTCGCCAACGCGCTCAAGGATCGCGGCATCAAGAAAGGCGATCGCGTGATCATCTACATGCCGATGATCCCCGAAGCCGCCTACGCCATGCTGGCGTGCGCCCGCATCGGCGCCATCCATTCCGTGGTGTTCGGCGGCTTCTCGCCGGAAGCCCTCAAGGACCGCATCCTCGACGGCAAAGCCTGTGCCGTGATCACCGCCGATGAAGGCGTGCGCGGCGGTCGTGCCACCCCGCTCAAGGCCAACGCCGACAAGGCCATGGCCGGCATCGACGCGGTTCACACCTGCCTGGTGGTGCGCCGTACCGGCGCCGACATCGACTGGAACGACAAGCGCGACGTCTGGTACCACGAAGCGGTCGAGAAAGCCTCCGCCCAGTGCGAACCGGAGTGGATGGATTCCGAGGATCCGCTGTTCATCCTCTACACCTCCGGCTCCACCGGCAAACCCAAGGGTGTGGTGCACAGCACCGGCGGCTATCTGCTGCAATGCGCGCTGACCCACAAATACGTGTTCGACTATCACGAAGGCGAGGTGTACTGGTGCACCTCCGACGTGGGCTGGGTCACTGGCCACAGCTATATCGTCTACGGCCCGCTGGCCAACGGCGCCACCACCGTGATGTTCGAAGGCACGCCCACCTACCCGGATGCCTCCCGTCACTGGCAGGTCATCGACAAGCACAAGATCAACAGCTTCTACACCGCCCCCACCGCCATTCGCGCCCTGATGGGCCAGGGCGACGATCCGGTGAAAAAGACCAGCCGCGCCAGCCTGAAATTGCTGGGCAGCGTCGGCGAGCCGATCAACCCGGAAGCCTGGGAGTGGTACCACCGCGTGGTGGGCGAAGGCCGCTGCCCGATCGTCGATACCTGGTGGCAAACGGAAACCGGCGCCATCATGATCGCGCCCTTGCCCGGCGCCATCGACCTCAAACCCGGTTCAGCCACCTTCCCGATGTTCGGCGTGCAGCCAGCACTGATGGACCCGGACGGCAACGAAGTCCAGGGCGCCGGCGCCGGCAACCTGGTGATGAAGGCCAGCTGGCCCAGCCAGATCCGCACCGTCTACGGCAACCACCAGCGGCTCATCGATACCTACTTCAGTACCTACAAGGGTTATTACTTCAGCGGCGACGGCGCACGCCGTGACGAGGACGGCTACTACTGGATCACCGGCCGGGTCGACGACGTCATCAACGTCTCCGGCCACCGTGTCGGCACCGCCGAGGTCGAATCAGCGCTGGTGCTGCACGAAGCGGTAGCGGAAGCGGCCGTGGTGGGCTACGAGCACGGCATCAAGGGCCAGGCCATTTACGCCTACGTCAATCTGATGCAGGCCCACAGCCCCAGCGACCAGCTCAAGGAAGAGTTGCGGCAAATGGTCGCCCAGGAAATCGGCTCCTTCGCCAAGCCGGAACTGATCCAGTTCGTCACCGGCCTGCCGAAAACGCGCTCCGCCAAGATCATGCGCCGTATCCTGCGCAAGATCGCCAACAACGATCCGGACAACGTGGGCGACACCTCCACTCTGGCCGATCCCGAAGTGGTGGACGAACTGGTCAAGACCCGCCTCAACAAGTAGTGCAAACCGGCCCCGCGAGCGCAAAGCGGCTCGCGGGGCCGTTTCTTCATGGCTTCCGGCAATCAGGCCAGCCCGGCCAACGCCGCCAGATGCTCGTCGGCGGTACCGAACAGCGCATCGACGCCTACCAGACGCTTGAAATAATGACCCACCGCCAGTTCGTCGGTCATGCCGATTCCCCCGTGGATCTGAATGGCTTCCTGGGCCACCTTGCGGCCACCGTGCCCCAACTGCGCCTTGAGCGCATGCACCGCGCGATCCGCGTCATCGTGGCCTTCCGCGACCTTGAGCGTGGCGGCCAGCAACAGTGAGCGACTCTGCTCGCAGAGCATGAACATGTCCGCCATGCGATGCTGCAGGGCCTGGAAACTGCCGATCGGCACGCCGAACTGCTTGCGGGTCTTGGCGTACTCCACGGTGCTTTCCAGCAGTACCGACAACGCCCCCTGGGCCTCCGCGGCCAGCGCCAGTATCGCCTCACGCCGCACCGCCTCCACCAGCGGCAGCGCCGCCCCTGCTTCGCCGATCAACATCTCCGCCGGTACCCGCACGTCGGCAAAATGAACCTCCGCCGCCTGCCGGCCGTCCACCAGCCGGTGCGGTTGACGCCGCACGCCCTTGGCGTTGGCGTCTACTAGCAACAGGGTCAGGCCCTGGCGATCACCGGGCTGCCCCTCCGAGCGCGCCAGCACCACCAGGTAGTCCGCCTGGCCACCATTGAGCACCAGACATTTGGTGCCGTTCAGCCGCCAGCCATCCGCGTCCCTTTCGGCACGCAACTGACAGCCCGCCGGCTCGGAAAGCCGGCCGTATTCGTCCGCGGCAAAGGCCAGTTGCAACTGGCCCGCCATCAGCTTCGGCAAGTATTCGCCACGCAGCGTATCGCCGGCCCGTTTCAGGAATCCGCCACCCAGTACCACCGTGGCCAGCCAGGGCTCACGGACCAGGCCCTTGCCGAATTCCTCCATCAGCACCATGGTTTCCACCGGGCCGCCGCCGAAGCCCCCGTCCTGCTCGGCAAACGGCAGCGCCAGCCAGCCCAGTTCGGCAAACCGCGCCCAGACCGCCTGGTCCACCGGCGCGATTTCGCGGATCGCGGCACGATAGCGGCCGAGGTCGAAATGGTCGGTGACGAAGCGGGCCACGCTCTCGCGGATCAGACTCTGCTGCTCATCCAGAGTGAAATTCATCAGTCTCTCCTACAGGCCCTACAGACCCAGAACGTGTTTGGCGATGATGCCGCGCTGTATCTCGTTGGAACCGCCGTAGATGGAGCAGGCACGGGCATTGAGATAAGAGGGCATGGCGGTCAGCGCGTATTCCGGGCCCAGCGGCGCCACATCGCCGCCCGGCACGATCGCCGGCGGTTGCCACAGCAGGGCTTCGCTGCCCAGCGCATCCACCGCCAGCTCGGAGAGACGCTGTTGCAGTTCCGTGCCCAACACCTTACACATGGAGGACAGCGCACCGGGGTTGTTGCCCGCCGCCAGCGCCGATTTGATACGATTTTCGGTGAATTCCAGCGCCAGAATGTCGATCTCGCAGGCTGCCGCACGGCTGGCGAACAGCGGCGTCTCCAGCAGCGTCCTGCCGCTGGCGTCGGCACGCCGTGAGGCCATTCTGCGAATCGTTTCCATACGTACCCGCAAACCGGGGGCAAACTGGCTGCCGCCGCGCTCGAACGTCAGCAGGTACTTGGCCACCGTCCAGCCGTCGTTCTCCTCGCCCACCCGGTTGCGTTTGGGGACACGCACATTGTCGAAAAACACCTGGCACTGCTCGGGAATTTCGTCCAGGCCGATGATCGGCTCCACCGTAATACCTGGAGTGTTCATGTCGATCAGCAGGAAGGTGATGCCTTGCTGTGGCTTGCCATCGCGGCGGGTACGCACCAGGCCGAACATGCGGTTGGCGTGGTGGGCGAAGGAGGTCCAGATCTTGGCGCCGTTGATGACGTAGTCATCGCCATCGCTCTCGGCAAAGGTGGTCAGGCTGGCCAGATCGGAGCCGGAGCCCGGCTCGGAATAACCCTGACACCAGAAATCCTCCCCGGAGAGAATGCGCGGCAGATAGTGAGCCTTCTGCTCCTCGCTGCCATAACCGATCAGGCAGGGGCCGCACATTTTCAGCCCCATGGGGATCAGCGCCGGCGCCTCCGCGCGCACCAGTTCCTCGGCAAAAATGGCCTGCCACTCCACACCCCAGCCGGTGCCGCCGTATTCCCTGGGCCAACCGGGCGCGGCCCAGCCCTGCCGATGCAGCACTTTCTGCCAGGCCATGGTCGGGCCGGGGTCGCTGAACACCGAGGTGGCGAGACGGCCTGCCTCGCGCATTTCACCGGTGAGATTGTCTTCCAGGAAGGCACGAACCTGCTCGCGGAAGAGCTGGTCTTGCTGGCTGATCTTCAAATCCATGGTGGCTCCCGAAAAGTGGCGTTTCAGGCAGCATAGTGCAGTCGGCCGCCGGCTTCACTGGCAAACCGGCGCAAAAACATGGCGAAAACCGCCACCATGAAGGCGCTTAGGGCTCGCCGACCGCCTCCGCCGTTGCTTCCTGTACCGGATCGGGAGCGGCACGACCGCCGCCACGTAACAGCAGAACCAGAGGAATGGCGGCGATATTGATCCAGGTGAGCAGGTGGAAATCATTCATGTAGCTGATTTCCGCCGCCTGTGATTGCAGCGTCTGATAAACCTGCAACGGTATCGAGCCCACTTCAGGCAGGCCGGGCAGCCCTTGCAGATTGCCGGCCAGCGCCCCGGGGTTGAGACGCGCCCCCAACTGCTCGCCATTGATCCACATATTGCGCGCCAGCATGGCGGTCATGATCGAGATGCCGACACTGGAGCCCAGATTGCGCGACAGCGAAAACAGCGCGGTGCCTTCGGTGCGCAAATGCGGCGCCAGCGTGGCATAGGTGAGGGTGCTGGCGGGCACGAACACCAGGCCCAGCCCCATGCCCTGCACGATACCGGTCCAGATCAGATCGAACTGGGAGGCATCCAGCGTGAAGGTGGACATGGCGTGCAGCGACAGGGTAGTCAGCGACAGGCCGACGACGATCGGAATGCGACTGTCGATGCGGCTGCGCATCAGCCGCCCTACCACCATCATCGACACCAGCGAGCCCATGCCGCGCGGCGCCATCACCAGCCCGGTGGTGACCACCGGATAGTCCATCCAGTCCTGCATGAACGGCGGCAGCAGCGCCATGGTGGCCAGCAGAATGATGCCCACCACGAAAATGAAGATGGTCCCGGTAACGAAATTCACGTCACGGAACAGTTCCAGGCTGATGAAAGGATCTTTCTTGCTCAGCGCATGCACCACGAACAGATAGAAGCACACCACCGCCACCAGGCATTCGATCTGGATTTCCAGGCTGCCGAACCACTTCTGGTCCTGACCGCGATCGAGCATCAGCTGGAAAGCCCCAATGGCAATGCCCAGCAGCGCGAAACCGAGCATGTCGAAACGCATGGTCCTGCGCGCATTCTCGGAAACACTCAGCCAGATGCCGGCAAAAGCCATCAGGCCGAACGGCAGGTTGATGTAGAACACCCAGCGCCAGTCGTACCATTCCGTCAGCCAGCCGCCCAGCGTCGGCCCGAGAATCGGCCCCACCATCACGCCCATGCCCCAGATGGCCATGGCCTGGCCGTGCCGCTCGATCGGGTAGGCATCCAGCAGCGTGGTCTGCGACAACGGCACCAGCGACGCCCCGAACACCCCTTGCAGGATGCGGAACAGCACCATCTGATCCAGCGACTGGGCCATGCCGCACAGCCCGGAGGCCAGCGTGAAGCCCGCCACCGACCACAGAAACAGACGCCGACGCCCCAACCGGGCGGCCGCAAAGCCGACCACCGGTGTCATGATCGCGGCGGACACGATGTAGCTGGTCAGCACCCAGGAAATCTGGTCGGTGCTCGCCGACAGGCTGCCCTGCATGTGTGGCAAGGCCACGTTGGCGATGGTGGTATCCAGCGCCTGCATGATCGTCGCCAGCATGGTGCTGACGGTCACCAGGCGCTGGTCGTTAATGCGCGGCATCGGCGGTTTTCGAGACATCGCCCCCGAACAGGGAAGCGCCGGTATCGATGGAAACTTCCGAACTCATGCCGGCACGCAACGGTGGCTTGCCGTCCGTGTCCATCAGTTGCAAGCGTACCGGCACCCGCTGCACCACCTTCACCCAGTTGCCACTGGCGTTCTGCGCCGGGATCAACGCGAATTCCGAACCGGTGGCCGGGCTGAGACTTTCCACCCGCGCCGACCAGGTAACGCCCGGATAGGAATCCACTGTCACCTCGGCGGTCTGCCCCGGCCGCACATTGGTGAGATTGGTTTCCTTGATATTGGCCTGCACCCAGATCGCGCCGGTACGCGTCAGCTTGAATACCGGCAGGCCCGGTTGCACGCGCTCTCCCACCATCGGCGTGGAGCCGCCGATGATACCCGCATAGGGCGCCATGATGCGGGTATGGGCGAGATCGTAACGGGCCTGATCCAGCCGCGCCTGCGCCGCCTGAAAGTCCGGGTTCTTCTCCACCGGCACCTCGGGGCCGCCGCCCAGCTTGGCCCTGAGGCTGGCCAGCTGTTCGTCGAGCATGCGCACTTGCGCCTGGGCATTGCCCAGCTTCCAGGTTCCGGTATCCAGCTTGGACCTGGCCACCGCTACCTTGTCCATGCCCTGCAAACGATCCAGCTCACGGCGATAATAGGCCACGTCCTGTTGCGCCTGGTTGCGCTGCGCCACGAGCTTGCCGTAATTGGCGCGCTCGGCGAGGATGTCGTTGCGGATAGTGTGCAGATCGGCGGTGGCCTGATCCAGGGCGATGCGGTAAGGCTGCGGATCGATCTCGGCAAGCACCTCTCCCTTCGTTACCGCCTGGTTGCGCTCCACATACACGGCCACCAGTTGACCACTGACATTGGCGGTCAGCGAAGCCGTGTCTATTTTCACGTAGGCGTTATCCGTGTCCACGTAACGTTTGCCACCGAACACCAGCCACAGCAGCACGACGATGGCGACCGCCAGACCCAGCCCCATGGCGATACGACGGTTGCGTTGACTCACGATCACTTGCTCTTTCTCCTTGTCGATCCCGCTTCAGACTGCTCACAAAGGTTCTCGCGCATGACATCGAGCATGCGCCGCAACGACTTGATATCGTCCTGATCAAGCCCGGCCAGGGCGCGGCGGCGAGTCTGCTCCGCCAGCCTGCGCAAATTATCCAGCGCCGGTTGCGCCGGCTCGGTGAGATAGAGCCGGAAACGGCGGCGGTCGTCCGGATCCACCCGACGTTCCACCAGCCCTTCCTCTTCAAGACGGTCCAGTTGCCGGGTCAGGGATATCGGCGCCACGTCCATCAGCTCGGCCAGCGCCGCCTGGTGGGTACCCTCGTTTCTGGCCAGATGCCAGAGCACCTGCCAGCGGGCGCGGGTCAACCCCTGGTCACGGGCGCGGCGGTCAAAGTCCCGGCGCAGCATTCTGGCCACATCGTAAAGTCCGAGCCCGACAGTGGTGGTGTACTTCATGACAGCTTCCTCGGTCAGGCGAGACATTATAAGGATGCTTATGATTTTCGCAACAATGGCAACACTCTTGACCCGGAAAAATGAGCCGCGCCGACCCTGCCTGTGCACCAACCAGAGATGAAAAAACCCGCCGAAAGGCGGGTTTCTGCGAAGCACTCGTGAAGGCCGGATCAGGCCTCCTTGGCTTCCTTCATGGACAACTTGATACGGCCACGCTGGTCCACATCGAGAACCTTGACCTTGATGACGTCGCCTTCATTGACGTAATCGGTGACCTTCTCCACCCGCTCTTCGGCGATCTGGGAGATGTGCAGCAGACCTTCCGTACCCGGCATGATCTGCACGAAAGCACCGAAATCGACCACACGGATCACCTTGCCTTCGTAGATCTTGTCGATCTCGGCTTCGGCGGTGATTTCTTCCACCCGGCGCTGGGCCTCGGCAGCCGCCTCACGGGTTTCACCGTAGATCTTCACGCTGCCATCGTCTTCGATGTCGATGGTGCAGCGGGTTTCTTCCGTGAGCGCGCGAATGGTGGCGCCGCCCTTGCCGATCACATCGCGGATCTTCTCCGGGTTGATCTTCAGGGTGATCAGCGTCGGCGCGTTGGCGGAAACCTGGTTGCGGGATTCGCTGATGGCCTTGCTCATCTCACCGAGGATATGCAGACGGCCTTCCCGGGCCTGGCCCAGAGCCTTCTCCATGATCTCCTCGGTGATGCCTTCGATCTTGATGTCCATCTGCAAGGCGGTGACGCCGTGCTCGGTGCCGGCCACTTTGAAATCCATGTCGCCGAGGTGATCTTCGTCACCGAGGATGTCGGACAGCACCGCAAAACGGCCGTCCTCTTCCTTCACCAGGCCCATGGCGATACCGGCCACCGGCGCCGTCAACGGCACACCGGCGTCCATCAGCGCCATCGATGTTCCACACACGGAAGCCATGGAAGAAGAACCGTTGGACTCGGTGATCTCCGACACCACGCGAATGGTGTAGGGGAATTCCTGCAAATTGGGCACCACCGCTTCCACACCACGGCGGGCCAGACGGCCGTGGCCGATTTCACGGCGTTTCGGCGAACCCATCATGCCGGTTTCGCCCACGCAGTACGGGGGGAAGTTGTACTGCAGCATGAAATGATCCTGGCGGGAGCCTTCCAGCGCATCGATCAACTGGGCATCGCGCATACCGCCCAGCGTGGCGGTAACGATCGCCTGAGTCTCGCCGCGCGTGAACATGGCGGAGCCATGGGCTTTCTTCAGCACGCCCACCTGGCTGGTGATCGGCCGTACCGCATTCAGTGCACGGCCGTCGATACGCGGCTTGCCGGACAATACACCCTCACGGACCACCCGCTTCTCGATCTTGGCGAACAGGCTTTTCACCTCACCGGCGTCCGGAGCGCCTTCCTCACCAGTGGCGAATTCCGCCACGCAGGCTTCTTTCAGCTCATCCACTTTCTGGTAGCGGGCCATCTTCTCGGTGATGGTGTAGGCCTCGGCCAACGCGCCTTCATAACGCGTCTTGATGGCATCCTTGAGCTGGGTATTTTCCGCGGAGGGCTGCCAATCCCAGGCCGGTTTGCCAGCCTCGGCGGCGAACGCCTTGATGCCCTGGATCACGGATTGCATTTCCTGGTGGCCGAACAGCACGGCACCCAGCATCTGATCTTCGCTGAGCTCCTTGGCTTCGGATTCCACCATCAGCACGGCGGCTTCGGTGCCGGCCACGACCAGGTTGAGCGCGGATTCTTCCAGTTCGGAGTAGCTCGGGTTGAGCAGATAGAAACCATCCTTGAAGCCGACCCGAGCGGCGCCGATCGGGCCATTGAACGGAATACCGGACAACGCCAGGGCAGCGGAGGTACCGATCATGGCGGCAATGTCCGGATCCTGGTTCTTGTCGGCCGACATCACCGTCGCCACGATCTGCACTTCATTCATGAAACCGTTCGGGAACAGCGGGCGAATGGGACGGTCGATCAACCGGCTGGTGAGGGTTTCTTTTTCCCCCGGCCGGCCTTCACGGCGCAGGAAACCGCCCGGGATACGGCCCGCAGCGTAGGTCTTTTCCTGATAGTTGACGGTCAGCGGAAAAAAGCCTTTGCCGGGGTCCGCTTCTTTCTTGCCCACCACGGTGACCAGCACCTGAATGTCACCAATGGTGACCATCACGGCGGCGGTGGCCTGACGCGCAACACCGCCGGTTTCCAGAACCACGGTGTCGTCGCCGTACTGAATTTCTTTACGCACTATATTGAACATATCGACTCTCTCTTCCTTCTCTCTGCGCTCTTTTCTGTGCTTCTCGCTTTACGTGTTCTGCTTGCAATACGCTTTACTGGCTTATCGGTTCGACCAACATGACGACCCGGCTTTCACAGGGCGGAAACCCGCCTGCCAAAAACGACGGAAGCCCGGCGACACGCCGAGCTTCCCAGAAGAGACCGGGCCATGGGGCCACAGGCCGGCGCGCTTAGCGGCGCAGCCCAAGGCGTTCGATGAGCTGCAAATAGCGGCTGCGATCCTTGCCGGCCAGATAATCCAGCAGCTTGCGGCGCTGGTTGACCATGCGGATCAGACCACGACGGCTGTGATGGTCCTTCTTGTGATCCTTGAAGTGGCCTTGCAGTTCGTTGATGTTGGCGGTCAACAGGGCAACCTGCACTTCCGGGGAGCCGCTGTCGTTTTCCTTGCGGCCGAATTCCTTGAGAATTTCCGCTTTCTTTTCCGTGGTCAAAGCCATGTCATTACTCCAAATATGCGCTTGTGGACACGGTCAGCCATGCATATTTATAGCTGCCGTCTTGCTTTGCCCGAGCCTTCGGGCCTTTCATGAAACCAGACGACGTGGCGCGATGCGCCCATCCTCCAGAACTTCACCGACTCCCAGGAACTGCTCCGTGGAAGCCTGATAAATGCTCACCCAGCCATCCACCGGGCGCTCACTGGCCATCACCGGCTGACCCTGCTGCAAATAATAGGCAGCATTGTCCCCCAGCGAAACCCGCGGCCAGTCTGCCACGCTGGTGGATAAAGGCAAGAGATATTCGTCGATGGCCTCGAATCCGCCCTCCGCCTTGATCTCGCCAAGACGCTCCAGGGTCATCATGCGCTCCGCCGGATAAGGCCCGGCGGACAGCCGCCGCAACTCCGCCACATGGGCTCCGCAACCCAGTCTGGCGCCGAGATCTTCGACCAGCGTGCGTACGTAGGTGCCCTTGGAGCAGGTCACATCGAAGTGCACCCGCTCGCCTTCCTCAAGGCCGATATCGGCGATTTCGTAGACGGTCACCCGGCGCGGCTGGCGCTCCACGGTAATGCCTTCACGAGCCAGTTTGTACAGCGGCGTGCCATTGTGCTTGATCGCCGAGTACATGCTCGGTATCTGCTCGATCTGTCCCAGAAAGCCATCCAGCGCCTCGACAACCTGCGACTCGCTGACCTCCACCGGGCGCGTTTCCAGGACCTCGCCATCGGCGTCGCCGGTCTCGGTGGTCACACCCAGTTGCGCACTGACGCGATAGCTTTTGTCCGCGTCCAGCAGAAACTGACTGAACTTGGTGGCCTCGCCAAAACAGATCGGCAACATGCCGGTGGCCAGCGGATCCAGGCTGCCGGTATGGCCCGCCTTGGCGGCGGCGAACATTTTCTTGGCCATCTGCAGGGCGCCATTGCTGGTCACGCCCGGTACTTTGTCCAGCAGCAGAATGCCATTGAGATTACGACCTCCATGGCGTCGTTTTCCCACAGTTGCGTTACTCCGTCGTCATTCTTTACTGGCGTCGTCATCCTCGGCCTGGTCGGGATGCAACTCCCGATCCTCGGCGCGAGCCTGATCGATCAGCCGGGACAGGCCAGCGGCCCGCTCCGGCGTCTCATCATAATGAAAACGTAATTTCGGGGTGGTGCGAGTGTTCAGGGTCTGCGCCAGTTTGCTGCGCAGGAAGCCGGCCGCTCCGGAGAGCACCTGTTCTGCCTGCAACCCGGCATCCGCGCCTTCGCCAAGGAGCGTGAAATAGACATCGGCGAAGGCCAGATCGCGGGACACGGTGACATCCTGAACCGTCACCATGCCCACACGGGGATCCTTGAGCTCGAACTGCAATACCTGCGACAGCTCCCGCTGAATCTGGTCGGCAATACGATCGGTACGCTGAAACCCGTGCGGGCGCTGGTGACGGCTCATAAGTCGGGCGCGCTCAGAGAGTGCGCGCCACCTCCTTCACTTCGAACACTTCGATCTTGTCGCCGGCCTTGACGTCGTTGTAACTCTTCACGGCGATACCACACTCGGTACCACTGCGTACTTCCTGGACGTCGTCCTTGAAGCGCCGCAGCGATTCCAGCTCGCCTTCGAAGACCACCACGTCGTCGCGCAGCACGCGAATCGGGCGATTGCGATGGAGAGTGCCTTCCACCACCATGCAGCCCGCCACGGCGCCGAACTTGGAGGAACGGAACACATCGCGCACCTCGGCGGTACCGAGAATCTCTTCGCGCCGTTCCGGCGCCAGCAAGCCGCTCATGGCCTGCTTGACGTCATCGATCAGCTCGTAAATGACGCTGTAATAACGCAGGTCGATGCCTTCTTTCTCGCACAACCGCTTGGCCTTGGAATCGGCCCGCACATTGAAGCCCAGCAATACTGCTTCGCTGGTCATGGCCAGATTGACGTCGGACTCGTTGATCGCGCCCACACCGGCGGAGACCAGGCTCACCTTCACTTCATCGGTGCCTAGTTCGTTGAGTGCACCGACAAGCGCCTCCAGGGAACCACGCACATCCGCCTTGAGCACGATATTGACCTGCTTGGTCTCCGCGCCGCCCATGTTGGCGAACAGGTTCTCCAGCTTGGAAGCCTGCTGGCGCTTGAGCTTGACGTCGCGGTCGCGCTCCTGACGGAACTCGGCCACTTCCCGCGCCTTCTTCTCGTCGGGCACCACCTGAACCTGCTCGCCCGCTTCCGGGGCGCCATCCAGGCCCAGCACCTCCACCGGAATGGACGGACCCGCCGTCTTGATCGGCTGGCCGTTCTCATCCACCAGCGCCCGCACGCGACCGTAATGGGCCCCGGCAAGCAGCATATCGCCCACTTCCAACTGACCGGACTGCACCAGCACCGAGGCCACGGTGCCGCGTCCTTTCTCGATGCGCGACTCGATCACCACGCCACTGGCCGGGCCGCTGGCGGGAGCGGTGAGTTCCAGCAGTTCCGCCTGCAACAGCACCGCGTCGAGGAGATCATCGACGCCCTGGCCGGAATGCGCGGACACGTTGACGAACTGATATTCGCCGCCCCACTCTTCCGGAATCACGTCCTTGGCGGCCAGCTCGTTCTTCACCCGGTCGGGATCGGCGCTTTCCTTGTCGATCTTGTTGATGGCAATGATCAGCGGTACACCGGCGGCTTTCGCGTGGTTGATGGCTTCTTCGGTCTGCGGCATCACGCCGTCATCCGCCGCCACCACGATGATGACGATGTCCGTGGACTTGGCACCACGGGCACGCATGGCAGTAAAAGCCGCGTGTCCCGGCGTGTCCAGGAAGGTGATCATGCCCTTCTCGAGTTCCACATGATAAGCGCCGATATGCTGGGTAATGCCCCCAGCCTCACCGGCGGCCACCTTGGCCTTGCGGATGTAATCCAGCAGCGACGTCTTGCCGTGGTCCACGTGACCCATGATGGTCACCACCGGCGCGCGCGCCTCGCTGGTGATCCCGGTGTAATCCGCCAGGGTGGCGAGATCGTCTTCCAGAGTCTCTTCCTCGCCTTTCACCAGCTTCGGTGTATGCCCCATTTCCTCGGTGAGCAATACCGCCATTTCCTGATCGATATGCTGGTTCACCGTGGCCATTTCACCCATCTTCATCAACGCCTTGATCAGTTCTCTGGCTTTGATGTTCATGCGCTGAGCCAACTCGGCGACGGTGATGGTTTCAGGAATCTCGACTTCGTAGACCATTTTCTCCGTGGGGCTTTTAAAGCCGTGCTGGCGGTTCATGGAGCTCTTCATCTGCCCATGGGTAACCCCGGCAGCTTTCGGCTTGCGGCGCCGGCGACGGGACTGGCGCTCTTCGGTCTGGTAGCTGGACTCGACGGCATCACGAACGATGGAGGAACTCTTGTCATCCTCTTCCTCGCGCGGCTGCTCGCGGTTTTCACCGCCACGTTTTTCCAGCTCCGCGGCAATCCGCCGAGCTTCTTCGGCGGTACGGCGCGCGGCTTCTTCCTCTGCCTTCTGACGCTGTTCGGCTTCCTGCTTGCGGCGGGTTTCTTCAGCCTCACGCTGCCTGCGTTCCTCGGCTTCGCGGGCGAGACGCTCTTCCTCGGTTTCTTCCTTGGCGGCCTTCCTGGTGGTCTTGGGCACCACCACGCGCTTGGCCTTCCCTTCGTCGTCCTTCTCTTCCTGGGCCTTGCGCTCCGCCGCGGCACGAGCCAGCGCCGCTTCCTCTTCCCGCTGGCGGGCCTGCTCTTCTTCCTCGGCCTTGCGGCGCGCGGCCTCTTCCTCCACCTTGCGACGGGCCTCTTCCTCGGCTTTCAGGCGAGCTTCTTCTTCCAGCCGGCGGGCTTCTTCTTCCGCCGCCAGACGTTCCTGTTCTTCGATCGAGGCGCGCTTCACGTAGGTGCGTTTCTTGCGCACTTCCACGTTGACGGTTTTTGCCTTGCCGGCCGCACCGGTGGTCTTGATAGTGCTGGTCGAGCGGCGCTTGAGGGTAATTTTCTTCGGGTCCGACGCGGCACCATGAGACTTGCGCAGGTGCGCGAGCAGCTGCTGCTTTTGTTCATCGGAGACCTCTTCACCGGCATCGGTGTGCGGCAATCCGGCTTCTCGCATCTGCGCAAGCAGTGTATCTACCGGAATACCTACCACATCGGCCAGTTTCTTTACTGTCGTTTCTGAC